>JACSRN010000097.1 GCA_014879735.1 Paracoccaceae bacterium
CAGTTGTCGCATTCGGGGCGGGTGACGCGGCGGATGATGAACGGCATGCGTGGCGTGGTCTTTGCGCCATCGTCGGTGCCCGAGAACCGTTTTCACGTCGTCCCGCGCGAGATGCCGACCGAGATGGTGGCCGAGATCATCGCCGCGGCAGCCGATGGCGCCCGCCGCTATGCCGAGGCGGGCTATGACGGCGTCGAGCTGATGGCAAGCCACGGGCTGCTGTTCGCGCAGTTCCTGAACCCCTCGGTCAACCGGCGCGACGACATGTATGGCGGTTCGGCGGAAAACCGGCTGCGGCCGCTGCGCGAGGCGCTGCAGGCCGTCCGCCGCGCGGTGGGCGAAGGGGTGGTGGTCGGGCTGCGCATCTCGGCCGACGAGGTCGAAGACGGCGGGCTGGATGCGGCCTCCGTCCTGACCATCTGCCGCCGCCTGTCCGACGATGGGCTGGTCGATTACATCAACACCACGCTCGGCACGATGTCGGGTCTTGGCGGGTCGATCCATGTGGTGCCGCCGATGGAGATCGACACCGCCTATGTCGCGCCCAGGGCCGCCGCGATCCGGGCGGTGGTCTCGGTACCGGTCTTCGTCGCGGGCCGCATCAACCAGCCGCAGATCGCCGAGGGGGTGCTGGTCGCCGGCCAGGCGGACATGTGCGGCATGACCCGTGCGCTGATTGTCGACCCGGAAATGCCGCGCAAGGCGCGCGAGGGCCGGGGCGAAGAGATCCGCGCCTGCATCGGCTGCAACCAGGCCTGTATCGGGCATTTCCATGCCGGCTATTCGATTTCCTGCATCCAGAACCCCTCGACAGGGCGCGAACTGCGGCTGCCGGTTGCCGTGCCGGCCGCGCCGCGGCGGCTGAAGGTGCTGGTCGCGGGCGGCGGCCCGGCGGGGATGAAGGCCGCGGTGACGGCGGCCGAGATGGGGCACAGGGTCATCCTGTCCGAGGCCGCGGCGCAACTGGGCGGGCAGGCGGTGCTGGCGCAACTTTTGCCGGACCGGGCAGAGTTTGGCGGGCTGGTGACGAATCTTGCGACCGAACTGGCATTGCAGCAGGTCGATGTGCGGCTGAACACCCGCGTGACCCCGGCCATGGTGCGCGAGATCGCGCCCGATGCCGTCCTTCTTGCCACGGGCTCCACCCCTGTCGACACCGCGGTCGAGGGCCGCGAGACCGGCCATGTGGTGGAGGCCACGGATCTGCTGGCCGGCAAGGCTGCGCCCGGTGCGCGGGTCGTGGTGGCCGACTGGCGCTGCGACTGGACCGGGATCGGGGTCGCGATCCTGCTGAACCGCAGGGGGCATCATGTCCGGCTGGCGGTGAACGGCATCTGTGCCGGGCAGAACCTGCAGCAATATGTCCGCGACCATTGGGCCGGCAAGCTGCATCAGGCCGGCATCGAGGTCATCCCCTATGCCCGCATCTTCGGGGTGGATGGTGACACGGCCTATTTCCTGCACGGTGCCAGCGGCCAGCCCATCATCCTGGAGGCGGTCGATACCGTCGTCTTGACCTCGGGTCGGGCGCCGGAGACCGGGCTGGAGCGTGCGTTGCAAGGAATGGGCGTAGCCGTCGCCACGCTCGGCGATTGCACCATCGCCCGCAGTGCCGAAGAGGCGATCTATGACGGGCTGGCGATCACCCGCGAATTTCTGGGCGGCATCGCTGCTGCCGACATGACCAAAGGTGTGGCATGACCCAACCCGTCTCGGCCCTGCTGCGCCCGCGGTCGCTGGCGATTGTCGGGGCCAGCCCCAGGGCGGACAGCTTTGGTGCAACGCTGCTGCGTTCGGTCCGGTCGCTGGATTTCGCCGGCCAGGTCCATCTGGTCAACCCGCGCTATGACGAGATCGACGGCCTGCCGTGCCATTCCGATATTGCGGCCATCCCCGGCGGGGTGGATTGCGCGGCGCTGGTGGTGGGCGACGCCCGCCTGCCTGCCGCCTTCGAGGAGGCCGCAGCAGCCGGTGTGCGCGGTGCGGTTCTTTTCGGCCGGGCCCATGGCGAGGCCGCAGACGGCCGCCCCGTTGCGCAGACGGTGCGGCGGATCGCGGCGGATGCTGGCATGGCTGTCTGCGGGGCGAATTGCATGGGGTTTCTGAACCTGGTCGACGGCCTGCAGGTCACGGGAATGCCGTTCCGGTCGCTGCCGGTGCCGTCGAGGGTGGCACTGATCTCGCATTCGGGGTCCACATGGTCGGGGCTGGTCGGCAACCGGCGTCAGATGGGCTTTGACTATGCCATCTCGGCGGGGCAGGAGCTTGCGACGACGGTTGCCGATTACATCGGCTTCCTGCTGGAGCACACCGGAGTCCGCGTCATCGTCTGCGTGCTTGAGACGATTCGCAATCCTGCCGGGTTTCGCGCCGCTGCCACGCAGGCCGAGGCGAAGGGGGTGCCCATCGTCGTGCTGAAACTGGGGCGCAGCGAGGCGGGACGGAACTTTGCGATCTCGCATTCCGGTGCGCTGTCGGGGGCGAACGCGGCCTATGACGCGGTGTTCGCGCATCACGGGATCATCCAGGTCCGCACGCTGGACGAGTTGCTGGACACGGCCGAGCTGCTGGCGATGACCCGCCCGATGACGGCGCCGGGGATCGCACTCGGCACCGATTCAGGGGGCGAGCGGCAGTTGATTTCCGATCTTGCCGCGGACCAGGGGCTGGCATTCGCCGCGCTGCAGCCGCAGACTCTGGCCGCCGTACAGACCTATCTGGACCCGGGGATGGAGGCGTCGAACCCGCTGGATTACTGGGGTGACGGCGGGGACATCATGGCGCCGGTGCTGACCGCGATGGCGGCCGATCCCGGCATTGGCATTGTGGTGATGGCGACGAACCTGCCGCCCGACCGCAATTTCTCAGAGCTTTCGGCAGCGGCAGTCCGCAAGGTGCAGGCCGCGACGCAGAAGCCGGTGGCGGTGATGGGCAATATCGCCACGACAACCTCGCCGGTGATTGCCGAGGAGTTGCGGGGCAGGGGGATAGCGGTGTTGATGGGCACTGCAAGCGGATTGGCCGCGCTGCACCATCTGCAACGCTATCGCTTCGGGCGCCCGCCCGCCGATACCCCGGCAACCTCTCCCCTGTCCCCGGCGGCGGCAGCGATCCTTGACGCCGCGCCGGACGACAGCCTGCGTAGCGCCGAGGGGTTCCGCCTGCTGGATCTGGCCGGAATCCCGGTCGCCGCCTTTGCCGAGGTCACGTCGCCGGCCGGGATCGCGGCCTTTGCCGACCGCCACGGCTGGCCTGTCGTGCTGAAAATCGACGATGCCGCGATTGCGCATAAATCCGATCTTGGCGGCGTAATCCTGGGCCTGACCTCGGCGGTTCAGGCCGAAGCGGCCTATCGCACGCTGGTCATGCGCCATCCCGATGCCCCGATCCTTGTGCAGGCCATGGCCTCGGGGGTGGAACTGATCCTCGGCATGACCACCGATCCCGACTTTGGCCCGCTCGTCACTCTGGGTCTTGGCGGCGTGTTCACCGAGATATTCCGCGATGTCACCACGCTTCTTCCGCCCGTTTCGGCGGCTGCGGCCCGTCGCGCACTGGAGGGGCTGCAGGGCTATCCGCTGCTGACCGGGGCGCGGGGACGGGCGCCCGTCGACCTGGACGCGCTGTGCGCGCTGATCGCGCGGTTCACCGCCTTTGCCGCAGGGGCGGCGGGGCGGATCGCCGAAATCGAGATCAACCCGGTTCTGGCCGGCCCGACGGGGGCCGTGGCCGTGGACTGCCTGACCCTGCGCCGGAAGGAGGCATCATGCCATGGCCACTGACTATGAAACCATCCGCGTCGAACTGACCGGGGACGGCATTGCCCATATCGTGCTGAACCGGCCGCGCGTCCTGAACGCGATCAACACCACGCTGATGGGCGAGGTCACGGGCGTCGTCTCGGCCCTGCAGCACGATCCTGCGGTGCGTTGTTTTGTCCTGTCGGGCGAGGGCCGGGCCTTTTCGGCCGGGTTCGACCTCAAGGAATCCGCGGCGGTGGGCCAGCGCACGATTGCCGACTGGCGCCGGGTGCTGGAGGCGGATTTCGATTTCATCATGCAGTTCTGGGATTGCCCGAAGCCGACGATCTCGGCCATCCACGGCCATTGCATCGGCGGCGGGCTGGAACTGGCCATCGCCTGCGACATCGCCATCGCCGCCGAAGACGCGATTTTCGGCGAGCCCGAGGTGCGGTTCGGCTCCGGGATCGTCGCCCTGGTGCTGCCGTGGATGATCGGGCCGAAACATGCCAAGGACATGCTGCTGACCGGCAACGACCGTGTCGGCGCCCGGCGGGCCGCGGAAATCGGCCTTGTCACCGAAACCGTGCCTGCCGGGGAACATGTCGCCCGGGCCTTGGGCAAGGCGCGCGAGATCGTGGCTGCCGCGCCGCTGTCGGTCGAACTGACCAAGCGTGCGATCAATCGCAGCTTTGATCTGCGCGGAATGCGCAGCGCCCTGCTGGCGGCGGTGGAGACCGATATTTTCATCGAGGCCGCCGGCGGCACGGAACGCAGCGAGTTCAACCGCATCCGCGCGGAAAATGGGTTGAAGGCCGCGATCGAATGGCGAAACAGCCGCTGAGCCCTTGCCGGGGCCGTCCGGGTCGCGCAGGGCTCCCCTTGATCGATACCGGCATCGGATGACAGGCCCTTGCCGCCATCTGCTACGGAATGGTTCGGGAAAGCGCCGGGTGGCACGAAATTGCCGCGCGTTGGAAAATGCGCATTGATGAAGGACCGCCGGCGCGCCGGGATCGGCGTCCGGGGCGGGTTGCAGGACGGGGGAGCAGATGCTGAAACGCGCTTTGTCGAGGAATGGTCCGGAGGTGTCGGTTCCCGGTCTTGGCTGCATGGGATATGGCCAGGATGCGGATCGTGCGGCATCTGTGCGGTTCTTTCGCGATGCCTTCGAGGCCGGCGTGACCTTCTACGACACGGCCGAGATCTACGGCCCCTTCCGCAACGAGGAAATCGTAGGCGAAGCCCTTGCGCCGATCCGCGACCGGGTCGTCATCGCAACGAAATTCGGGATGAACATCGATCCGGAAACCGGCGCGCGCGGCGAGGGGCTGAACAGCCGGCCCGAACATATCGCCCGGGCCGTCGAGGGCAGCCTGCGGCGGTTGCGGACCGACCGCATCGACCTGCTTTACCAGCATCGCGTCGATCCCGACGTGCCGATGGAGGAGGTGGCCGGCGCGGTGCAACGTCTGATCGGCCAGGGCAAGGTGCTGCATTTCGGCCTGTCCGAGCCGGGCGCCCCGTCGATCCGGCGGGCGCATGCGGTGCAGCCCGTGGCCGCGGTGCAGAGCGAATATTCGCTGTGGTTCCGCGAGATCGAGACAGATGTGTTGCCGGTTCTGGAAGATCTGGGCATCGGCCTTGTCTGCTATGCGCCGCTGGGGCGTGGCTTCCTGACGGGCAAGATGGCCGCCACGGCGACCTTCGCCGATGGTGACATCCGCAGCCGCATTCCCCGGTTCGATGCCGAGACGCGGGCGGCAAATGCCGGGCTTGTTGCCTGTATCGGCCAGCTTGCGGGGGACCGGGGCATCACGCCGGCACAGATCGCCCTCGCCTGGCTGCTGACGCGCAGGCCATGGATCGTACCGATCCCCGGAACACGAAACCTTGCGCGCCTGCGCGAGAACATGGCCGCCGCTGCGGTGCGGCTTGATGACGCCGACATGGCGCAGATCGACGCCGCAGTTTCCGCGGTGGACATTCTGGGCGAACGCTATCCCGAGGATCTGATCAGGATGTGCGCGCGCTGACCGGTATCGTGGCCTGGCCTGGCCTGGCCTGGCCGGACGCATAGCTCGATGCCATCATGGCCACGAACCCGGGCCACAAGGCTGCCATCCAATATCTGCGGGGCATGCCAGGCCGAAAAGCCCGGCGAGCAACCGAACGAATCCGTGGAATGCGGCGCGGCGCTTTGCAGGCCGGTCGATCTGGAACCGCCGCCGCTGCGCCTGCCGCCGGGTGCAGCGGTGGTGGAACGGATCCCTTGCAGGACGGCGGACCACCCGACGGCTGCTGTCGGCCCCGGCATGGACCGCCTAGCTGCTGGGGCGCTGTGCCGTGCAGCGCGGGTTCACCTCTCAGGGGTATGGGACGACGCGCTGAAATGGCGGAGCATCGGGCGGCCGGTGCTGACCCGGGCGCGCGACAGCAGCATCCGCCGACGGGGTTCGCATCCAGCCCGGAGGCCAGGCTGACAAGACCCAGCGCCATATTATGGCCGGCCTTAGGGGCGATCCTTGGGCTGCAGCCTTGAACGGCGGACAGTGGCAGGCGCCTTGCGCCTGTGGGTCTGAGTATCCTGGGCGTCTGGGCTCGGCGAGGCGGGTGAAAGGGACAAGGTGAGACAGGCATGATGGACGGAGCACAAGGCATGGAAACCGCTGTCGACCGCAATATCTTTCGCGAGGCGATGTCCCGGTTGGGGGCAGCCGTCTGTGTCGTCACCTCGAATGGCCCGGCGGGCCGCTGCGGGACGACCGTCACCGCGGTCAGCAGTGTCACGGATACGCCGGCCACATTGCTGGTCTGCCTGAACCGCAATGCGCGGGCCAATGCGGTGATCCGCGGGAACGGCCTGTTCTGCGTCAATGTCCTGACGCATGACCATGTCGATCTGGCCGGGCATTTTGCCGGGCAGACCGGCGTGCCATCCGAATCCCGGCTCGATGGCATCGATCACGGCGTTCTGGTGACGGGGGCGCCGGTGCTGGATGGTGCGTTGGTGGCATTCGACTGCCGGGTGCAGAATGTCATGGAATCCGGCACGCATTCGATCTTTCTGGCACAGGTGGCCGACATCCGGCTGGGTGACGAGGGCAAAGCCCTGATGTATTTCCAGCGTCGTTATGCGGCGCTGGACGAACGGGGCGCCTGAAAGACGTCACCTTTCGGAGGGATGGATGCCAATTCAGCACCGCCTTAGCGTCAGGACCTGGCCGCTGCCTCAGACCGCGCGCCCGGATGGTTCCGTCTGGACACCCGGTCCGCAGGCCCCGATGCAGGGCCGGCAATCCACAGCCTTCCGGTTCATGACCGGGGCCGGACGGGAATGAATGCCATGAACGATATCGCCGCCTTCCTCGACAGCATCACCCTGGATATGCTGGAGGAGAACCCCTATCCGATCTATGCGCGATTGCGCCGCGAGGCGCCGGTGGCCTTCGTGCCGGCGGCAGGGGTCTGGTTCGCCACCCGGTTTGAGGATTGCGAAGCCATCGGTACCGGCAAGATGGGCTTTGTCGGCGCCAAGGACCACCCCACGCTGCAGCGGGTGTTCGGATCACCCAATGTGCTGACCTCGGACGGCGAGGTCCATGACGAATTGCGCAAGGGGGTTGACCCCAGGCTGCAGCCGAATGCCGTCAACGACATGGTGGATGCCGTCGTTCGGCCCATCGCGCGCGGCCGGCTGGAGGCGATCCGCGCCAATGGTCGCGCCGAACTGATGGGCGACTATCTGGAACCCGTCAGCGTCGAGGCGTTGCGCCATGTCATGGGGCTGGACGATCTGGTCGGCGCCGATACGCTGCGGCGCTGGTTCCACGATCTGAACCTGGGCATTGCCAATTTCGGGCTGGAGCCGGAGGGGTTCGCCATTGCCGATGCGGCCTCGGCCGAGATCGCGCGGGTGATCCGGCCGAAGCTGGAACATCTTGCCGCCCATCCCGACGATTCCATGATGTCGCACATGCTCTGGGCCGGGCGGACGCCGGAGCAGGGCGCGCGGCCGTTCGAGTTCATCACCCCCTCGCTGCGGGTGATTCTGCTGGGCGGAATGCAGGAGCCGGGCCATGCAGCGGGCAGCACCGTGATGGGGCTGTTCTCGCGCCCCGAACAATGGCGGATGCTGAGCGAGAACCCCGACGAATACATCCTGCCCGCAATCAACGAAGGGCTGCGCTGGATCGCACCGATCGGTTCGGTCGAGCGGCAGGCCTCGCAGGATGTTGATCTGCACGGTCAGCACATTGCGGCCGGCTCCATTGTCCAGGTGGTTCTCGGTTCGGCGAACCGTGACGAGACCCGGTTCGACGATCCCGACAGCTTTGACATGCTGCGCGCGGCGCGAGCGCATCAGGCCTTTGGCAATGGCGTGCATTTCTGCGCCGGGCATTTCTTCGCCCGCAAGGTCGAGGAGATCATGTTGCAGGAAATGGTGGCCGCCCTGCCGGGCCTGCGTCAGCAACCCGACAGCCAGATCGAGGTCTCGGGCTGGGTGTTCCGGGCGCCGAAGAAGTTTCCGGTCGAATGGCAGCCGGTTGTGGCGGCGCCCATCCGCACGAATATTTGCAGCACCGCCCCGGTGGTCACGCCGGCCCAGGCCGCTGACACCCGGATTCTGACGGTCATGGCGCTGCGACTGGTGGCCGAAGACGTGATCGAGATCGAACTTCGCGATCCCGAGGGCCGCGACCTGCCCGCCTGGGAGGCCGGTGCGCATGTGGATCTGTGGCTGCAGCCGGGCCGGGCGGCGCAATATTCGTTGTGCGGCGACCCTTCTGACCGCAAGCGCTGGCTGGTCGCGGTGTTCCGCGAGTCGGCCAGCCGCGGCGGGTCGCGTTTCGTGCACGAGGAGTTGCGGCCGGGGATGCGGCTGCATGTCGGCGGCCCCCGCAACCATTTCGCCCTGGAACCCGGGGCGGCGATCAGCTTCGTGGCCGGCGGGATCGGGGTGACGCCGATCCTGGCCCTGGCCCGGGCGGCGCGGGCGGCGGGTCGCGAGGTGGAGGTCGCCTATTGCGGGCGCCGGCGGACCGGCATGGCCTATGCTGCCGAGGTTGCCGATCTGGGCGGTACCCTGCATGCCCGGGACGAAGGGCCGCGCGCCGACATTGATGCGCTGGTCCGGGCCGCTGCAACGCGCGGGGCAGAGATCTATGTCTGCGGCGGCGATGCCTTGCGCGAAGCGGTGGAGGAGCGGGCCGGCGAACACGGCGTCACCGTCCGGTCGGAACGGTTCAGCGGCGTTGCCGCACATCGCGAGGGCGATTTCGCCTTTGACGTGACGCTGGCCCGGCGCGGTTGCACCCTGCACATTCCGGCCGACCGCAGCATCCTGGACGTGCTGGACGACGAGGGGATCGAGGTGCGCCGGTCCTGCCAGGAGGGCAATTGCGGGTCTTGCGAAACGGCCCTTCTGGCGGGCGATGCCGATCACCGCGATGTCCTGCTGACGGCAAAGCAGCGTGCGGCGAACGACCGGATCATGCTCTGCGTCTCGCGGGCGATCCGGCCGGACGATCGCTTGGTGCTGGACCTCTGACAGGACGGGCCGTGTCAGAGTAACCGCCTGAGGGTATCGTCGGCCCTCTTGGAAAAGATGAAGCTCACGCACAGGAATTCTTGCGATCCCAACACAGACCGTCGCCGTTCCGCGATGGCCAGCCAACAGGAAATACAGATGGCACTCAGGTCTCCTTTCCTTTCCCGCCGGGGATTCATGCAGGTTGCGGGCGGCGCCACCCTGATGGGCCTGTCGGGGCTTGGCCGGGATTATGCCAGTGCGCAGACCACCGCCGGTTTGCTGCGCCTGGGCTTTGCCGGTGGCGGCAGCACCGAACGGTTCGATCCGCATGCCCCGGTCGGCCTTGCGGTCGGTGCGCTGTCGCAGTCGATCTTCGAGCAGATCACCCAGGTCGGCCCCGATTTTCTGCTGAACCGCTCCTTGGCCGAGGAGATCACGCCCAATGCGACGCTGGACCAATGGGATGTGCGACTGCCGGCCGGAGTGGAGTTTCACAACGGCAAGACGCTGACGGCCGAGGATCTGATGTTCACCGTCCGGCGCATCCTGGACCCGAAAAGCCCGGGATATGCTGCCGGGCAACTGGCCTTCGTCGATCTCGACAACATGACCGCGCTGGACGAGCGCACCGTCCGCTTCAAGCTGAAGGCGCCGTTTGCCTTCTTCGAACTGGCCTTCGGCGACGGCGGCGTCATGGGCGTGGTGCCTACCGATTTCTCGCTGGACAATCTGGTCGGCACGGGCCCCTACAAGATCAAGTCGATCACGCCCGGCCAGCAGATCGAACTGGTCCGGCACGAAAACTACTGGGGCGATCGCCCGATCCTCGACGAGGTGGTGGCGCTGAACTTCAAGGATGATTTTGCGCGGGTGAACGCCCTTATCGGCGGGCAGATCGACGCGATGAACCAGTTGCCACTGAGCATGCTGAAGATGCTGGAGGGTCGCGAGGACGTCTCGACCCTGCTGTCGGACACCGGGCTGTTCAACCCGTTCTCGATGCGCGTCGATGAAGGCCCGTTCGCCGACAACCGCGTCCGGCAGGCATTCCGGCTGATGGTCGACCGCGACGAGGCGGTGGCCCAGGCCTTCGGCGGCAATGCCTCGGTCTGCAATGACCTCTATTCGCCAATGGATCCCGATTACAACGGCAGCCTGATGCGCAGCCACGACCCGGAAAAGGCCAAGGCCCTGCTGAAGGAAGCCGGCGCCGAGGGGATGGAATGCACGCTGGTCGTGGCGCCGGTGCGCTTTGGCATGGTAGAGGCGGCACAGGTCATCGCCAACCAGGCTTCGAAGATCGGCGTCACGGTGAACATCAAGAAGCTGGAGGCCGCGGCCTCGCGAAGCCCCGAGGTTCTGGACAGCCCGTTCAGCTTTGGCCTGTTCCCCGGCCTGTCGTATCATACCATGTGCGCCATCTCGGACGGGCCCTATTCGACGCTGAACTCCACCCGCTTTGCCGATGATGAGTTCAAGAGCCTGTTCGACCAGGTCTCGGCCGAACCGGATGCCGGTAACCGGCACGGGATCATGCAGCGGATGCAGGAAATCCAGTTCGACAAGGGCGGCTATCTGCTGCCGGCCTTCCCCAAGGCGGCCGATGCCTTCAGCGACCGGGTGAAGGGCGTGGTTCCCGACGCATCGGGTCTGGGTCTGGGGCGGTGCCGGTTCGGCGTGCTGTCGCTGGCCTGACATGGGATCGGGACCCGCCATCGCCACCCCGTCGCGCCTGCAGCCCGTCCGCCGCGCGGCGGGATGGCTGATCCGCCGCGTCGCCGGCAGCCTGCTTGCGCTGGCTGCCGTCACCATCATGGTCTTTCTGGCGTTCAAGGCCATGCCGGAGGATCCGGCCCAGATCATTCTGGGCGAGATGGCGCGGCCCGAGGCGATTGCCGATCTGCGCGAGAAGCTTGGCCTCGACCGGCCTCTGGTGACGCAATATCTGGAATGGGTTGGCGGCATGCTGCGGGGCGATCTGGGCCGGTCCTGGGCTGGCGCCGCATTGCCGGTTGGCGAGCTTGTCGGGCCGGCACTGGTCAATTCGCTGGTTCTTGTCGCGCTTGGCAGCCTGTTCGCCATTCCGTTGGCGGTCCTGCTGGGCGTGCTGACGGCGCTGTGGCGCAACAGCCTGTTCGACCATCTGGCCGACTATACCCTCCTGGGCATGAGCTCGATCCCTGAATTTGCCAAGGGCATCTTCCTTGTCCTTCTGTTGTCGATCGGGCTTTTCAACCTGTTGCCCGCCGCGGCGATGATCCCGCCTGGCGAGTTGCCGTTGTGGTATCCCGCGCAGATCGCGCTGCCGGTTCTGGTTCTGGTCCTGTCGGCGCTGCCCTATCTGACGCGGCTGGTCCGCTCGTCGATGATCGATGCGCTGAATTCGGAATATGTGCAGATGGCGCGGCTGAAGGGCGTGTCAGAGGCGCGCATCCTGTTTCGCCATGCGCTGCCCAACACCGCGGCGCCGGTGATCCAGGGCGCCGCGCTTTCCACCGCGCTGATGCTGGGCGGCTCGGTGGTGATCGAGAACCTGTTCCGTTATCCCGGGGTCGGCGCGCTGATGACCGACGCCATGACCAGCCGGGACCTGCCGCTGGTGCAGGCCGTGATCGTGTCCTTCGCGGCCTGCTACATGGTGATCAACCTGATTGCCGATGTGCTGATCCTTTACGCCAATCCCCAGTATCGGAGTGCCCGGTGAGCATGATCGAGGAACAGCTTCTCGCCACTGGCCCGGCCGATCTGCCGGTTCCGGCGCAGCGTCCCGGGCTTTTGCGCCGCGCGCTTCGGCAGACCCGCGGCCGTATCGGTCTTGGCGTCCTGCTGGCCGTGGTGGCCCTGTCGGTGGCCGGCCCCTGGATTGCGCCGCATTCGCCCTATGATTTTGTCGCGATGCCGTTCCAGCCGCCCGATGCCGTGACCTGGCTGGGCGCCGACAACATGGGGCGCGATGTGCTATCGCGCATCCTGAACGGCGGCTGGATCCTGATGACGATGGCGCTGTCGGCCACCGCGCTGGCCATGCTGGCGGGAACTGTTCTGGGCCTTGTCGCGGGCTATGCCGGCGGGCGAACCGATGCGGTGATCATGCGGCTTCTCGACGTGGTGCTGGCGGTGCCCGAGCGGGTTCTGGTGCTGATGTTCGTTTCGGTCATTGGCGCAAATCAGGTGATCCTGACACTGGCGACGGGGCTGGTCTTCATCCCGTCCATCGCACGCACCGCACGGGCGGCGACGATGGACATCGTGCGCAACGAATATGTCGAATATGCCGAGGCCATCGGCATGTCGCGTTGGCAATTGCTGCGCGACGAGATTTTGCCGAATGTGACGACGCCGCTGATGGTGGAGGCCGGGTTCCGCCTGACCTGGTCCATCGGGCTGATCACCGGGATCAGCTTCATCGGCTTCGGCACCCAGCCACCCACGCCGGAATGGGGCCTGATGATCAATGAATCCCGCGATGGCCTGCTGTTTCAGCCCTGGGCCGTGGTGGCGCCGATCCTATGCATCGCCGCTTTCGTGATCGGGGTGAACCTGCTGGCCGATGCCATCGCCCGCGCGGCGGGGAGGACGGAATGACCGCTGTCGTTGACGTGCAGGGCCTGTGCGTGCGGCTGAGCGCCACCGGCGAGGAGGTCGTCTCGGACGTGACGTTTTCGATCGGCCGGGGCGAGATTCTGGGCGTGGTCGGCGAATCCGGTTCGGGCAAAACCTCCATCGGGATGACGCTGCTGGGCTATCTGCGCAAGGGGGCAGAGGTTTCGGCCGGAGAGATCCGGGTGGACGGGACCGACATGCGGCGCGCGCCAGAGGCCGAACTGCGCCGCATGCGCGGCGCAGTCGTCTCCTACATCCCGCAGGATCCGGCGGCGGCGCTGTCGCCCCGGCTGACCATCGGAACCCAACTGGCCGAGACACTGTCGGCGCATGGCCGGAAGGGGCGTGACGCTGCCGCCCGCATCGCCGCGATGATGCGGGCGCTGGATCTTCCCGATGACCGGGCCTTTCTGCGCAAATATCCCCATCAGCTTTCCGGCGGGCAAAAGCAGCGGATCTGCATCGGCATGGCGTTCCTGCTGAACCCGGCCGTGGTGATGCTGGACGAACCGACGACCGGGCTGGACGTGCTGACCCAGGATTCCGTGTTGCGCACCGTGCGCCGGCTGTGTGCCGACCATCAGGTTGCAGCACTTTATGTCACGCATGACCTGCCGGTCGTGGCGGGCGTGGCGCATCGGGTCATGGTGATGAAATCCGGCCATATCGTCGAACAGGGGCCGGTGGCCGAGGTTTTCGCCCGGCCACAACACGCCTATACCCGCGAATTGATTGCCGCCGCGCCGGACATTTCCTGCCGCCACCACTTCGGCCGCGCAGTGCCCGCGCCTGCAACTGCGACGTCGCCGGCCGGCCCGCCCGCGGCGCCGGTTCTGCGCGTGGTCGGGCTGGATGCGCATTACGACCGGCGCCAGGTGCTGCACGGGGTTGCGCTTGACCTTGCGCCGGGGGAATGTCTTGCACTGGTCGGGCAATCCGGCTCTGGCAAAAGCACGCTGTCACGGACCATCATCGGGCTGCACAACGCTTCGGCCGGGGCCATCGTGCTGGATGGCGAGACGCTGGCCAACCTGGCGCGTGACCGCACGCCCGCGCAGCGCAAGCGCCTGCAATACGTGTTCCAGAGCCCGTTCACCGCGCTGAACCCGCGACGCAGCGTGGCCGAGGCGATCGCCGCGCCGATCCGGACCTTCGGCGAGACGCCGGACCGGACGCGCATTGCCGAACTGCTGGACATGGTGTCGCTGTCCCAAAGGGTGGCCAGCTTGTACCCGTCCGACCTGTCGGGCGGTGAACGGCAGCGCGTTGCCATCGCCCGGGCCATGGCCACCGACCCCGACGTGCTTCTGTGCGACGAGATCACCTCGGCGCTGGACGTCAGCGTGCAGGCCGCCATCGTGCGGCTGCTGAAATCCCTGCAGGAGGAACGGCAGGTTTCAATGATCTTCGTCACCCACAACCTGGCATTGGTGCGGTCACTGGCCGACCGGGTTGCGGTGATGCAGGGGGGCCGGATCGTCGAGACCGGCCCGACGGATCGCGTGCTGGACAACCCCGAGGCGGATTATACCCGGCTTCTGGTCGAGATCACGCCCTCCATGCAGCCCGCCGCCTGAGGTGGCGGCGACAAGTCCCGGAAAGGAAATGACATGCACAGGAAGATTGGCCCGGATCTGCCGGCGAAGATCAGCCCGGCCACGCTGGCGGGGCACCATCTCTTTGCCACCAATATCCCAAGCGACGAAGACGATCGTTTTGTCGGCGGCGATGGCTATGCGCAGGCCAAGGCAACGTTTCAGGCATTGGTCCGCAATGTAGAGGCTGCGGGCGGGACCGCGGCCGATGTCGCGCAGGTGACGATCTACATCATCGACAAGGGTGATCTGCCCGGCATGAACAAGGCCTGGGACGAGGTCTTTACCAAGGCCCCCTGGCCGACCAGGGCCACGGTTGTGGTGGCCGATCTGGTCGGACCGCCCGGTATCCGCATCGAGACGACGGCAAGTGCAGTGATCGGCTGAAGGCCTTCATCGCCGCGACCACGACAGGCCCCGTCCATCGCGGACGGGGCCTGTTCTGTCCCGGCCCTGGGGCAATGCCCCGCGGTGCGACGCGCCCCCGGGCAAAGAAAGACCCGGCAGCCGGGGGCTGCCGGGGCGCGGCATCGCGATCTCCTGGGGGTCAGACCGCGATGCCGCGGTTGCGGAAATATTCGCCCACCGTCAATTCGGTGCGATGGTCAGCCTGGCCGGTACGGGTGCACAGGGTGGTGATGTCGCGGTAGTAGCGCTGCAGCATCTGCCCGTCGCGCAGCGCGCCGGACCCGGCGTTGCGGCACAGGTCGGCGATCATCTCCCAGATCATCTTCTCGGCCAGCTGGTAGACGCCATCCATCCGCATCCCGCGTTCAAGCGAGAAGGGCGCCTTGCCCGTCATCGCCTCTTGCGCGAAGAGCCGGTAGGTCTCGGCACCCTCCAGCACCATGTTGCGGGTGGCATCGGCAACCGTCAGCGCCTGCAGCAGCGGCCGCTGGTAATGCACGTTGGACGCGCGGCTTGGCGCGCTCGCACCGCCCTTGCCAACCGGCCGCTTGGTGATGGTCTCGACATAGGCGTCGATGGCGGCATAGGCGCAGCCCACGGCCATGGCCGCCAGCCCACCCTCCACGAAGCCGTTCATCAGGCCATTGTAGAGCGGGTTGCCATAGGCCGCTCCGCCCGGGGTCTTGCCGTCGATGGGTTTCGAGCGATCCATGATGAGCACCATGTCATCGGGTACGAAGACATCCGTCAGCCGGCCGGAATGCGAACCCGAAGCCTTCATGCCGAGGATCGAGCCCCAGTCGTTCAGCATCTCGTACTGGCCCTTGGGCACGATCAGGCTGATCATCGGCGCTTCCCATGCGGTTGCACCGGCGGGCAGGGCGTCGTCGGGCAGGGGACCGCCGCCCATGAACCAGGTCGAATGCGGGATCCCCGACGAGAACATCCAGGTGCCCGAGACCCGCCATCCGCCCTCGACCTTGGTCCAGGACAGATTGACGCCGTTGAAACTCCAGGGTGCGGAAAAATCCGGCGTGTCGGCAAAGATCCGATCCTGCGCGGACTTCGGGAAATAGGAGGAGACGTTGACGGCATGGTGGGCGCCAAGACAGAACCACCAGGCGGTGGAGGGGCAGCCCTTGGCGATTTCCATGACCAGCCGGTAGAAATCGCGAAGCGACATCTCATAGCCGCCATAGACCTTTGGGGTCATGGCCCGGAAGAAGCCGGCGTCCAGGAACGCTTCGTAGATCTCGCGCGAGGGATAGGTGCGGGCTTCGGCCTCGGCCTGCTGGGCGCGGAGTGTTCCGCGCAAGGCGCGTGCCTTGTCGAGCAGATCCTCGATCGTCGCGGTTGCGGGGGCCATGGGCCGGAAAGAGATCTCGGTTTGCGCAGTCATGTCATGCCCTCACGGCGAAAAGGTACGGATCATCTGCGCCAGCATTTCCTCATGGGTGCTGCGGGGGCGATACCCTCGCGGGGTGACGTCGGGATCCGCGCGTCGGTCGGGCGGCCCTGCCGTCGCCGTTCAAGGGTATCGTCGGCAGTGCCCCGCAGATCGGAACATCGGGAAAAGGAAGAATCTCGATGTTGCACACTGCCCCCGCCGAACCAAGGCCGACAGATGTCCTTATCGCCGGTGCCGGACCCGTGGGTCTGGCGCTGGCGCTGGATCTGGGCCTGCGCGGCATTCCGACGCTGGTGCTGGACGGCGATCCCATCCAGGCGACCGAACGGCGGAACCGCCGCGCGAATGCGATCAACACTCGCGCCATGGAATATATGCGCCGTCTGGGCGTCTCGCCAGACATTCATCGCAAGGCGGCGCTGGCCCGGCGTGCGGTGCGCGACGTGGCCTTTGTCACCTCTCTGACCGGGCATGAGTTGACGCGCTTTGTCGACGCCTTCGAATCCTCGCCCGAGCCGCCGCCGCCCGGCCTGTCGCCCGAGGAATACCTGCGGATCGACCAGGACGAGATCATGGCGATCCTGCGCCAGCATGCCGCGGCCTGCGCCAGCGTGCGCATTCTGGAGCGGACCCGGCTGTCGGCCTTTCGCGAGGAGACGGACGGCATCCATGCCACGACGGACACCGGCCTGACGCTGCATGCCCGCTGGCTGGTGGGGGCGGACGGCGGTGCCAGCACGGTGCGCCGGTTGTCGGGAATCGCGTTTTCAGGCGATGGCGGGCGGGCGCAGAACCTGAACATCACATGCCGGGCCGCGGAGGTGGATGCGGTGAACCGCCATGCCGATGCGGCGATCTTCTGGCTGGTGAACCCGCGGGCAGACGGGTTCTGCGGCAGCGACGGGCAGACATTCCGGCTGACGCTGATGGATGTGACGCCGGACCAGGAAGCTGCCGTCCGCGCCGATCCGCAGCCCTGGATCGAGGCAGCCTGCGGCGCCCCGGTCAGCGCAGAGGTGCTGAGCATCGATGGCTGGACGGCACATCACCTGGTCGCGTCCAGCTATCGGCGGGGGCGGGTGTTCCTGGCGGGCGATGCCGCGCATCTGCATCCCCCGACCGGCGGGCTGGGAATGAACACCGGGCTTGGCGATGCGTCGAACCTGGGGTGGAAACTGGCCGCCGTGGCGCAGGGCTGGGGTGGCGAGGCGCTGCTCGACAGCTATTCCGACGAGCGCCGGCCCCATGGCGCCACGGTTGTGGCACAGGCGAACCTGCAATACGACCGCCGCCCTGCGGCCTTCCACAAGCTGGGGCTGGAGGATGCCGGGCCTGCTGCCGATGCGGTGCGCGCCGCCACCGCGGCCGAGATCCGCGCGGCCAAGATGACGGAGTTCTTCAGCCGCGGCCTCGTCCTCGGCCAGACCTACCGTTCGTCAGTGATCGTCGATGCCGGCGAGCCGGTGATCAACCGCGACATCGTCACCTATGTGCCGACTGCGCAGCCGGGCGCGCGGCTGCCGCATGCCATGCTGGGGCAGGTATCGGTCTACGACCTCCTGTCGCCCGAGCGCTGCACGCTGCTGGCCGTGGGTGACGAGGGGCGCCGCGCCGCCGCGGCGACGCTGGTGGCCGCCGCGGCGGCGGCCGTGCCGCTGCATCTGGTCGAATGCCCGCAGGACTGCCTTGCCGGCTGGGAATACCCGCTGCTGATCCTGCGCCCCGACGGCCATGTCGCCTGGCGTGGCAGGACCGCCCCCGACGGCGCTGTGCTGCGCCAGATTGCCGGAAAGGCGCCCGCCGGCGTCAGCCCCGCCGTCCGGCAGGAAGGAACCGTCGCATGACCCAGGTGATGCCGCCCCAGGTTGCCATCGAGGCGCTGCACAAGAGTTTTCATGCCCATGAGGTTCTGAAAGGCATCGATCTCACCGTGCGCCGCGGCGAGAAGGTTTCGCTGATCGGGCCCAGCGGATCGGGCAAGACCACGCTGCTGCGCTGCATCAACCTGCTGGAGGATCCGACCTCGGGGCGCCTGCTGTACGAGGGCGAGGAGATCGGCCGCCACGATGCCGATGCGCGCTGGATCCGCCCCCCCGAGGCCGAGCTTGCCCGGCTGCGCACCCATATCGGCATGGTGTTCCAGCGGTTCAACCTCTTTCCCCACATGAGCGCGCTGGACAATGTGATGATCGGCCCGGTCAAGGTGCTGCACCGCCCGCGCGAGGCAGTGCGGCAGGAGGCGCTGGCCCTGCTGGAGAAAGTGGGCCTGGCGGACAAGGCCCTCTACTACCCCTCGGCCCTGTCGGGTGGCCAGCAGCAGCGCGTCGCCATCGCCCGCGCCCTGGCGATGAAGCCCGGGTTGATGCTGTTTGACGAGGCGACCTCGGCGCTGGATCCGGAACTGGTGGGCGAGGTGCTGAAGGTGATGCATGACCTGGCCGACGAAGGCATGACCATGATCATCGTCACCCATGAGATGGACTTCGCGCGCGACGTTTCGGACCGTGTCGTGTTCATGGATCAGGGTCGCGTGGTCGAGGCAGGCCCACCGGCGCAGGTCTTCGGGGCGCCGCAGAAGGAGCGGACGCAGGCTTTCCTGCGCGCGGTCCTGCGGCACGAGACCTTTTTGCCGGAAGGCGCCGCATCGTGACATCGCCGCTCTGGATCGGTGCCGGCGAGGTTGCCGCGCTTGTGACCATGCCCGAGATGATTGCCGCCCTGCGCGACGGATTCCGGCGGGGCGCCGTGATGGCTCCACGCCAGCGGCATGAGATCGAACCGGCAGATGGCGCAAGCCTGCTTGTCATGGCGGCATGGGCGCCGGGTGTCGGCCGCGTCGTAAAGCTGATGAGTGCGGTTCCCGCGAACCGCGCGCGCGGCCTGCCCACCAGTGCCGAGATCGTGTCGCTGTTCGATCCGGTCACAGGCGCGCTGCTGGCGGCGATCGATTCCGCTGCCCTGACCAGCCTGCGCACGGCCGCGGCCTCGGCCCTGGCGGCGGACCACCTGGCCCGGCCGGACGCCCGCCGGCTGGCGGTCTTTGCCACCGGGCCGCTGGCGCCCTGGATGGCCGAGGCACATGCGGCCGTGCGGAACTATGATCGCGTCACGGTCTGGGGGCGGGATGCCGCGCGGGCCGCGGCGACCGCCGGGGCGATCGCGCGGCGGCTGCCGGGGGTGCAGGTGGTGTCCACCACCGATGCGGCATCAGCGGCGGCCGATGCCGATGTGATCACCACCGCGACGCGCGCGACGGTGCCGGTCCTGCGGGGTGCCTGGCTCTGCCCCGGCGCGCATGTCGATCTGGTGGGAGGCTACAAGCCGGACATGCGCGAAAGCGACGATGCGACGGTGGCAGGGGCGTCGATCTGGCTGGATCTGCGCAGCGCCGCGCTGGATGGCGCCGGCGACATCCAGCAACCCCTGGCTGCCGGGGTGATCGCTGCCAGCGATATCTGCGGCGATCTGGCCGATCTGGTACGGCTGGACGGGCCGGCCCGGCGCATGCCGACAGAGCGGACCGTGTTCAAATCCGTCGGCTGTGCGCTGGAGGATCTCTATGCCGCGCGGCTGGTCTATGACCGGATGGCCGTGCGCCGCAGCGGAGGCGTGGCGTAATGGGAACCTGGGATTTCCGCATCGTCATGCTGGACTGGCCGGTTCTTCTGCAGGCCACCGGGCATACCCTGCTGTTGTGTGCCGTGGCCCTGCTGATCGGCGTGCCGCTGGGCCTGGTGCTGACCATCTTGCGCCGCTTCGGCCCGGCGCCGGTGCGGAGCCTGACCATCGCCGTGGTCGAGTTCCTGCGGGTCTCGGCGCCGGTGGTGCTGATCATCTGGTTCTACTTCGCCTTCCCGATCCTGACCGGCATCAATGTCGACGCCTTCACCGCAGGCGCGCTGGCGGTTGGCGTGCAGGCATCGGCCTTCTTCTCCGAGATCTGTCGCGCCGGCATCAACGCGGTCGACCCCGGCCAGGTCGAGGCGGCAAAGGCCATCGGGATGCGGACCGGCACGTTGATGGGCCATATCGTTCTGCCGCAGGCGTTGCGGCACATGATCCCGGTCATGGTCTCGCTGGTGGCAGAGATCGTGAAGGCAACCTCGCTGGTGGCGGTGATCGGCTATGGCGAACTGAGCTACGCCGCCAGCCGCATTGCCGCAGACACCTACCGGCCGGTCGAATCCTATACCGTCGTGGCGGTGATCTACTTCGTGCTGATCTTCTCGATCAGCCGGTTCGCCGCCCTGCTGGAGCGGCGGCTGGCCAGGAGGGCATGAGCATGGAGTATCGCTGGAACTTCGGCTTTCTGTGGGACAATGCCGGCTTCATCCTGACCGGGCTGGGCAATACCTTCATGCTGGCGGGGCTGTGCATGGCGTTGGGGTTGCTGGCGGGAAGCGTGCTGACCCTGATGCGCATCGGCCGGCTCATGCCCCTGCGCCTGCTGGCCGCGGGCTTCGTCGGACTGTTCCGCAATACGCCGCCGCTGGTGCAGCTGTTGTGGCTGTACTACGCGCTGCCGATGCTGACCGGGGCGCAGTTGACCAGCTTCATGGCGGCGCTGGTGGCCTTTTCGCTCTATCTTGCGGCCTATCTGTCCGAGATCTTTCGCAGCGGGATTGCCGGGGTGGATCGTGGCCAGTGGGAGGCCGCCTCGGCCATCGGCATGCGCTGGTGGGGCCAGCTGCGCTATATCATCGTGCCGCAGATGCTGCCGCGGATGCTGCCGGCGCTGGTCAGCCAGAGCATCGATGCCGTCAAGCTGACCTCCATCGCGGCGCTGCTGCCCTATATGGAATTCGTCTACAACGTGAAGATCGTAGCCGACCAGAACTATCGCCCGCTGGAGGCCTATAGTGCGCTGGCGATCGGCTTTGCCCTGATCCTGATACCGCTGGTTCTGGCGGCCGGCTGGCTGGAACGGCGCGTCGCCGGCGGGCCGGCGGGCCGGTGAGTCCTTCTTCAAGGGTATTCAGGGAATCCGGCAGCGCCCTAGTCTAGACCTACAATGACATCGCGCAGGGAAACCGACATGGACAATACCGAAGACATCATCAGATCGCGCAGGCTGCTTCTTGGCGCCGGTCTTGCGGGGGCAGCCGGGCTCGGGCTGGCCTCGACGCTGGTGCGGCCAGCGGCCGCGCAGGAGGCCGCGGGGACCGACACGTTCGAGCGGATGATCGCCACCGGCAAGCTGCGCATCGCGGCGGCCAACCTGGAGCCCTACTACTTCAAGGATATCACCAACAGCGATGCCCCCGGCGGCCTGCGGCAGGGTGATGTGACCTGGCGCGGGATGGGCATTGCCATCGGCCTGCTGGTGGCCGAGCAGATCGGTGTCCAGCTGGAGGTTGTCGAGACCACCTGGCAGAACGGCGTGGCCACGCTGCAGGCCGATCAGGCCGATGTGATGTTCTATCTGGACGGCACGCCGAAGCGGGCGACGGCAATCGATTTCCTTCCCACGCCGGTGTCGTGGTCCTCGATCGGCCTGCTGGTCCGCGACGATTTTCAGGGCGAGACCTGGGCCGATGTCGACAGCCCCGACTTTGCCATTGCGGTCGGTCAGGGCGGTTCGCCCGAGACCTTCATCAAGGGGCAGCTCAAGACTGGCAATCTGGTCGCCTTCCCGGCGAATGCCGAGGGCTATGCCGCCTTCCAGAGCGGCCGCGTGCAGGCCATCGGTGGATCGGGGACCGAGCTGGCGCTGGTGCAGCACAATCTGGGCATGGGCAAGGTGTTTCTGCCAAAGCCCGCCATCGGCTATCCGAACGGCGCCGGCATCCGCTACGAGGCCGGCGGCAGGTTCCGGGCCTTCATGACCACGGCAATCAACTATCTCTACTTCGCCGGCAAGATCGAGGCGGGCTATCGCGACTTCATGGCCTTCCGCGGGATCGAGGGTGAGAACGTCCTGCCGATCATGCGCGAGCGTTGGGGCTGACCTACCTGCGGCGGCCCCGTGCCGCCGCACCCTTCTTGTCCTGCCCGACAAAGGCCCGCCACCACCGGCGGGCCTTTTGGTTCCCGGCCGTTTCGTTTCCTGTCAGCTCAGGCTTTCGACCAGCGAGAAGTAGTGGGTGAACAGTTCGTTCTGGCTGGAGATCCGCAGCTTGGCATAGGCGCGCTTGCGATGGGTGGCCACGGTGTTGACGCTGATCCCGAGGTTCATGCTCAGCCCCAGGATCGTGTAGCCCAGGACGATGCCGGTGCAGACCTCGGCCTCGCGGCGGGTCAGCAGCTGGTTGTCCTGCATCATGACCTTGCTCACGCGCTCGAACAGCTTCTCGCGCGAGGGGCGGCAGACCGGGACGGGGGCCGCCTCGGCGCGGCGCGCCTGTGTCACCTCGGCATGTTTGGCCAGCACCTGCATCGCCACCGGCGCGGTGGCCTGCAGGGTTGCCATGTCCTGGGGCGAGAACCGCGACCGGCCGCGCTCGCGGTAGAAGCCGGCATAGACGCGCCGGCCGCCGCCGACATCGGCCGAAACGGCCAGCTCCTCCAGGATGTTGGGTTTTTCGTAGTATTCACGCCGATAGGCCGGGTCGCGGAAATGCGCGGGTGCGATCACCTCGGTGCGGATCGCGTCGCCGGCGCTCTGGTCGGAGGGGCGGTTCCAGACCGGATCGGCGCGATAGCCGCCATCGCGGTACAGGCCGGCCAGATGCCGCACCCGTTCCGCCGCCGCATGGGTCTGCGCCTCTGCCACCAGGGTGCGTACGCCGGTGTCGTCAGAAACGAAGACGGTGCAGTGATCGGCCCCCACCATCCTTTCGACGATGCCGAAGAACCTGTCGCCGAAGGCGGGGTTGCCGATGATTGAAACCATGTCCGACAGTGAACTGAATACGGATTCCGTCTGCATTTCCGAACTCCTCAGGGACCGATCGCACCAGGCGGGGCGACGACTTTCGTGCATTCAACGGCAGCGGTGTGGCTCTGCCAAGCCGGGAAAGCGGAATATGTTACATTTTGTTCAAAAATGCGCCCGGATATCGAACATGTGATATCCGGGCGCGGTTCTCTTGCCAGCCCGGTCGGTCAGGCGGCGGTTGCTGCGGACAGCGCCTTGTCCAGCGCCTGTTCGATCTTGTCGATATGATGCGATTCGACCACCAGGCAGGGCGAGATGATGACATTCGCGCCCGAGGTGCGAAGCATGACCCCGGCGTCATAGGCGGTATCGAACAGCACCTGCATGGCCCCCTTGCCAAGCGGTGTCTTCGCCGAGCGGTCGCTGACCAGCTCCAGCGCGGCCATCAGGCCCTTTCCGCGGACGTCGCCCACGATGGCATGGCGCGTCTTCAGCCGCTCCAATGCGGCCAGCAGTTCGTCGCCGCGCAGTTTGGCATTGGCGACGATGCCTTGGCGTTGCACCTCTGCCAGCGTGGCCAGCGCTGCTGCGGCGCCGACCGGATGGCCGGAATAGGTATAGCCGTGGCTGATCGTGCCGCGCTCGTCCGAGGCCTCGAACACCTCGGCAATCCGTTCGGACACCAGCGTTGCGCCGATCGGGAAGAAGCCGTTCGAGAGCGACTTTGCAGTGGTCATGATATCGGGCCGGATGCCCCAGAGGCGCGAGCCGCTTTCGGCCCCGGCACGGCCGAAGCCGGTGATCACCTCGTCGGCGATCAGCAGGATGCCGTGGCGGTCGCAGATCCGGCGCATCAGCGGGAACAGCGTTTCATGCGGCACGATCACCCCGCCCGACCCCAGCACCGGCTCCATGATCAGCGCGGCGATGGTATCGGCGCCCTGGAAGGCGATCTCCTCCTCGAAGGTTTCGGCGATCCTCTGCGCGATGACCGCGCCATCCGCGGTGCCGAAGGGATTGCGATAGGCATAGGGTGCGGGCAGGTGGAAGGTGCCAGACAGCATCGGTTCGTAGTTGCGGCGGAAATTGGCGTTGCCATTGACCGAGGCACCACCCATGTGGGTGCCGTGATAGCCCTTCTTCAGCGAGAAGAACTTGGTCCGCTCGGGCTGGCCGGTCAGGCGGTGAAACTGTCGGGCCAGCCGCAGCGCGGTTTCCACACTGTCCGATCCGCCCGAGGTGAAAAAGGCTCGCGCCATGCCTTCTGGCGCAAAAAAATCGGTCAGCGCGACCGAAAGCTCGATCAGGCGGTCATGCGTCGTGCCGCGAAATGCGTTGTAATAGGGCATCCGGCCGATCTGGTCGATCATCGCCTGTTTGACCGCGGGCGCACTATGGCCGAGGCTGACGTTCCACAGCCCGCCCACGGCATCCAGCATCCGATGCCCGTCGATGTCGATCACGTCGACCCCGTCGGATTCCACCACGATGCGGGGCGGGTTCTTCCGCATCCCGCCAGGATGCGCCATCGGGTGCCAGCCAAAGCGGGCGTTGTTTTCCTTGAGGAAGTTGGAATCCTTCATCATCTTCTCCTGTGAGTCAGAGGCCCAGAAGGCGCAGCATCCGGGCCGCGCTTTCGGATGGTCGCGTCACGTCGAAATGCACGCAGGCCATGCCTGCGGCCTCGCCGCCGCGGAGGTTCTTCAGTTGGTCGTCGACAAAGACGCAATCGCCTGCGGCGAGGCCCAGGCCTTCGGTCACGAAGGCAAAGGCCCGCGGGTCCGGCTTGAGGATGCCGGTATAGGTGGCATCGACGATCAGTTCGAAATCGGCCATGAAGGGCAGCCGCTCGCGAAAGCCCTTGCCGTAAAACAGGTCCAGCTCGTTTGACAGGATGGCCAGGCGGCGGCCCGCGGCCTTGGCCTGCGCGATCGCCCCACGGACTTCCGGCCGGATCACGGCGGCGGGATCGTCGCCGCGGGCACGGGCGATGAACTGGGGGAATGCGGTCCAGCTTTCGCCCACCAGCGCTCCGGTCTCGGTCATCCGTCGATGCCAGTAGTCGCGTTCGGCGATCCTGCCGGCCTGCATGTCTTCCCAGAGGGTATCCTCCCCCGGCGGTGCGAAGGGCCCACGCCAGCGCAATGTGCCGGGCGCAAGGCCGAGCGCCCTTTCGGTCAGGTCGTGGGTCTCGAACATCGTGCGGGAAATGACCCCGCCGAAATCGAGCACCAGTGCAGAGCGGGTCTGTACCATGTCGTCATCCTGAATGGCTGGGATAGCTGTCGGGGAAGGCGCCCGCAAAAAGGCGGGTGGCCTCGGCCGAGGCCCGCAGCAGGGCCGTGGCAATGTCGGTCTCGTACCCCGCGGTCATCCGCGAGATCGGCGAGGCGACCGCAATTGCCCCGAGGGCAAGGCCGTCCGGCCCGAAGATCGGGGCGCCGATCCCCAGCACGTCGGGGTCGAAGGTGCCCCGGGCACAGGCATAGCCGCGCAGCCGCGCCTCGGCGAGCAATGCGGGGTCCAGCGGGCCAATCACCGGCAGCGGCGGACCCCAGGCCAGGCAGGCCAGGCCGCTGGCGGTGGAACCGACGGTCAGCAGCCCGCCCGGCTCGACATGGACGCGGCTGGCATGCAGCCCTTCGGCGCTGGCGATGGTGACGATCTTGCCGCCGGCGATCAGCGAGGCATGGCTGGTTTCCTGGGTCTGCTGGGCCAGCGATTGCACGACGGGCTGCAGCAGCACGCCGGTCGGCATCACCGCCTCGCGCATCCGGGCCAGCCGCAGGACCGCGGGACCCAGCGCATAGCGGCGATCCGTGACGGACTGGTCCAGATAGCCGCCGGCCTGCAGGGCGCGAAGCATCCGGTGGCAAGTGGCCTTGTCGATTCCGCTCAGCCGGACGACATCGGTCAGCCGCAGCCGGGGTGCGGCTTCGGTGAAGAGATCCAGGATGGACAGGGCCCTCGTCACGGTCCGCATCTGGGGTATTCGTCCGGCTTCGGTTGCATGGGCTGCAGATTACGAAAGCGCAGGACGGTTCAATATACCCTCCCGCGGTGACGATACTGATCCGCCTGCGTCACCCTTCGCGGGTCTATGCCGCCGGCGGGTCGCCGGAAATATTGGGGCCGGAACCTGTGCCCGATCTGCCGGGCCACGCACGGAAAGACCCGCGATGAGCAAGACCAAGACCATCCTGATTGTCGGCACCTATGACACCAAGGCCGAGGAACTGGCTTTCGTCGAACAGGTCATCCGCGATCAGGGTGGCAAGGCGATCAGCATGGACGTCTCGGTTCTGGGAGAGCCGGGCCACCCGCCGACCCATTCCCGGCACGAGGTGGCGGCGGCAGCCGGAACCGACATAGCGGCCGTGGCCGCTTCGGGCGACGAGAACACCGCGATGGCGATCATGGCGCGCGGGGCGGCGGCGCTGGCCTTGCGGCTGCATGCCCGCGGCGCCTTTGACGGGATGATTGCGCTTGGCGGCACGATGGGCACCGATCTGGCGCTGGACGTGGCGCTGGCCTTGCCGCTGGGTGTTCCGAAATACATCGTCTCCACCGTCGCCTTTTCGGCGGTGATCGCGCCCGAGCGGCTGCCCGGCGATGTGCAGATGATCCTCTGGGCCGGTGGGCTTTATGGCCTGAACGCCTTTTGCGCCTCGACGCTGGCCCAGGCTGCAGGCGCGGTGCTGGGGGCGGCCCGCGCAACCCGGCGGCCCGCGCCCGCCCGACCGCTGGTCGGCATCACCTCGCTTGGCAATGCCTGCCTGCGCTATATCAGAATCCTGAAGCCCGAGCTTGAGGCGCGCGGCTACGAGGTCGCGATCTTTCATTCGACCGGCATGGGCGGTCGCGCCTTCGAGGCATTGGCCGGCCGGCGCGGCATGGTGGCCGCGCTGGACCTCTGCCTGCAGGAGTTCAACAACGGCCTGTTCGGGTCGATCATCAACAGCGGTACGACCCGGCTGGAAAGCGCCGGCGCAGCCGGGGTGCCGCAGATCGTGGCGCCGGGTGCGGCTGACCTGGTGGACTGGCCCACCTGGGCGCCGCTGCCCGAATCCTTCAAGGACCGGCCGGTCCATGTCCACAACAAGCTGATTTCCTCACTGACCATCAATGCCGAGGAACGCATCTTCGTCGCGCGCGAGATTGCGGCGCGGCTGAACCTTGCCACGGCGCCGGTCCATATGATGATGCCGCTCGGCGGGGTCGAGGCCTGGGACCGTCCCGGCGAGGTGGGGCATGCACCCGGGGATCTGGCGGCATTCTATGCCGCGCTGCGGGAAAGCCTGTCGCCCCGCGTCGCCCGGACAGAGCTTGACTGCCACATCAATGCGCCGGAATTTGCGGCGGCCGTGCTGCGCATCTTCGACGAATGGGTCGCGCTTGGCATCGTGCCGCCGGCGCAAAGCGAACCGGCGCGCGTCCCGGCCTGACGCCACGCCCGTCGCGCATCCGGGCGGCCGGCGGCCCCCCGGGGCGCACGCTGACCGACACCGGGCCTCGGGCGCTGGCTTCTGCCCGGCAGGCATGAAAATGCCGCAGCGCGGAACGCTGCAGCTGGGATGACCGGGGCAAAAAGCGTCAGGTACGCGCGTCGATTTCGGCAAAAACCTGGCGGGCCAGCCGGAAGGCTTCGACGCCGGCCGGGATGCCGGCATAGATCGCAAGCTGGATCAGCGTGTCGCGGATCTCTTCCCGGCTGCATCCGTTGGTCAGCGCGCCCTTCAGGTGCAGCCTGAACTCCTCGCCCCGGTTCAGCGCCCCCAGCATGACGAGGTTGAGCAGGCTGCGGTCGCGGCGGCTGAGCGCACCATCGCCGCCCTCCCGTCCCCAGCCCGCACCCCAGCAGAATTCGGTTACGAGGTTCTGGAAGTCGCGGTTGAAATCGTCGGCGGCCCCCAGCGACTTTTCCACATAGGCGGCGCCAAGCACCTCCTTGCGGATTTTCAGGCCCTTTTCGAAGGTCTCGGTCGGCATCAGAGCTTCTCCTCATTGCGGACCGGGTTGCGCAGGATGCCAAGGCCGGTGATCTCGACCTCCACCACATCGCCATCCTTCAGGAATTCGGGCGGATTGCGCTTGAAGCCGACGCCGGCGGGCGTCCCGGTCGGGATCAGGTCGCCTGGCTCAAGATCGATGAAATCCGCGATATGTTCGAGAATTGTCGGGATGTCGAAGATCATCGTGTCGGTATTGGCCGATTGTTTTTCCACGCCGTTGATCCGGGTAACGATCTGAAGCTTATGGGGATTGTCGATCTCGTCCCTGGTGACGAGCCAGGGTCCGCAAGGGCCGGAGTGACGGAAGTTCTTGCCGGCGGTATATTGCGTCACCCGGAACTGATAGTCGCGTACCGTGACGTCGTTGAAGATCGTATAGCCATAAACCAGATCCATCGCCTCGGCCTTGCCGATGCGGCGCCCGTTCGATCCGGCGCCCAGAACCACGGCCAGCTCGCCCTCCCAGTCCAGCTGATGCGAGACCGAAGGCACCGAAATAGCGGCGTCCTGGCCGATCTGGGTGCTGGCGAACCGGGCGAACAGGATCGGAATCTCCGAGATCTGCAGCCCGGCCTCGCGGGCATGTTCGGCGTAGTTGCGTGCCACGCAGATGATCTTGGAGGGTCTGGGAACCGGCGGCAGCAGCACGGCATCGGCCAGCGGCGTCAGAAAGACATCCAGCTGCCCCGCTGCCGCCGCCTGCACCACCGCCCGGGCCGAGGCGTCCAGCACACTGGATTGCGCGAGGAACAGTTCGATGGCGGCGGGCAGCGGACGGACCGCGGCAGTCTTTGCCGCCAGCGCGGCGCTGGCGCGCTCCAGATCGACGATATTCTCGCCGACCACGGCCCCGAACCGGGGTTGGCCGAATTGTTCATAGGTGACGAGCTTCATCTTGTTCTCCGATTTTCGAACGTCTTTCGCCGATTTCCGAACTTCAATTCGGGCGATGACCGGGCTATAAACGGCTGTCCGGACCCGGGTGGGATGCAGGGGAAGCGGAAATGACCGAGATCAGCCTGACGGGCGATGCAATGCTCAGCGTGCTGGAATGCGTGGCGGCGCATGGGCCGATTTCGGCCACGCAATGCGCACGGCACTGCAACCTCAACCGCACGGTGGCGCACCGGCTGCTGACGACGCTGATGCGGCGGCTTTATGTCGTGAAGACGACGGCGGGCTACCTGCTTGGCCCGGCCGCCGTTTCCATTGCTGCGCAGGCGCAGCCCAGTATCGTCAGTATCGCCAAGCCCGAGATGGCGCATCTTGCCGCCGGCGTGCGCGAAAGCGTGGTGCTGCACGGGCTGATCGAGGACGAGGCAATCGTGCTGGATCAGGCGCTGGATCTGACGCATGTCGTGGTGGTGCGGCACAATCAGGGTTCGCGCCACCCGCTGTTCCGGGGGGCCAGCGGATGGTCGCTGCTGGCGTTCCAGCCCGGCCGCCTGACCGACCGCGTGTTGGCAGGCCTGCCCGAAACCGAACGCGAACCGGCGCGCCGGCGGATCGAGAAGGTCCGCACGCTCGGCTATGCCCATTCGCGGGACGAGCTGCAACTGGGGGTGCACGGCCTGGCGGCGCCGGTCCGCGGCCGGGACGGCTTTGCCCAGGCCTCGATCGGAATATTGGTGCCGCAAAGCCGCGCCACCAATCTCTTGGGCATGAGCACGCCGCTGCTGGCCTGTGCCCGCGCCATCGAGGCCCGGCTTTCGGCCTGATCCCCCGGCCGCAGCAGGCCACGACCGGGGCATGGCCGTGCCGGGGATGCCAGAATCAGGCATTGATCCCGGTGCGGATCGTCTGGCGTGCCTCGGCCGCGTTCTTTTCCCGCATATCGAGATAGGCTTCGAAATCGAAGGCGAGGATGTCGATTTCCTGGATCGGGTCATAGGGGCGGGCAGCGCCGTCCCAGCCGATGGTGTCGATGCCCCAGTAGAATTCCAGCAGGTTGCCGTCGGGATCGCGCGCATAGAAGCGGGGCTGGTTGCCAGGCCCGCCCTTGCGGCAATTGACGATCTCGATCCCGTCGTCGCGCATCAGGGTATAGAGCGCCTTCAGATCGGCGGGCGAGGACAGTTCGAACGCCAGATGATGCAACCCGAAGCCATAGCGTGGCACCGGCGGTGCGTCGTCGGGCAGGATCTCCTTGCGCATCTTGAAGATCGACAGCTCGTGATGCGTGGTGTCGCACCGGATGAAAGCACCGGCCTGAACGGCGACGCCATGACCAAGCCGGACCTCTTCGTATTCGAACTTCTCGGTCAGCCGCATCCCCAGATACTTGCTGTAGAACTCGATGGTCCGGTCGATATCGCGGACCGTCAGCCCGACATGGCCGATCTTTGTGACCTTCGGTTTCACGCTTTCCTCCGTTCGCTATTGTGGCACTGCCGTTCTTTTATCGGGACGCTCCGGCGAATGGATATACCCGCAGAAGGTTAGTCGGGTGGCCGGTCCACGGCGGCAATCCCGTGCCGTCATCCCCTGCCGGACAGGCCCGCAGGCGATGGGACACGACCCCGATACAAGCGCCATGGCCGCGCGATGGCACGGCCGCCGCCGGCCCGCCCGGTCAGAGCTGGAACCAGGCCGTCTTGAGGTTGATGTATTTTTCCAGCGCATGAAGCGACTTGTCATGCCCGTTGCCCGACTGGCGGTGCCCGCCCAGGGGCACGGTCAGATCCGATCCGCCATAGGTGTTCACATGAACCACACCGGCGTCGATCGCCGCCACCATCCGGTGGGCGCGCGACAGGTTTCCCGTCCACACCGCCGAGGCCAGGCCGAAGGTGGTGTCGTTTGCCAGTTGCACGGCCTCGGCCTCGTCGCGGAAGGGCAGGACGGCCAGCACCGGGCCGAACACCTCCTCGCGTGCCAATGCCATGCCGGGGCCGACACGGTCCATGACGGCGGGCCGCATATAGGTTCCGCCGGTTTCCTGCAGGATGCGCTCGCCGCCGGTGACGCGGCGGGCGCCTTCGGCCTCGGCCGTGGCGACATGGGAAAGATTCTGCTGCAATTGCGCCTCTGAGACCACCGCGCCGACCTCGGTCGTCAGATCCAGGGGGTCGCCCACCCGCATTGCCGCGGTCTGGCGGGCGACCCGCTCGACGAATTCGTCGTGAACCGACTGCTCCACCAGCAGCCGTGACCCCGCGACGCAGACTTGCCCGGCGTTGCGGAAGATCGCCTGGGTTGCAACCCTGGCGGCCCGGTCCAGATCGGGCGCATCGGCAAAGACGATGTTGGGCGACTTGCCCCCGAGTTCCAGGTAGACCCGCTTCAGATTCGACTGCGCCGAGGCAATCAGCAATTGCCGGCCAACGCCATTCGACCCGGTGAAGGCCAGAACGTCGACATCGCCGTGGCGGGACAAGGCCTCGCCCGCGACCGATCCCTTGCCGGTGACGACATTCAGAACCCCTTCGGGCAGGCCGCACTCCGTGCAGATCGCAGCCAGGCGCAGCAGCGTCAGCGAGGCGAGTTCGGCGGGCTTCAGCACCACCGAATTGCCCATGGCCAACGCGGGCGCCAGTTTCCAGGCCCCGATCATCATCGGCATGTTCCACGGCACGATCGCGCCCACCACCCCCACGGGGCCGCGATGGACAAGCCCCAGAACGTCCGGCGCAGTGGGGGCGATCTCGCCGTAGATCTTGTCCAGTGCCTCGGCATAATAGCGGAAGGTGTTCGCGGCACCCAAAGGCTCTGCCTTCAGCGCCATAGACAGTTCGGTACCGTTGTCGCGCACGCCCAGAACGGCAATTTCCAGCGCCTCCGCCTCCAGCCGGTCGGCGATGCGGTGCAGGATTTTCTTGCGGGCCGCCGGTGCCATCCGCGACCAGGTCCCACGTTCGAAGGCATTGCGGGCCGCGGCGACGGCACGATCCACGTCGCTGGCATCCCCGGCAGCGATCCGGGTCAGCGGCAGGCCATCAAGTGGCGAATGAACCTGGGTTTCGCCGCCGCGACCGTCCTGCCATTCTCCGGCGATCAGCAGCCTGCCCTGCGGCACGGGTTTCGTTCGGATCGCGTCGATCTGGGCTTGTGTCGTCATGCCTGCACTCTGGCTGTCGCTGATTTTGCCCGAAGTTTCGGACGAGAATCCCCCCGGACCCAGTCCCTCGGAAGGTGACGCCGGCCAGATGCTTGCTGCTTGGCGCCCGGATCGGCAAGAAAAGCGCCGCAGCGGGCGTCTGATCGGCGCGCGGAAAGAAGGAATTTTTCTGCTGGGCAAATTTTTTGTTGCAATGTCGAAGTCCTTCGGCTGAAATCGCGCCTGGGGTGCAGCATCGTCAATCAAGGACCGCAATGGGAAAGAAACCCGCAGGCGTACATTTCGCTCTCGGGCGGCGAATCCGCAAGCGCAGACAGTCGATGTCGATGACCCTGCAGGAACTCAGCAATGTGTGCGGTGTGTCGGTAAGCTATATCAGCCAGGTCGAGCGCGACAATGCCGTGCCGACCCTTGGCACGCTTGCCGAAATCGCGGCGGCGCTGGATGTCAGCATCGACCATTTCATCGCCACGCCGCGGCAATCCGACAGCGTGACCCGCGCCGGAGAGCGCCAGCGCTTTTCGGTATCCGGCACCTCGGTCGTCTATGAGCAGATCGGGGCAGAGTTCCCGGGGCACGAACTGACCTCCTTCGTGCTGAACGTGCCGCCGGGATATTGCTCCGAGACGATCCAACACGCCGGCGAGGAGCTGATCTTCGTCCTGGAGGGCGAGATCCTGCAGGTCGTGGACGGACAGCAGTTCCTGCTGCGCGAGGGCGACAGCATGCATTATCTGGGCCAGCATCCGCATTCCTGGTCGAACCCGGGCGATCGCATGGCGCGGTTGCTCTGGACAGGCAAGATGCTGCATGGCGCCACGCCCTCCGCCTATATTCCGCGCCGCGATGCCTTGATCGCAGCGCAGTCCGAAGATGCTACCGACGCGCCCGTAGGGGCGAGCGGCGAGCCTGCCAGATGATCCGGCAGCCGTTTTCAATCTCAACAGGGAGAAAAAAGTGAAGAAACTTCTCGTATTTGCCTCGGCGCTGGCGATGAGCGCCGCCATGGCGGAAGCCAAGACCTTCGTCTATTGCTCGGAGGCTTCGCCGGAAGGCTTCGACCCTGCTCCCTATACCGCGGGCGGCACGTTCGACGCCTCGGCCCATCCGGTGTTCAACCGCCTGACCGAGTTCAAGAAGGGCACGACCGAGGTCGAGCCGAGCCTGGCGGAAAGCTGGGATGTCTCGGCTGACGGCACCGAATACACCTTCCACCTGCGCAAGGGCGTGAAGTGGCAGTCGAACGAGAAGTTCACCCCCACGCGCGATTTCAACGCCGACGACGTGATCTTCTCCTACGAGCGTCAGGGCAAGGCCGATCATCCGTGGCACCAGTATATCCCCGGGATCACCTATGAATATTATACCTCGATGGCGATGCCGGAACTGATCAAGTCGATCGACAAGATCGACGACTATACGGTCAAGTTCACGCTGAACCAGCCGGAAGCGCCGTTCCTGGCCAATATCGCCATGCCCTTCGCCTCGATCATCTCGAAGGAATATGCCGATGTGCTGGAGGCCGCTGGCACCAAGGAGGACATGAACAACCTGCCGATCGGCACCGGCCCGTTCAAGTTCGTGGCCTATCAGAAGGATGCGGTGATCCGCTACCAGAAGAACCCCGATTACTGGGGCACGGCCCCGATCGTCGATGACCTGGTCTTCGCGATCACGCCCGATGCGGCGGTGCGCCTGCAGAAGCTGAAGGCCGGCGAATGCCATCTGATGCCCTATCCGGCCCCGGCCGACATCGAGGCGATCAAGGCCGATCCGAACCTGAAGCTGGATGAGCAGGCCGGCCTGAACGTGGGCTATCTGGCCTACAACACCACGGTGGCGCCTTTCGACAATCCGGCGGTCCGCAAGGCGCTGAACATGGCGATCAACAAGCAGGCGATCGTCGATGCCGTGTTCCAGGGCGCGGCCCTGCCGGCGAAGAACCCGATCCCGCCGACGATGTGGTCGTATAACGACGCGATCCAGGACGACCCCTACGATCCCGAAGCCGCCAAGAAGATGCTGGAAGAGGCCGGTGTCGCCGGGCTGTCGATGAAGATCTGGGCGATGCCGGTGCAGCGTCCCTACATGCCCAACGCCCGCCGCACGGCGGAACTGATGCAGGAAGACCTGTCGAAGGTCGGCGTGAATGCCGAGATCGTGTCCTACGAATGGGGTGAATACCTGGCCAAGTCGATGGAACCGGGCCGTGATGGTGCGGTGATCCTGGGCTGGACCGGCGACAACGGCGATCCCGACAACTTCCTGTCGGTGCTGCTGTCGTGCGATTCCGCCGGGGAAGGCGGCGCGAACCGTGCCTTCTGGTGCAACGAGGACTTCTCGAAGCTGCTGAAGGAAGCCAAGACCACCGCCGATCCGGCCACCCGCACCAGCCTTTACGAACAGGCGCAGGTGATCTTCAAGGATCAGGCGCCCTGGTATACCATCGCGCATTCGACCCAGTATGTGCCGATGTCGAACAAGGTCTCGGGCTTCGTGATGAGCCCGCTGGGCGACTTTACCTTCGATACCGTGGACATCGCCGAATAATCGACCCGCATTCAACTGAAACCGGACGCGCGGGGACATGGCTCCCCGCGCGTTCTTCAAGGGCAATGGCGTATGGTCCGATTCATCCTTTCCAAGCTTCTTTACCTTGTCCCGACCTTCCTCGGGATCACCATCATCGCCTTCAGCTTCGTGCGGATTCTGCCCGGCGACCCGGTGCTGCTGATGGCGGGCGAGCGCGGTGTGACGCCTGAACGACATGCAGAGCTGAGCGCGCAGCTTGGGTATGACAAACCCGTGGTGATGCAGTATTTCGATTTTCTCGGCCGGCTGATGCACGGTGATTTCGGCAATTCCCTGGTCACAAAAAAGCCGGTGCTGACGGAATTCATGGCCCTGTTCCCGGCAACGGTCGAGCTGGGCCTCTGCGCCATCATCATCGCCACGCTGATCGGCGTGCCAGTCGGTGTGCTGGCGGCGATCAAGCGTGGCAGCTGGTTCGACCAGATCTCGATGACCACGGCGCTGGTCGGCTTCTCGATGCCGATCTTCTGGTGGGGCCTGCTGCTGATCATCTTCTTTTCCGGCATCCTGGGCTGGACCCCGGTCTCGGGGCGGATCAGCCTGCTGTATTTCTTTCCCAACGTGACCGGCTTCATGCTGATCGACAGCCTGCTGTCGGGGCAGAAGGGGGCCTTCACCTCGGCGCTGAGCCACCTGATCCTGCCCTCTGTCGTGCTTGCGACCATTCCGCTGGCGGTGATCGCGCGGCAGACCCGCTCGGCCATGCTGGAGGTGATGGGCGAGGATTACGTGCGCACCGCCCGGGCCAAGGGCATGCCGCCCTCGCGGGTGATCGGTGTGCATGCACTGCGCAACGCGATGATCCCGGTGATCACCACCATCGGTCTGCAGATCGGCGTGCTGATGGCGGGGGCGATCCTGACCGAGACGATCTTCTCCTGGCCCGGTATCGGCAAATGGATGATCGATTCCATCGCCCGCCGGGATTATCCGGTGGTGCAATCGGGCCTGCTGCTGATTGCTGCACTGGTGATGGTGGTGAACCTGCTGGTTGACCTGACCTATGGCCTCATCAATCCGAGGATCCGCAACAAATGAGCGACATCGCCCCCACTCCGGTCGTCAGGCTGTCCGATGCCGCGATCCGACGCCGCATGCTTGCCGAGTTCTGGTTCTATTTCCGCCAGAACCGCGGCGCGGTGGCTGGCCTGTTCGTTTTCATCTTGCTGGTTCTGATTGCGGTCTTCGCGCCGCTGCTGGCACCCCACGATCCGACGATGCAATATCGCGATGCCCTTCTGGTGCCGCCGGCATGGCAGGAGGGCGGTCGTGCGGCATTCCCGCTCGGCACCGATGCGGTCGGGCGCGATATGCTGTCGCGGCTGATCTATGGTGCGCAGTATTCGCTGTTCATCGGCATCGTCGTCGTGGCGATCGCGCTGATAGGCGGGGTGATCCTCGGGCTGCTGGCGGGGTATTTCGGCGGCTGGGTCGATACCGTCATCATGCGGGTCATGGATGTGATCCTGGCCTTTCCCTCGCTTTTGCTGGCGCTGGTGCTGGTGGCGGTGCTGGGTCCGGGCCTGACCAATGCAATGATCGCCATCGCCATCGTCTATCAGCCACATTTCGCCCGACTGACCCGCGCCGCGGTGATGAGCGAGATGAAGCGGGAATATGTCACGGCGGCCCGCGTGGCCGGTGCCGGCAACCTGCGGCTGATGTTCAAGACCATCCTGCCCAACTGCCTGGCGCCGCTGATCGTTCAGGCCACGCTGTCCTTCTCCTCTGCGGTGCTGGATTCTGCCGCGCTCGGCTTTCTGGGCATGGGCGCGCAGCCGCCGGCGCCGGAATGGGGCACGATGCTGGCCGAGGCGCGCGAATTCATCCTGCGCGCCTGGTGGGTTGTCACCTTCCCCGGCCTTGCCATCCTGATTTCGGTGCTGGCGATCAACCTGATGGGCGACGGGCTGCGCGATGCGCTTGACCCCAAGCTGAAGCGGAGCTGAGATCATGGCGCTTCTGAACATCAAGAACCTGACGGTCAAATTCGCCACCGCCACTGGCAGCTTCACGGCCGTCGATGGGATCGACGTGCATGTGGATCGGGGCGAGGTGCTGGCCATCGTCGGCGAAAGCGGCTCGGGCAAATCGGTCTCGATGCTGGCGGTGATGGGGCTTCTGCCCGATACCGCCACCATCACCGCCGATGAGATGACCTATGACGGGCGCGACATCTCGAAACTGTCCAAGGCCGACCGGCGGCAGTTGATCGGTCGCGAGATCACGATGATCTTCCAGGAACCCGTCGCCTCGCTGAACCCCTCGTTCACCGTGGGCTTCCAGATCGAGGAGGTGCTGCGGCTGAACCTGGGCATGAGCCGCCGCGAAGCCCGCGCCAAGGCGCTGGATCTGTTCCGCTCGGTCGGCATTCCCGAACCCGAGGTCAAGATCAAGTCCTATCCGCACCAGATGTCGGGCGGGCAATGCCAGCGGGTGATGATCGCCATGGCCATTGCCTCCAACCCCCGCCTGCTGATCGCGGACGAGCCGACCACGGCGCTGGACGTGACGATCCAGAAGCAGATTCTCGATCTCTTGATGAAGCTGCAGGAGGATTATGGCATGGCCCTGATCCTCATCACCCATGACATGGGCGTGGTGGCCGAAACCGCCGACCGGGTGGTGGTGCAATACAAGGGCAAGAAGATGGAAGAGGCGGACGTGCTGTCCCTGTTCGAGGCGCCGCAGAACCCCTATACCCGTGCGCTGCTTGCGGCCCTGCCGGAACATGCGACCGGAGACCGGCTGCCCACCGTATCCGACTTTTTCCAACAGGAGGTCGCAGGATGACCGAGAGCGTTCCTGTCGTCGAAGGCCGGGCCATCGTGCAGGATTATCATGTGCCGGGCAGCATGTTTTCGAGCGGCAGGCTGGTGCGGGCGCTGAAGGGAATCGACTTCAGCGTGGCAAAGGGCCAGACACTGGCCATCGTCGGCGAAAGCGGCTCGGGCAAGTCGACGCTGGCGCGGATCATCGCGCTGATCGACGCGCCGTCGGAGGGCGAGCTGCGGATCGAGGGCAAACCGGTCGATGTCTCGAAACACCGGCCCGGCCCCGAGATGCGTTCCAAGGTGCAGATGGTGTTCCAGAACCCCTATGGCAGCCTGAACCCGCGCCAGAAGATCGGCGATGTGCTGATGGAGCCGCTGGTCATCAATACCGCCGTGCCGGCGGGCGAGCGCCGCGACCGGGCCGAGGCGATGCTGAAAAAGGTCGGGTTGCAGCCCGAGCATTTCAACCGCTATCCGCACATGTTCTCGGGCGGGCAGCGCCAGCGGATCGCCATCGCGCGGGCGCTGATGCTGAACCCCTCGCTTCTGGTGCTGGACGAGCCGGTCTCGGCGCTTGACCTGTCGGTGCAGGCACAGGTGCTGAACCTGCTGGCCGATCTGCAGGACGAGTTCGACCTGACCTATGTCTTCGTCAGCCATGACCTGTCGGTGGTGCGCTATATCGCCGACGAGGTGATGGTGATCTCGAAGGGCGAGGCGGTCGAGACGGGCAGCCGCGAGGCGGTGTTCACCAATCCCCAGCACCCTTATACGAAATCGCTGTTCGCGGCGACGCCGGTGACGGATGTCGAGGCGATCCGCGCCCGGGTTGCACGGCGCAAGGCGGCCCGGCAGGCGCTGCCGGCCTGAACGATTCTGCTGCATGGCCATGAGCCCGCCCTGCAGTCCGGCAGGCGGGCCGCCGCAACTGCGTGGTGACATCCGCGCCCAAGGGAGCCTTCTGTGATGACCGATTACGACAAGGCCCTGGCGCAGTTTTCCCGGGTGGAGGTCGCTGCCATTGCGCCGGCAGAACTGTCGGATCGGATCGCGGGACTTTGCGCCGCGATGCGGTCGGCGGGGCTGGCTGCGGTCTGGCTCGATGCGACCTCGTCGCTGGGCTATTATACTGGCCTGGCGCTGAAACCGTCCGAGCGCCTGCATGGTGCGCTGATCAGCGCCGAGGGCGGGCTGCTTTATGTCACCCCGAATTTCGAACGGCCGAAGCTGGAAACCCTGATCCGGCTGCCGGGCGAGATTGCCGTTTGGGAGGAGGAGGAAGATCCCTTCGCACTGATTGCCGGTCGGATCGGTGGCAGGATCGGGCTGGATCCGGCCATGTCCTTCGGGTTTGCCGCACGCCTGATGGCGATGCCCGGGCTGCAGGTCAGCTCGGCGCAGGATCTGATCGCGGCACAGCGCCGGATCAAGTCACCCGCCGAACTGGCCATCCTGCAGGAGGCGATGACGGCCAGCCTTGCGGTGCAGAAGGCGGTCCATGCCGGGCTGCGCCGCGGGATCGGCACGCGGGAGGTGACGGATTTCATCGATGCCGCGCATGGGGCGCTGGGTCTGGGGCCGGTCTTCGCCGCAGCCCAGTTCGGCGAGGCGACGGCCTATCCTCATGGCGTGCCGCATGAGCAGCGGCTGGCCGAGGGCGACATGGTGCTGGTGGATCTGGGCGGCAACCTGCATGGCTATCACTCCGACATCACCCGGACCTATGTCTTTGGCGCGCCGACCGACCGGCAGCGCCACCTCTGGGCCTGCGAGCACCGTGCACAGCAGGCAGGGTTTGCGGCGGCGCGCCCGGGCATTGCCTGCGCGGCTGTCGATGCCGCGGCGCGGGCCTCGCTGGTGGCCGATGGCTTCGGTCCTGGCTACCTCGTGCCGGGCCTGCCGCACCGCACCGGCCACGGGCTGGGTCTTGACCTGCATGAAGAGCCCTGGATCGTTGCCGGCAACCGGATGCCCCTGGCGGCCGGCATGTGCTTTTCGATCGAGCCGATGCTCTGTGTCTATGGCGAATGCGGCGTCCGGCTGGAGGACATCGCCTATATGACCGAGACCGGCCCGCGCTGGTTCTGTTCGCCCTCGGAATCGCTGGAGACACCGTTCGGCTGAACGGCGGCGCGCGCCGCAAAATGCGGCAAGGGCGTTTTCGACAAAATTTGTTTCTTGACGCAAGAATTATTTTCTTCCGTAATACCGGAAGGAGTGCCGGCGTGTCGCAGGTCAATTGCAGGGTGAGGATTTGGACCATGGCGGCAGGAGCGGCGGGCACCGTCTCGAATGACGTTCGGCGCCGCAGCCGCATTTCCGGTCCCCCGTCCCGAATGGAACTGCGCCGATTTTCCCGTCGCCTGCGCCGGACATTTTTTGGCTCGACGCCTAAAAGGGCTTGATGACATGCACGATTGTGCGACCTTCCTCGATCTGCTGATCGCCAGGTTCAAAGACGGCACGGCAAAGACAGCCTTCACCTTTCTCGATCAGGGGCGCCGCGATGACGTGAGCTATGCCCGGCTTGGTGCCGATGCGCAGGCGATGGCGGGGCGGATTCAGCGGCAGGCCCAGCCCGGCGACCGGGTGCTGATCGTACTGCCGCCGGGGCGGGACTATGTGACGGCGCTGCTGGCCTGCGCCCTGGCCGGCATGGTTGCAGTGCCTGCGGTTTCGCCGTCTTCGGCCAAGGGGCTGCCGCGGCTGGCGCTGATCGCCGAGGATGCGGGGGCCACGCTGCTGCTGACCACTGCGGCGCTGGCGGCCCGGATCGACGCGGCGGAAACCCCGCTGGGCGGCGTGCCCCGGCTGCAGGTCGACATCGAAAGCCAGGGCGCGGGGGATTGGGCGAAGCCCGATGTCGGCCCCGATGACCTTCTGTTCCTGCAATATACCTCGGGCTCCACCGGCGCACCCAAGGGTGTGATGATCAGCCATCGCAATGTCATGGCCAATCTGGCGCTCAGCCGCGACACATTCGCGATGACGGCCCAGGACATCATCGTCTCATGGTTGCCGCCGCATCATGATTTCGGGCTGGTGGGCGGCATCTTCTCGGCGCTGTTCAACGGCTGCCATGCGGTGCATCTGACGCCGCTGGCCTTTCTGACCCGGCCGCAGCGCTGGTTGCAGGCGATCAGCGAATTTCGCGCCACCATCACCGGGGCGCCGAATTTTGCCTGGGACCTTTGCGCCGCCCGTATCGGCGAGGAGGAGCGGGCCGGGCTTGACCTTTCGTCGCTGCGGGTGGCCATCAACGGTGCCGAGCGGGTGCGGCCGGAAACCGTTGCCGCCTTCTGCGAGGCCTTTGCCGGTTGCGGATTCGATCCGGCGGCGGTGACGCCGGCCTATGGCCTGGCGGAAACCACGCTGCTGGTCAGTGCGCGGCAGACGCATGTGCCGGGGCAGTTGCCGCGGACGGTCGAAAGCGCCGCGCCGGGTGCGGATGGCAATGGCCCGGCGCTGCACCGCGGTCCGTTGATCGGCCACGGCCCGGCCACGGGGGTCGTCATCGTCGGCCCGCAGGGACAGGAACTGCCGCAGGGCGAGCCCGGCGAGATCTGGGTCAGCGGGGCCTCCGTCGCCAGCGGTTACTGGCGCAACCCGGCCGAGACCCGGGCGAGCTTTGGCCACCGCCTGCCCGGGCGCGAGGGCACTTTTCTCAAGACCGGGGATATCGGCCTGCTGGACCAGGGCGAGTTGTTCATCGCCGGCCGCAGCAAGGAAATGATGATTCTTGGCGGGCGCAACCTGTTTCCACAGGACATCGAGCCCGATGTCGAGGCACTGAGCCCGGCCTTCCGCCGCAATGGCGCCGCGGTTTTTACCGTGGAAGAGGGGCGCGATACCCGGCTGGTGGTGGTGCAGGAGGTGCTGGACCGGCGTCTGCTGGAGACCGAGGGCCTGGTCGAGCGGCTGCGCGCCATGCTGGCCGAACAACATGAAATCGCCGATCTGGCCGCCCTGCTTCTGGTGCGGACCGGCGATCTGCCGCGCACCACCTCGGGCAAGATCCAGCGGTTCCGCTGCGCCCGGATCCTTGCCGATCACGGCTTTCGGCCGATCTGGTCCTGGCAGGCGGGTGCGGCTGCACAAAGCGATTTCGCGCCGCCGCATACGGCAACGGAAATCGAACTGGCGGCGCTGTGGCGCGAGTTGCTGGGCGGCGGCGATATCTCGATCCGCGACAACTTTCTGGAACTGGCGGGAAATTCGCTGCTGGCAACGCAGATCATCTCGGCGCTGGACCAGCGCTTCGGCGTGGACATTTCGCTGACCGCGCTGTTCGAGAACCCGACGATCGAGAAACTGGCGGTGGAGATCGACCATGTGCTGACGGCCCGCGCGACGGTGCTGCCGCAGGAGATCCTGCCGCGCCCGGCCTCGCCGCTGCAGGAGCGGCTGTTCTATCTGGACCAGTTCGCTCCGGGGGATCCGATCTATACCGTCAGCCGTGGCTATGGGCTGGATGGCGAGGTCAACGTGGAGGCGCTGGCCCGGGCCTGTGCCGAGCTGCTGCGCCGGCACGAGGTGCTGCGCTACCGTTTCGTGCTGAGCGAGGGCCGCCCCGTTGCGCAGCTTGTCCCCGATTGTGATGGTGCGCTGGAGTGCCGGATTGTGGCCGACCCGGCGCAGGCGGCCGCAGGCGAACGGGCACGGGCCTTCGATCTGCTGCAGGGCCGGTTGATCCGGGTTGCGCTGCTGACCCGGCAGGACGACGAGGAACGCCACCACCTGGTCCTTTGCGCGCATCGCATCGTGGCTGACGATGTCTCGATGGACCGCATCGCGGCGGAACTGGCCGAGCTCTATTCCGCTTACGCGGCGGGACTTGCCCCGCGTCTGGCCCCGCCGCGCCAGCATGCTGCCGAGGCGGTGGCCCAGCTGGACTGGATGGCATCGGACCGGGGGCGTGCCGATCTGGACTGGTGGCGAGCCGGGCTTGCGGGCGTGCCGGCCCTGCTGGCGCTGCCGACCGACCACAGCCGGGCGCCGGTGCAGGACCATGCCGGGGCGCGGCATGGCTTCTTTCTGCCGCTGCAGGCGACAGGTCCGGGCGAGGCCTCCGCGCTGGCGGCCACGGCCTTTGCCGTACTGCTGTACCGCTATTGCGGGCAGGAGGACATCTGCATCGGCCTGCCGTCCCGGCCTGCCACGGCCGGGGTAGGACCGCTGACCGATATGTTGCCGCTTCGGCTGGCGGTTGCGGGCGACATGCGCTTTGCCGATCTGCGCAACCGGCTGGCCGCGGCGCGGGCGGCGGCAGAAACCCGCAGCATGGTTCCTTTTGACGCGATGGTTGCGGCGATACAGCCGGAACGCCACCTCGGCCATTCGCCGATCTTTCAGGTCTTGCTGGATATCGCGGCGGAGGCGCCCGCCGGACCCGTCTTTCGCGGGCTGGTCACGCTGCCCGGGGCGCCGCCCGAACCGCGGGCCATGTATGATCTGACGCTGCGGCTGCGCCCGGCGGAAGGCGGCTTTGCGGCCGAGTTCGACTATGCGACGGCGCTGTTCGATGCAGCAACCATCGAGGCCATGGCGCGGCATCTGATCCGCGTGCTGGAGCAGCGCGATGCCCCCGGCTTGCTGGCCCATCCCCTGCCGGATGCGGTCGAGCAGCGGCGCCTCGTGCAAGACTGGCAGGCGACAGCGGTCGATTATCCAGAGGCGGCACCACTGGCGCGAATGTTCGAACTGCAGGCGGCGCGGATGCCGGATACCGCCTGCGTGGTGGCCGCCGGGGCGGAAACGCTGAGCTTTGCCGAGTTGAACCGCCGTGCCAACCGGCTGGCCCATGCGCTGATCGCCAAGGGGGTGGGGCCGGACGATCTGGTCGGGCTCTGCGTCGAGCGCGGTGCGGCGATGATGGTGGCGCTGGTTGCCATCCTGAAGGCCGGCGCAGGATATCTGCCGCTTGATCCGGCACTACCGCGCGCGCGGCTGGATTATATGATCGGCGATGCCCGTCCGCGTGCCATCGTGACGGTGTTGCACCTCGCAGGCACGGTGGCCGGCGCGGAATGTCCGGTGATTGCCGCCGACGATCCGGCGGCGGTGGCCGATCAGCCGGAGAGCAACCCCCCCGCCCGCGGGTCGATGCAGACGCTGGCCTATTGCATCTATACCTCCGGCTCGACCGGCAACCCCAAGGGGGTGATGGTCGCGCAGGCCGGCGTGGCGAACCGGCTGTGCTGGATGACCCGCGCCTATGGCGTGGTTCCGGGCGAGCGGGTTCTGCAGAAGACGCCCTACAGCTTTGACGTATCGGTCTGGGAATTGTTCTGGCCTTTGATCGCGGGGGCCACGCTGGTCATGGCCCGGCCCGGCGGGCATCAGGATGTCGCCTATCTGGCGCAGGTGATCCGCGAGCAGCGCATCACCACGATCCATTTCGTGCCACCGATGCTGGAGTTCTTCATCGACTATGCCGATCTCGGCGGCTGCGGCAGCCTGCGGCAAATTCTCTGTTCCGGCCAGGCGCTGCCTGTCGCGCTGCAAAACCGGGTGCTGGCGGCGCTGCCCGGTGTGGCGCTGCGCAATCTTTACGGTCCGACCGAAGCCTCCATCGAGGTATCGCATTGGGATTGCGTGCCGCGCGCTGGCCAGATGTCGGTTCCGATCGGCCATCCCATCGGCAATATCCGGCTTTATGTGCTGGATGCAGCCTTGAATCCCGTGCCCGTCGGCGTGGCGGGCGAGTTGTTCCTGGCCGGGATCGGCCTGGCCCGCGGCTATCTGAACCGCCCCGATCTGACGGCCGCCGCCTTCCTGCCCGATCCGTTCGGACCGCCGGGGGAACGGATGTACCGTTCCGGCGATCTGGCGCGACATCTGCCGGATGGCGCGGTGGAATATCTGGGCCGGATCGACGATCAGGTGAAGATCCGCGGCTTCCGCATCGAACTGGGCGAGATCGAGGCGCGGTTGAACGATCTGCCCGCGATCCGCGAGGCACTGGTGGTGGCCAGCGACCCGGGCACCGGCGAGCGCAGCCTCGTGGCCTATCTGGTGGCAGAGCCGGGGGCGGGTGCCGACGAGGCGGCGGTCAAGGCCGCGCTGCTGGATTTGCTGCCCGACTATATGGTGCCGTCGTGGTTCGTCTGGCTGCAGGCCTTCCCGGTCACGGCCAATGGCAAGATCGACCGCCGCGCCCTGCCGAAGCCGAGCATGCTGCGCCCTGACGAGGGTTTCGTCGCCCCCCGGGGCGAGACACAGGTCGCAATGGCGGCGATCTGGGCGGCGCTGCTGGGCCGCGACCGGGTGGGCGCGCAGGACCGCTTCTTCGATCTGGGCGGGCATTCGCTGCTGGCGACGCAGGCGATATCGAAGATCCGCGCCCGGTTTGGGGTGGATGTGCCGCTGCGGGCGGTGCTGTTCGACCGGCCGAGCCTGGCCGAACTGGCGGCCGAGGTCGATGCGCTGCGCGCCGGCCATCAGCACAGCAGCATGACCGCGATCCGCCCGGCCCCGCGCGAGGCGGATCTGCAGCTTTCATTCTCGCAAAAACGGCTGTGGTTTCTTGACCAGCTCGAACCGGGAAACCCGTTCTACAACATTCCCGCGCCGACGCGGCTGCGTGGCATGCTGGATGTGGCGGCGCTGCGGCAGGCCATCAACGGCATCGTCGCCCGGCACGAAAGCCTGCGCACCACCTTTCTCGACCATGACGGCGCGCCGGTTCAGGTCATCGCCCCGGCATTGGAACTGGATATCCCGCTGACCGATCTCAGCATGGAGCCCGACCCCGAGGCCGAGGCCCGCCGCCTTGCGGTCGAGGATGCGCAGACCCCGTTCCGGCTGGATCGGGCGCCGCTGCTGCGGGCGCGGCTGCTGCGGCTGGGCGAACAGGATCACGTCATCCTGTTCAACATGCATCACATCATTTCGGACGGCTGGTCGATGGGGGTGCTCGTCACCGAATTCGTGGCGCTCTACCGCGCCGCGGTCGAAGGCCGACCCGACCCGCTGCCGCCGCTGGCGATCCAGTATCTCGATTTCGCCGCCTGGCAGCGCGACTGGCTGCAGGGTGACAATCTGCAACGGCAGCTGGATTATTGGACCGAGCGGCTGGCCGATGCGCCGCCGGTGCTGCCCCTGCCCACCGACCGCCCGCGCCCGCCGGCGCAAAGCTATCGCGGCGCAACCTTCGACATCACCCTGCCGGCCGATCTGACGGCCGAGCTTTATGCCCTGGGCGCGCGGCATCAAAGCACGCTTTACATGGTGTTGCTGGCGGCCTTCAACGTCCTGCTGGCGCGACATGCCCGGGTGCGCGACCTCTGCGTCGGCACCTATATCGCCAACCGTAACCGCGCCGAGATTGAAGGCCTGATCGGGTTCTTCGTGAACATGCTGGTTCTGCGCAGCGATGTGGCGCCGGAAGCAAGCTTCGCAACCTTGCTGCAACAGGTCCGGCGCACCGCGCTCGATGCCTATGCCAACCAGGATCTGCCCTTTGAATATCTGGTCGAGGAACTGCGCCCCGAGCGTCATCTGAGCCATTCGCCGCTGTTCCAGGTGGTCTTCGTGCTGCAGAACACGCCGATGGACGATCTGGATGCCTCCGGTCTGCGGACCGAGCCGCTGGCGGTGGAAAGCCATGTGTCCAAATTCGACCTGACGCTGCGGCTGACCGAACGGGCCGGGGTGCTGGACGGCTGTTTCGAATATGCGACCGACCTGTTCGACGAAAGCAGCATCGCGGCCATGGCGGGGCAGTTCGATCACCTGCTGCGTGACATCATCCGCCGGCCCGATGCGGCGCTGCGGGATCTGGAGCTGGTCGGGACCGACGACTCTGCCCGCCTGGCCGTGGCAGCCTGCGGCCCGGCCGCAGCTGCGTCGGTGCCGGTGTTGCAGGCCTTCGCCGCCCGCGTGGCCGAGGCGCCGGATCATCCGGCGGTGGCCGGTCCCGGCGGACTCAGCTATGCGGCGCTGGATCGCGCGTCGGCGGTGCTGGCCCGCCGGTTGCGGGCGGCAGGGGTGCAGCGGGGCACCGCGGTGGGGCTTTGCCTTGGCCGTGGTGCCGGGCTGGTGACGGCGATCCTGGCCTGCATGAAGGCGGGGGCGGCCTGGCTGCCGCTTGACCCCGCCATGCCCGCGGCTCGGCAGCGCCTGATCCTGGGCGATGCCCGCCCGGCGGTGGTGTTGGCCGCGCCGCGCGATCACGCCGCGCTGCGCGAGGCCGGGGCCATGGCGGTGATCGATCCGGCGACGGTGACGGAGATAGAGGCAGAGGCGGAGGCCGCCGTCATGCCGCTGCCCGGCTGCACCGCCGAGGATCCGGCCTATATCCTCTACACTTCGGGCACGACCGGGCAGCCCAAAGGTGTTGTCATCCCGCACCATGGCCTGATGAACCATGCTGCGCATCATATCGCGATGTGCGGGCTGGGCCGGCACGACCGGGTGCTGCAATTCGCAACCCCCGCCTTCGATACCTCGGTGGAAGAGATCGTGCCCGCGCTGATGGCAGGCGCCACGCTGGTGCCGCGGCCCGACGGTTTTCTGGACACCGGCGCCGCCTTCGATGCCTTTCTTGCCGCGGAAGGCGTGACCGTGCTCGATCTGCCAACCCGGTTCTGGCAGCATTGGACAGAGGACAGCGCCGGCATTCCCGCGTCGGTGCGACTGGTGATCGTCGGCGGCGAACAGGTGACGCGCCGGCAATTCGCCAGTTGGAGCCGCCGCCCCGAGGCCGCGCGGATCCGTTGGATCAACACCTATGGCCCGACCGAAGCCACCGTCATCGCCACCGCTTGCGAGGGGGTGCCCGACCCCGATCCCCGGCGTGAGATTCCGATCGGGCGGGCGATCGCCGGTGTCACGCTGCGGCTGCTGGATGCGTCGATGGTCCCGGTTCCGCCGGGCATGGCCGGCGAGATCTGGCTGGGCGGGGCCGGGCTGGGGCTGGGCTATCTCAACCGGCCCGGGCTGACCGCGGATCGCTTCCGTCCCGATCCCTACTGCCTGCCGGGCGCGCGGCTTTACCGGACCGGCGATCTGGGGCGGATGCGCGCCGATGGCGATATCGAATTCCTCGGCCGGGTCGATGACCAGATCAAGCTGCGCGGCTACCGGATCGAACCTGCCGAGATCGAGTCGGTGCTGCTGGAGGCCGGGGCCACTCAGGCGCTGGTCCTGCTGCAGGAGGATGCGGCGGCCGGCCCGCGGCTGCTGGCCTATGCCACCGGCGCCGATGAGGCCGACCTGCGCCGCGCGGTCGATGCCCGCCTACCTGGCTACATGGTTCCTGGGCATATATTGGTTTTGCCGTTTTTTCCTTTGACGTTGAGCGGGA
>JACSRN010000127.1 GCA_014879735.1 Paracoccaceae bacterium
TCCGGCCGATGCCGGGGCCGGCATGGCCGCCGGCATGGGCCGCACCGCGCCGCGCAGGCCCCGCGCCGCCACGGCCGGGCCCGCCCCCGAGGCATCGGACGAGGATCCGGCGCTTGCCACCCATGCTGCCCGGTTGCGGGCCCTGCCCCGCGGCAGCCTTGCCCTGCGGCACGACGCGCTGGCCGATCTGCGCACCCGCATCGCCGAGCTGCGCGCCCGGCTGGCCCGGCCGCCCGGCGGTTTCTGAGCCCCGCCGGAAAGAATGCGCTTTCCCGCTTGCCCCCGGTCGGAAAACCGTTATGTAGGCGCCGTGTCGGGCCGTAGCGCAGCCTGGTTAGCGCGTCCGTCTGGGGGGCGGGAGGTCGTGAGTTCGAATCTCACCGGCCCGACCATTGAAAGCCCGCCCGCCTGCCCAAAGGCAGCGCGGGCGGTTTTTCGTTCAGCGCCGGAGACCCCGCCATGACCCGCCCCGGCGTCCTGCCAGACACCGCGATCCGCGATCTGATCGAAACCGGCGCGCTTGTGGCCGATCCGGCCGTCACCGATGCGCAGATCCAGCCCGCAAGCCTCGATCTGCGCCTGGGCACTCAGGCCTGGCGGGTGCGCGCCTCGTTCCTGGCCGGGGCCGGCCGCAGCCTGGCCGAGCGACTGGCAGAGTTCGAGATGCACCGCTTCGACCTGACCGAAGGCGCGGTGCTGGAAAAGGGCTGCGTCTATGTGATCGCACTGGCCGAACGGCTGGCGCTGCCACCCGGTCTGACCGCCGTCGCCAATGCGAAAAGCTCGACCGGGCGACTGGATCTCCTGACCCGGACGATCACCGATGGCGGCACCGAGTTCGACCGTATTTCCGAAGGTTACGCCGGGCCGCTTTATGCCGAGGTCTGTCCGCGGTCGTTCTCGGTCCTGGTCCGCGCCGGGCAAAGGCTGAACCAGATCCGCTTTCGCCGGGGCCAGGCGCTGCTGTCGGATGCCGAGCTTGCAACGCTCCATGCCGCGACGCCGCTGGTCGACGGGACGCCGGTCATCTCCGAGGGCTTGGGCTTTTCGGTCGACCTGCGGCCGACAACCGGGACACTGGTCGGGTGGCGGGCAAAACCGCATGCCGGGATGATCGACCTTGACCGGATCGGCCACTACCCCGCGCAGGAATTCTGGGAAGAAGTGCATGCCGACCGCGGCCGGATCATTCTGGATCCCGGTGCCTTCTACATCCTGGTCAGCCGCGAAGCGGTGACGATCCCGCCCGACCATGCCGCCGAGATGGCACCCTATCTGGCCATGGCCGGCGAGTTCCGCGTGCATTACGCCGGGTTCTTCGACCCCGGCTTCGGCCATGCCGAGGCCGGGGGCAAGGGCAGCCGCGGCGTTCTGGAGGTGCGCTGCCACGAGGCGCCCTTCGTGCTGGAGCACGGCCAGATCGTCGGGCGACTGCTCTACGAGCGCATGGCCGGCCGGCCGGCCCGGCTGTACGGCGCCGGGCTGGCCTCGAACTACCAGGGCCAGGGGCTGAAACTCGCCAAACAGTTCCGGTGACGGCAGGCACAGCCCCCAGGGCACAGTCCCCGACGGGCGGCACGGGCAGGCGGGCGCAACGAGAGGGGCGCAAAGGGGGGCGCTGCCCCCGCCTGCGGCAAGCCGCAGTCTCCCCCGGGGTATTTGCGTCAAGAGGAAGGGAGCCGGAGGACGGGGGGCGGGCCCGCCGCGCGGCAAGGCGGCTGGGCCGGCCGCGTGGCGATCAGGGGGCGAAGACCGTCAGTTCCGGCAGATCGGTCAGCGGCAGCCCCAGCGCCTGATAGGCGGCGAGCGACATCAGCGCGCCGCCGGTGCCCGGCCGCAATTCCACCGCCAGCGAAGTGCCGTTCGGCGCCTCGACCCGGCCCTGCACCGCGGCGGCGACCAGCGAGGTCTGCACCCAGAGCCCCGGATCCGCCGGCGACCCCAGCGCGGCGACCTGGCGGCCGAGCCGGCGCTCGCCGCCTTTCGGCGCCGCGGCAAGGGCCGCGGTCTTCTCGGCCGCGGTGGTGGTGTCCAGCGCCTGCGGCGTCTGGCCTGCAGCCCCGAGCGGCGTCACCGCCACCGGCGGGGCGAATTCGGTCGCCAGATCCGAGGGCGGCGGTGCGGCCGCCTTCTTTCGCAGGGACAACTCGCCGCAGGCGCCAAGCGCCAGGGCCAGGGACAGAACGGTCAGCGCGCGGATCATCATCATGGCCGCGAGGTTAGCCCTGCCCCCGCGATCCCGCAACCTTCCGTTTTCCGTCTTGTGGCGCGGCGACCGCGGCCCTAGGGTCCGGCCATGCAGGACACCGCCCCCTCCCCGTCCCCTGCGCCGCTGATCGACCCTTTCGCCCGGCCGATCAGCTATCTGCGCGTCTCCGTCACCGACCGCTGCGATTTCCGCTGTGTCTATTGCATGTCCGAGCACATGACCTTCCTGCCCAAGGCGGAGCTCTTGACGCTGGAGGAACTGGACCGGCTGTGCAGCGCCTTTGTCGGGCTAGGCGTGCGCAAGCTGCGCATCACCGGCGGCGAACCGCTGGTGCGCCGCGGTATCCTGACCTTCTTCCAGGCCATGGCGCGGCATCTGGGCAGCGGGGCACTGGCCGAGCTGACGCTGACCACGAATGGCAGCCAGCTGGCGCGGTTTGCCCCCGATCTTGCCGCGGCCGGGATGCGGCGGATCAATGTCTCGCTCGATACGCTCGATGCGGCGAAATTCGCGGAGATCACCCGCTGGGGGCGGCTGGCGCAGGTGCTGGAGGGCATTGCCGCGGCGCGGGCGGCGGGCCTGCGGGTCAAGATCAACATGGTTGCGCTGAAGGGCGTGAACGAGGACGAGCTGTTCGCGATGGTCGAATGGTGCGCGCGGGAAGGCCATGACCTGACCTTCATCGAAGTGATGCCGATGGGCGACATGGGGGCCGAGGACCGGCTGGCGCAATACTGGAGCCTGGTGGATCTGCGCGCCCGGCTGGCCGGGCGCTACAGCCTGACCGATCTGGCAGAACGTACCGGCGGGCCGGCGCGTTATGTCCGCATCGCCGAGACCGGGCAGAAGATCGGCTTCATCACGCCGCTGACCCATAATTTCTGCGAAAGCTGCAACCGCGTGCGGCTGACCTGCACCGGCGAGCTGTTCATGTGCCTCGGCCAGGAGGATCGCGCCGATCTGCGCGGCGTCTTGCGAGGACCGGGCGGCGAGGCTGCGCTTGAGGCTGCGATCCGCGCCGCCATCGCCCGCAAGCCGAAGGGCCATGACTTCGACTATGGCCGGCAGGCAATCGGCGGCCAGATGTCGCGCCACATGAGCCATACCGGCGGCTGAGCGCCGGCACGGGCTGCCCCGCAGGCTTGCGGGCGGGATCGCCGGGCGGTTCCCGCGGACCCGGCCCCGGGGCGGGTCACTTCGTCAGGATCAGCTTGCCCTGCCGGGTGATGCGCAGCGTGTAGATCTGATCCTCCAGCACGATGCGCGCCAGCGATCCGCCTTCGGTCAGCACCCTGGCCTCGTGCACCGGCGTGGCATCGGCCGTCAGCCAGGGGCGCAGCATCGGTTCGGGGCGGGCGTTCATGCCGACCGCCCCATCCGGTCGAGCAGCGCCTCGAGCATCGGGCCCGGAAGGCCCCCTGTCATCGCCTGGCGCAGCAGTTCGGCCAAAGGGGGGCGTCCTGCCCCATCGTCCCGGGTCATCTCGGTTCTCCATCGCAGGTCCTGCTGGCTGGCCCGCGACGGGGTTGGCTGCATCTTTGCCAATTCCTGACTGATTTACTTTGTTGCGTCAAGCCTCGTTCTGCCGCGCCGCGCGCTCTGGCCCCCGGGCACGGGCTGTGATCATCTGGCGGCATGAACGCATCCGACGATGTCCTTGGCACGCTGCTCTCCGTTCCGCCGCCGGTCCTGGCCGAACCGACGCTGCTGGCCCATCTGGCCGCGGGCTGGGGCCTTGCCGGCGAGCTTGTGCCGCTGACCTCGGAGCGCGACCTGAACCACCGGCTCGATACCGCGGACGGGCGGTTTCTGGCAAAGATCACCAATCCGGCCGAGGCCGCGGAGATGACCGATTTCCAGACCCGCGCCTTCCTGCATGTGGCGGCGGTGGCGCCCGGGGTGCCGGTGCCACGGCTGATCCCGGCGCGGACCGGCGCGCCATGGCGCGACACGCCGGCGGGACGGCTGCGGCTGTTCACCTGGCTGGCGGGAGATCCGCTTCACGCCGTGCCGCGCAGCCTGGCACTGGCGCGGGCCTCGGGGGTGGCGCTGGCGCAGTTGACCGCAGCTCTGGCCGGTTTCAGCCATCCGGCCGACGACCATGTGATTCTGTGGGACATCAGGCAGTTTTCGCGGCTGGCCCCCTTGCTGCCGGTCCTGTCCGACCCCGGAACGCGCGACGCGGCCGAGGCGGCACTTGCCCGGTTCGCGACCGCCGTCGCACCGCGGCTGGCGGATCTGCCCAGCCAGGTCTGCCATGCCGATTTCAACCCGTGGAACCTGCTCGTCGATGCCGACCGGCAGCGGATCGCCGGCATCGTCGATTTCGGCGACATGGTACGCACGCCGCGGATCTGCGATCTGGCGGTGGCGGCGTCCTACCAGATCGATCCGGCAGCGCCGCTCGCATCGCTTGCGGCGTTCGTGGCAGGATATCACGGGGTACTGCCACTTCTGCCCGAGGAAACCGAACTTTTGTTCGACCTGATCGTCGCCCGCATGATCACCACGCTGGTGATCGCCGGCTGGCGCGCGGCGCGCTATCCTGAAAATGCAGATTACATCCTGCGCAACACGCCCTCGGCCCGTGCCGGCCTTGCCGCCTTCCGGGCGCTGGGACCCATGGCCGTCACCCGCTGCCTTGCCGAAGGAGCCGAAGGATGAACCGTGCCAAAGGCCAGATGATCAACGCCTATACCCCGGGAAATGGCCGACTTTCACCACAGGACGAGGCGCTGGCGAAGCGTCGCGCGCTGCTGCTTGGCCCGGCCTACCGATTGTTCTACGAAACCCCGGTCCATATCGTCCGCGGCGAGGGCGTCTGGCTGTTCGACGCGGCCGGCCGGCGCTATCTCGACACCTACAACAATGTCGCGGCGGTGGGCCATTGCCACCCCCGCGTGGTCGAGGCCATGGCGCGGCAGGCCGGTCTTCTTGCCACGCATACCCGCTACCTGCATGAGGCGATCCTGGACTATTCCGAGCGATTGCTCGGATATTTTCCGACCGGACTGTCGCAGGTGATGTTCACCTGCACCGGATCCGAGGCAAATGATCTCGCCTGCCGTATTGCCCGGACGGCGACCGGCGGCACCGGAATCATTGTCACCGACAACGCCTATCACGGTGTGACGCTGGCCACGGCACAGATGTCGATGTCGATCGGCCCGGCGGTGGCCCCGGGACCCGAGGTCTTTGCCATCCCCGCGCCCACGGCGGCGAACTACCCCGACGGTATCGCGGCGGGCTTTGCGACGGAGGTCGCCGCTGCCTGCGCGCAGATGCGCGCAGCAGGCCTGCGCCCCGCGCTGCTGATCGTCGACACGATCTTTTCTTCCGATGGCGTCCTGCCCGATCCGGCCGGATTCCTCGCGCCCGCCGCCGCCGCAATCCGCGCCGAGGGCGGATTGTTCCTCGCCGACGAGGTGCAGCCGGGGTTCGGGCGCACCGGCCAGGGCATGTGGGGCTTCCTGCGCCACGGCGTCCTGCCCGACATGGTCTCGCTCGGCAAGCCGATGGGCAACGGCTATCCGGTTGCGGGGCTGGTCCTGCGGCCCGAACTGGCGGCAGAATTCGGCGCAGCGGCGCGCTATTTCAACACGTTCGGCGGCAATGCCGTCGCCGCCGCCACCGCAGACGCCGTCCTGTCGGTGATCGAGGATGAGGGGCTGATGGAGAATGCCCGCCAAACCGGCGCGTTGTTCGCAAACCGCCTGCGCGAACTTGCCCGGCGCCATGATGCCCTGGGCGACATCCGCGCGGCGGGCCTGTTTCTTGGCGCCGACATCGTCGAGAACGGCCGCCCCGCCCCTGCCCGCGCCGCCGCCCTGGTGAACCGGCTGCGCGAGGAGGGCATCCTGATCTCCGCGACCGGGCGCGATGGCCATATCCTGAAGATCCGCCCGCCCTTGCCCTTCGGCCCGGATCATGTCGCCCTGTTCTGCGATACGCTGGACAAGATACTGGCCGAACAGGGGGGCGCTGCCCCCGTCAGGACTTCGTCCTGACTCCCCCGGGATATTTCTGCAGAGAAGAAGCACGACCGCCTTCTTCTCTGCAGAAATATCCCCGCCGGAGGCAGGCCGAGGCGGAGCGCGAAGCCGCGACGACGAGAGAAAAAACCGGCAGCCGCGCCGCGCGCGGCTGCGCAACCGGATCAGCCGAGCGCATAGCCTGCGCCGCGGACGGTGCGCAGGGGATCGTCGCCGCCGAACTGCATCAGGCTCTTGCGCAGGCGGCCGACATGGACATCCACCGTGCGGCTGTCGACATAGATGTCGCGGCCCCAGACCCGGTCGAGCAATTGCTCCCGGCTCCAGACGCGGCCGGGCTTTTCCATGAAGGTGGTCAGCAGCCGGAATTCGGTCGGGCCGAGTTTCAGCACCTTGTCGCCGCGGTAGACGCGATGCGTTTCGGGATCGAGCCGGATGTCGCCGAATTCCAGCACGACGCCAGCCTGGCCGGGGCGTACCCGGCGCAGGTGCGCGCGGGTGCGGGCCATCAGTTCCAGCACGGAATAGGGCTTGATCACGTAATCATCCGCCCCGGTTTCCAGACCGCGCACCCGATCCACCTCTTCGGCGCGGGCCGAGAGCATGATGATCGGGATTGCCCGCGTCTCGGGCCGCATCTTCAGACGCCGGCAGACCTCGATGCCCGACAGCCGCGGCATCATCCAGTCGAGGATGATGACATCGGGCGCCTCTTCCTCGACCAGGATCAGCGCATCCTCGCCGTTGTCGGCCGCAACCACGCGGAAGCCCTCGGCATCGAGATTGTAGCTCAGCACCTCGCGCTGTGCGGGTTCGTCCTCGACGAGAAGGACGGAGGGGCGGCGGTGTTCGCTTGTCATCGCGCAATCCTTCCTCAGGTCTCGGCTGCCACGATGTCGTGCTTGGGCCGATCGTCGGGCGGCAGCCGGCCCTCGACCAGATAGATCACCTGTTCGGCGATCGAGGTTGCATGGTCGCCCACCCGCTCGATATTCTTGGCGATGAAATGCAGATGCATGCAGGCCGAGATCGTGCGCGGATCCTCCAGCATATAGGTCAGGAGCTGGCGGAACATCGCGCCATACATCTGGTCGATTTCCCGGTCGCGGGCGCGCACTTCGCGGGCGCGGGCGACATCGCGGGCGATATAGGCGTCCAGGGCGTCGGAAAGCTGGCCGACCACCGCCTTCGCCATCCGCCGGACCGAGCCCGAGGCCCCTTCCACCGGGCTGCCCTGCATCAGCACCAGCGAGCGCTTGGCAAGGTTCTTGGCATAATCGCCCGAGCGTTCCAGCGCCGCGGCGATCCGCATCACCGTCAGCACGGTGCGCAGGTCGTTTGCCGTCGGCGCGCGCAGCGCGATGATCCGGGCGCATTCGGTCTGGATCAGGTCGTCCAGCCCGTCCACAGCGGCATCGGCGGCACGGACCTGTTCGGCCAGCGCCTCGTCGCGGCGCTCCAGCGCCTCGGCGGCATCGAGAAGCGCCTTCTCGACCAGCCCGCCCATCTTCATCACCTGCGCCTGCACGGCCTCGAGGTCCTGGTCGAAGGCGGAGCGGATATGCGGTTTCGTGTCAGACATGTCGGGTTCCTCTGCCGGATCAGCCGATGCGGCCGGTGATGTAGGATTCCGTCCGGGAATCCTGCGGCGTGGTGAAGATCTGGGCGGTGTCGCCGTATTCCACCAGGTTGCCCAGGTGGAAAAACGCAGTCTTCTGGCTGACGCGCGCCGCCTGCTGCATCGAATGGGTGACGATGACCACCGAGAAATTGGCGCGCAATTCGTCGATCAGTTCCTCGACCTGCGCCGTGGCGATCGGATCCAGCGCCGAGCAGGGTTCGTCCATCAGCAGCACCTCGGGGCCGGTCGCCACCGCGCGCGCGATGCACAGGCGCTGTTGCTGGCCACCCGACAGGCCGGTGCCGGGCGCCGAAAGCCGGTCCTTCACCTCGTTCCACAGGGCGGCCTTGCGCAGGCTCTGCTCGACCACCTCGTCCAACTCGGCCTTGCCCTGGACAAGGCCATGGATGCGCGGGCCATAGGCCACGTTGTCGTAGATCGACTTCGGGAAGGGGTTGGGTTTCTGGAAGACCATGCCGACCTTGGCCCGCAGCGTGACCGGATCGACGCGGCGGTCGTAGATATCCTCGCCGTCCAGCCGGATCAGGCCTTCGATCCGGCAGGTCGGGATGGTGTCGTTCATCCGGTTCAGGCAGCGCAGGAAGGTGGATTTCCCGCAGCCCGACGGGCCGATGAATGCGGTGACGGTGCGGTCCAGGATGTCGATCGACACATCGCGGATGGCCTGGCTGGCCCCGTAATGGACCTGCACGTTCTGCGCGGCGATCTTGGCTGCGTGACTGTTCACGATGCGCTCCACACTCCGCATGTCGTTCATGTTCATACTCGCTTTCCTGTTCGGGGCCTACCAGCGGCGCTCGAACTTGCGGCGCAGCAGGATGGCGGAGACGTTCATCGCCAGAAGGAAGACCAGCAGCACGATGATGGCCCCGTTCGAGCGTTCGATGAAGGCCGGGTCCGACCGCGAGGCCCAGTTATAGACCTGGACCGGCAAGGCGGTGGCGGGATCGAGAAACCCCTCGGGCGGCGCATCGGGGTAGTTGGTGACAAAGGCCACCATGCCGATCAGCAGCAGCGGCGCCGTCTCGCCAAGTGCCGTTGCAAGGCCCAGGATCGTGCCGGTCAGGATGCCGGGCATGGCCAGCGGCAGCACATGGTGGAACACCGCCTGCATCTTCGAGGCGCCAATCCCCAGCGCCGCATCGCGGACCGAGGGCGGCACGGCGCGAACCGCCGAACGGGTGGCGATGATGATCGTCGGCAGCGTCATCAGGCTGATCACCAGCGCGCCGACCAGCGACGAGGATTGCGGAAGCTGCAGGAAGTTGATGAAGACCGCCAGACCGAGAATGCCGAAGACGATCGACGGCACGGCGGCCAGGTTGGCGATGTTCACCTCGATCAGGTCGGTCCATCCGTTCTTCGGCGCAAATTCCTCCAGATAGATCGAGGCGGCGACGCCGACGGGCACGCACATGACCAGCACGAGCAGCATCATGTAGACAGAGCCGATCAGCGCCACGCCAAGCCCGGCGGATTCGGGCCGGGTATCCGAGGCATCCGGCCCGGTGATGAAATCCCAGTTCCAGCGCTCGGCCAGCAGGCCGGCGCCGACCAGGCGATCGGCCAGATCAAGCTGGGCGGGCGATACGTTGCGGTCGCGCGCGGCGGTTTCGCGCGTCACCCGGCCCTTGAGATAGCCGTCGATCCGGCCGGCGGCCAGCACATCGACCGTGATCGTCTGGCCAAGAAGCGAGGGATCGGCCAGCACCCGGTCGCGGATCTGCGCCGGGGCGGCCTTCGATACCATGGCGCCGATTTCCTTGTCGGTCAGCCCGCTGGCGTCGATCCCGCCGGCGGCCAGGATGGCGGCAAAGCTCTGGTCCAGAAGCTTGCCATAGGTGACGGTGGTCTGCTTGGCCATTTCTGCCGGATCGGCATTGCCCTTGGGGTCAAGGACGGCGGCATCCAGCGTCACCGGAAATTCCAGCCGGGCCTGCCAGAACGACGATGCGCCGTCGCGGAAGATGGTGGACAGCATGACCGCCAGCGACAGCAGGCTGACGACGATGGCGATCAGGCCATAGCTGCGAAAGCGGCGTTCGGCCGAATTGCGGCGGCGCATCCGGGCAGAGGGCACCAGAAGCGAGCGGCTTGCACGGCCGCCGGCGGGCGCATTGGCGGCGAGATCGGTCATTCGTATTGCTCCCGGTATTTGCGCACGATCCAGACGGCCAGAACGTTCAGCGCCAGCGTGATCGCGAACAGCGTCATGCCAAGGGCGAAGGCGACAAGGGTTTCCGGCGCGGCAAAGTCGGTATCGCCGGTCAACTGGCCGACGATCTTCACCGTCATCGTCGTCATGGCTTCCAGCGGGTTCAGGCTCAGCTTTGCGGCCGCGCCCGCGCCCATCACCACGATCATCGTCTCGCCGATGGCGCGGCTGGCGGCCATCAGGACGGCGCCCATGATGCCAGGCAGCGCCGCGGGCAGCACCACCTTGCGAATGGTTTCCGACCGTGTGGCGCCCAGGCCTAGGCTGCCGTCGCGCAGCGACTGCGGCACGGCATTGATGATGTCATCGGCCAGCGACGAGATGAAGGGCACGTTCAGGATGCCGATCACGATCCCGGCGTTCAGCACCGACGAACCCGAATTGCCAAGGCCGAGCGGCTGGGCGAAATAGTCGCGCAGGAACGGGCCGACGGTGATCAGCGCAAACAGCCCGTAGACCACGGTGGGAATGCCGGCGATCACCTCGATCATCGGCTTGATCCAGGCGCGCAGCCGGGGATCGGCATATTCCGCCAGATAGATTGCGGCATATAGCCCAAGCGGCACCGCAACCGCCAGCGCGATGACGGTGATGTACATCGTGCCCCAGAGCAGCGGCAGGAAACCCAGTTCGGAGCCGCCCTTGAAATTGGGGCTCCAGGTCAGGCCGAAGAAGAAATCCGCCATCGGATAGTGCTGGAAGAAGCGCAGGCTTTCCGACAGCATCGACCAGACGATGCCGATGGTGGTCAGGATCGCCACCGACGAGGCCAGGATCAGCAACCCCAGCACCGCGCGCTCGACCCGGTTGCGCGCCCAGAGGTCGACGCGCGCCATGCGCAGCGCGGCGATCAGCCCGATCAGCGCGACGGCCAGCACTGCCGCGGCGCGGGCGACCGACAAGCGCGCGGCGGTGGTACGGTATTCGCGGGCCGCCGCCAGCACCTGCGGCGTCGGCGTCGTTCCCAGCGCGACGCCCAGCGGCTTCAGCGTTGCGGCCAGCGCTGCGGGGTCGGCGGCGGGGTCGCGCACCTCCTCCTCGGTCAGCACGCCGGCATCCACCGCCGTTTCCAGACCGGCGGCCAGGCGGCGGATGTCCGACATCGCCAGCGATACATCGGCGGGGGTCGCGGCCATTTCCGGCGGCAGATGGCCCGTGACCCGGTTTTCCAGATAGATCGGCTGAACGATCAGCCACAGCGCCAGCAGCAGCAGCGCCGGCACCGTGGCCATAAGGGCGACATGCCAGCCGTGATAGGCCGGCAGCGAATGCAGCAGCTTCGCATTACCGCCAGCGACCTGCAGCGCACGTCGCCGGCCAAGGAAATATCCGGCCAGGCCGATGGCAAGCAGGATCAGACACAGGATATGGACCGGCATGGGCTCGTCCGTTCGGATTTCAGGGCGCCCGGATCCGGGCCCGCCCCTTCTGCCGCCGCTATGCTTCGGTTTTGTAACCCCCGTGTGACAGTTCAGCGAAAATCCGGCTGCGCCGCGCCGTGGCGGCACCGGCGCACCGCCTTCCTGTGCGCGTGCAACAGCCCGCAATGCCCCGCAATGCCCGGTCCCCCCCGCGACCGGCCGGCGCGTGCAGCCCGGGAGGGCTGCGGGACGCCCGGTGTCAGCCGCGCGCCAGAAGCGCGTCGATCTCGGCCCGCGCCGGCATCGAGGGGGCGGTGCCCGGCCGCGTCACGCTGATGCCGGCCGTGGCGCAGCCGAAGCGCACCGCCTCGATCACGTCGCGCCCCTCGCTCAGCGCCACGGCGAATCCGCCGTTGAACGCATCGCCCGCCCCCGTGGTCTCGACCACCGGGCCGGCGCTGATCACCGGCACATGGACGCTGCGCGCCGCGTCGCGGTACAGCGCGCCATTGCCGCCAAGCGTGACCACCACCGCGCCGACGCCCCGCGCCAGCAGCGCATCTGCCGCCCTCTCCGCCTCGGCCAGGCCCGTCACCGGCAGCCCGGTCAGGGTCTCGGCCTCGGTTTCGTTCGGGGTCAGATAGTCGCAGAGCGCCAGCATCGCATCGTCCAGCGCCGCGGCCGGTGCGGGGTTCAGGATCGTCGTCACCCCTGCCGCCCGGGCAATCTCCAGGCCCCGCCGCGCCGCCGCAACCGGCTGTTCCAGCTGGGTCACGAAGACCGAGGCGCCGCCGATCAGCCCGGCCCGCGCCTCGACATCGGCGGCCGAGATCCGGGCGGCCGCCCCCGGCGCGACAATGATCGCATTGTTCCCCGTCGCCGCCTCGAGGAAGATATAGGCCGCGCCGGTATAGCTCTCGGCATCTTCGGTCGCTTCGGGCACCACGCCCGCCCGGGCCCAGGTCGTCCGGGCGATTGCGGCAAAATCGTCGCGGCCGAGGCGGGTGACGAAATGCACCGCCCGTCCGGTGCCGGCAGCGGCCATCGCGGCGGCCACCGCCTGGTTCGACCCCTTGCCCCCGGGGCCAAGGGCAAAGCTGTGGCCAAGGATCGTCTCGCCGATCTTCGGCTGACGGTCGGCGCGATAGGCGGTATCGGCCACGAAGATGCCGAGGATCACAACGGGTCTTGTCATCTCAGGCCTCCGGCGGGATCACGCCCTTGCGGAACATGAAGCAGCCATAGAACCGCCGCTCGCCGGTCTGGATCACCGCATAGGCCGTCTTCGCCAGGTCGTAGAAGGCATAGCGCTCGATCCCGATCATCGGCCGCGGCCTGCCCTCGGCGGCATCGATCGCCGCCTGCACCTCGGCCTGCACCGGCGGCACCTCGCCGGGGGCGCCGACGATCTCCATCCGGCCGGCGAAATCCGCGACGAAAGTGTCCAGCGGCAGCACCGAGAGGATGGCGCCGACCGCCTCGCCCGCCGTCAGGTTCTCCATCCGCAAAAGCTGCCCCGTCACCGTCGCCCGCGCGATGGACTCCGACGGGAAATTGCCATCCGCCACGATCAGCACATCGCCGTGCCCCATCGCCCGCAGGCAGGCCAGCACCTCGGCATTCAGCCGGTGATCGATTCCCTTCAGCACGACAAACCTCCCCTGCGTTCCTCGTCTTGCCCGAAACGCCCCGACGGCGCGCCGCTTGCCGGGGCCATCAGCCCGGGCACGCCGGCCGCGGGGCGGGACTTCGGCCCGGCATCAAAGCCGCACACCCGACCCCCGGTCGAAAAGATGCACCTTGCCCGCCTCGGGCGCCAGCACCAGCGTATCGCCGGGGCGGAAGGTCACGCGGTCGCGAAACAGCGCCACCACCTCGCGCTCGCCGGCGCGCACCACGCTGTGGGTTTCCGCACCCGTCGGCTCCACCACCACCACGCGACCGGAAATCCCCGCGCTGCCGATTGCCAGATGTTCGGGGCGGATGCCGTAGATGACCTCGCGGCCCTCGGCCACCTTCATCCCCGGCGGCAGCGGCAGGCGGGCGCCCAGGGCCTCGACCGCGCCATCGCGGACCACGCCGTCGATCAGGTTCATCGACGGGCTGCCGATGAAGGCCGCGACGAAGGTATTCTCGGGCCGGTCGTAGAGGTCGAGCGGCGCGCCCACCTGCTCGATCCGCCCGGCCTGCAGCACCACGATCTTGTCGGCCATGGTCATGGCCTCGATCTGGTCGTGGGTGACATAGACCGTGGTGGTCTTCAGC
>JACSRN010000101.1 GCA_014879735.1 Paracoccaceae bacterium
TCCGGCGCGGTCGGCAAGGGGACGGGCTGGCTGCCCAAGCCGCTGATCCTGCGGCAGGCGAACAGGCCTGTCGCAGCCATGCCGCTGTATCTGAAGACCCATTCGCAGGGAGAATACATCTTCGACCACGGCTGGGCCGAGGCCTATGAACGCGCAGGCGGGCGCTACTATCCCAAGCTGCAGGCGGCCGTTCCCTTCACCCCCGCAACCGGCCGGCGCTTTCTCGGCCCGGACCGCTTCCGCAAACCCCTCGCCGAGGCGGCGATCCGGCTGGCCGAGGGCAATGCGCTCTCCTCGCTGCATGTCACCTTCTGCACCGCCGACGAGACCGCCGATCTTGCCGGCCACGCCGGCCTTCTTCCCCGCACCAGCCAGCAGTTCCACTGGGAAAACCGCGGCTATGCCGACTTCGGCGATTTTCTCACCGATCTGTCCAGCCGCAAGCGGAAGATGATCCGCAAGGAGCGCGAGGGCGCCCATTCCCATGGCCTGACGATCCGCGCCCTGACCGGCGATGCCATCCTGCCGGACCATTGGGCGGCCTTCTGGGCATTCTACCAGGACACCGGCAGCCGCAAATGGGGCCGGCCCTACCTGACGCGCGCCACCTTCGATGCCTTTCATGCCACGATGCGCGACGACATCCTTCTGGTCCTAGCCTTCGACGGCCCCCGTCCCGTGGCCGGCGCGCTGAATTTCATCGGGCGGCACACGCTCTATGGTCGCTACTGGGGCAGCCTGGGCGACTATCCGTTCCTGCATTTCGAACTTTGCTACTACCAGGCCATCGACTGGGCCATCGCCCAGGGCCTGCCCCGCGTCGAGGCCGGGGCGCAGGGCGAACACAAGCTTGCCCGCGGCTATCTGCCCGGCGAGACCCATTCCCTGCACTGGATTGCCGACCCCGGCTTTCGCGCGGCAGTGGCCGACTATCTCGCCCGCGAGAGCCGCGCCGTGGACGAGGAAATCGAAATCCTTGCCGCCTATGGCCCGTTTCGCCACCCGAACGGCGCGCGCTAGCCGGCAGGCCAATCGGCCGGCAGCCCGGGCCAGTCGGCCGGCCGGTCCCGGCACCCGGCCGCCGCAGGCGAGCGATTTCTTGAAACTGCGGCGAAAGCCGTGCGACACTGCGCCCCACGCAGCAAGGAGGCGCGACCGGCATGCTGACACTCTACACCAATCCGATGAGCCGCGGCCGCATCGCCCGCTGGATGCTGGAAGAGCTGGCCGAGCCCTATGAAACGGTGATCATGACCTATGGCGCCGAGATGAATGCGCCCGGCTATCTGGCGCTGAACCCGATGGGCAAGGTCCCGACCCTGGTCCATGCGGGCCATGTCGTGACCGAGGTCGCCGCGATCTGCACCTATCTCGCCCAGGTCTTCCCCGACCGCGGCCTGATGGCGCAGGACAGTGCCGCCTTCTACCGCTGGCTGTTCTTTGCCGCCGGCCCGCTTGAGGCGGCGGTCGTCAATGCTTCCTTCGGATGGAAGGCGCCGTCGCTGCAGGACGAGGGGCGCCTCGGCTACGGCAGCCTCGACCGCGTGGTGCGGACACTGGCAGGCCATCTGGCCGAACACGACTATATCGCCGACGGCCGCTTCACCGCCGCCGATGTCTGTGTCGGCGCCCAGGTCGGCTGGGGTCTGCGCTTCGGCACGCTTCCGGCGCATGATGCCTTTGTCGCCTATTGGGACCGGCTGAAAGACCGCCCGGCCCAGCGTGCCGCGGCGGCAAAAGACGATGCCCTGATGCCATCGAAAGGATAGATCATGGCCGATCTCCTCTCCACCGCTGAACGCGGCCAGGGCCTGCCGCCCCTGGCCGAAACCGGCTGGCAGGCCGTGCCAGGCAAGGATGCGATCCGCAAGATCTGGAAGTTCCGCAATTTCTCGGAGGCCTGGGGCTTCATGGCCCGCGGCGCGCTGGCGGCAGAGCGGGCGAACCATCACCCGGACTGGACCAACCGCTACAACCTGGTCGACGTCACCCTGACCACCCATTCCGCCGGCGGCCTGACGCGCCTCGACCTCGATCTTGCCGCGAAGCTCGACGGTTTCGCCCCGGGGGCCGAGATCCAGCGCGACCATGGTGAGCCGGTCAGCTGCCTTTGCGAACTGCGCGGCCCGAAGATCGCCTGACCGTCATCCGGCCGCGCAGAACCCGGGATATCCCGCTGCCCCTTGACCCGGGCGGCGCGGGATGCGCGGCCGGGATCAAGGGGACAGGGGTCCTGGCGCATGGCAGCCCGTCAGATCACGGCAAGCAGCCCCTCGCCCGCCGAGATGTCGCAGGTGCCGGCGTTGGCCTCGAGGTTCAGCACCCTGACCACGCCGTCGTCGGCCAGAAGCGCATAGCGTTCCGAGCGGCCGAAGAGCCCGGCGGCCGGGGCGTCGAAGGCAAGCCCGATCGCCCGGGTAAAGGCCCCGTCGGCATCGGCAAGAAAGGTGATCCCCGCCGCGGTCGCGCCCGTCGCCTCGCCCCAGGCCTTCATCACGAAGGGATCGTTGACCGAAATGCAGATGATTTCGTCGACGCCCTTTTCGGCAAAGCTGCCGGCGGTGCGGATGAAGCTTGGAACATGGGCCGTGCTGCAGGTGCCGGTATAGGCGCCCGGCAATCCGAAGATCACCACCTTGCGGCCCGCCAGCGCCGCAGCCAGATCCACCGTCTCGGGCCCGTTCGGCCCGGCCTTCAGCAACTTCGCCCCGGGCAGCCTTGCCCCTGCTGCGATTTCCGCCATTCTCGATCTCCTTGCGCGTTGCACCTGTCACCCCCGGGGTTATAGGCTTCGGCGGCGAACTTGCCAGAGGAGGAAGCGATGCGGATCGTGATCGTCGGCGCCGGACAGGCCGGGGCCGCCCTTGCGGCAAAGCTTCGCGGATTGGGCCACATCGGGCATCTGACCCTGATCGGTGGCGAACCCGCCCCACCCTATCAGCGGCCGCCGCTGTCCAAGGCCTATCTGCTGGGCGAGATGCCGGAAGAGCGTCTTTGGCTGCGCGCACCCGATTTCTGGGCGGAAAGCGCCATCGACATGCGGCTGGGCCATCCGGTCACGGCCATCGACCGCACGGCAAGAACCGTCACCGTGGCAGGCGAGGCCATCCCCTATGACCAGTTGGCACTGACCACCGGCTCTGCCGCCCGCCGCCTGCCGGCCGACATTGGCGGCGAACTGCCGGGGGTCTATACCGTCCGCACGCTGGCCGATGTCGATGCGATGCGGACCGAATTCCGCCCCGGCGCCCGCGCCGTGGTGATCGGCGGCGGCTATATCGGGCTGGAAGCTGCCGCCGTCGCCACCAAGTTCGGCGTCGAGGTCACGCTGGTCGAGGCGGCGCCGCGAATCCTGCAGCGTGTGGCCGCGCCGGAAACCTCGTTGCACATTGCCGGGCTGCACCAGTCGCGCGGCGTGACGATTCTTGAGGATACCCGGCTCGACCGTCTTGTCGGATCCGATCGCGTGCACAGTGTGCGGCTGGCCGACGGGCGCGAACTGCCGGCCGATTTCGTGATCAGCGGCATCGGCATCACCCCCGGCACAGCCCTGGCCGAGGCGGCGGGCCTTGCAATCCAGAACGGCATCGCCACCGACGAGATGGGCCGAACCACGGATCCGAACATCTGGGCGGCAGGCGACTGCGCCTCGTTCCCCTGGCGCGGTGGCCGCATCCGTCTTGAATCGGTGGGCAATGCGATCGACCAGGCCGAGGCCGTGGCGGCAAACATGCTGGGTGCCGAACAGCCCTATGTCGCAAAACCGTGGTTCTGGTCGGATCAATACGACCTGAAGCTGCAGATCGCCGGGCTGAATGCCGGCTATGACCGCGTCGTCACCCGGCCCGGCCCGCCGCCGTCCTTCTGGTATTATCGGGGCGATGAGCTGCTTGCCGTCGATTCCATGGGCGACGCGCGCGCCTATATGGTCGGCAAGCGGCTGATCGAGGGCGGCCGGTCGCCCGACCCCGCACTTGTCGCCACGGCGCCTGACCTGAAGGCGCTGATGGCATGAGGATCGTCGGCGGCGCCCGCCGCGGCCTGATTCTGGCCGAGGTCGGCGAGGGCGATCCCGCCGCCCATCTGCGCCCGACCTCGGACCGGGTGCGCGAGGCGATCTTCAACCTGCTGACCAATGGTGCGCATGACAATCCGGTGCCCGGCGCGCGCGTGCTGGACCTGTTCGCCGGCACCGGCGCCCTGGGGCTGGAGGCGCTGTCGCGCGGCGCCGCACGGGTGGCCTTTGTCGATGACGGAGCCCGGGCCCGCGCGCTGCTGCGCAGCAATATCGAGAAGATGCAGGCCATGGGCATCACCGATGTCTGGCGCCGCGATGCCACCCGCCTCGGCCCGAATCGCGGCGCGCCCTATTCGCTGGTCTTTCTCGACCCGCCCTATCGCCAGGCGCTTGGCGAGGCTGCCCTTGCCTCTGCCCTTGCCGGCGGCTGGCTGGCCCCCGGCGCGACGGTGGTCTGGGAAGAGGGCGTGGCGCCACTGCCCCCCGAAGGTTTCACCCAGACCGACCAGCGCCGCTATGGCGATACTCTTGTCACCCTGCTGAGGAGCCCGACATGAACCCGCCCGCAGCCGTCCTGTTCGATTGCGACGGTGTTGTCACCGATACCGAAGCGCCGACGCTGGACATCCTTCTCGACGATCTTGTCTCACGCGGCGTGCCCCTGACGATGGATGGTTTGCAGACCGGCTATCAGGGCCTGCCGATCGAGGCGATCCAGACCAGGATCGAGGCCGCGGGCTGGTCGCTTCCCGCCGACTGGACGGCGCAGATCCATGCCCAGCTGAACGCCCGTTTCAGCGCCGACACCCCGCTCATTCCCGGGATCCTGCAGGTCCTGGACCGGCTCGACGCCGCCGGCATTCCCTATGCGGCGGGATCGAACGGCACGATGAAGAAGCTGCGGATCACGCTGGGCCAGCACGGTCTGCTGACACGTTTTCGCGCCGTCCTGTCCGGCCCTGACATGGGCCACCCCAAGCCGGCGCCAGACCTCTATCTTGCCGCTGCACGCGCCTGCGGCGCCGAGCCGGCGCGCTGCGTGGTGATCGAGGACAGCCCGACCGGCGGCCGTTCTGCCATCGCGGGCGGGATCCCCTGCCTCGGCTTTGCGCCCCATGGCCGCGATACCGTGCCGGCGCGGGAATTCACGGCGCTGGGCGTGCCGCTGTTCGAGCGCATGGCGGATCTGCCCCGCCTGCTCGGACTCTGAACCTCCGCGCCCCGGGTCGATATGGCGCGCCGCGACACCGGACGCGACACGGCACTGCCGCCGCGCCGGCCGCACCGATGACGCGGCGTTTCGGGTGACTTGCGGCGCGCCACGCGGCAATCTGCGCGCCGGAGGACCGCCATGACCGAATACCGCCATCTCCTTTCGCCGATCACCCTTTCGGGCGTGACGCTTCGCAACCGCAGCCTGATGGGATCGATGCACACCGGGCTGGAAGAAACCGGCGACTGGGGCCGGGTTGCCGCCTTCTACGCCGCCCGCGCCGAGGGCGGCGCCGGGCTGATCGTGACCGGAGGCATGGCACCGAATCGCGAGGGCGGGGTGTTCCCCGGCGCGGCCGGGCTATTCTCTGCCGCCGACATCGCCAACCATCGCCGTGTGACCGATGCCGTCCATGCTGCCGGCGGAAGGATCGCGATGCAGATCCTGCATGCCGGCCGCTATGCCTATTCCCCCGACTGCGTGGCTCCCTCTGCCATCAAATCGCCGATCTCGCCATTCCCGCCGAAGGAACTGGACGAGGCCGGCATCGAAAAGCAGATCGCCGACATCGCCACTGCCGCCGCCCGCGCCGTCGAGGCGGGCTATGACGGTGTCGAGGTGATGGGGTCCGAAGGCTATTTCCTGAACGAATTTCTTGTCACCCATACCAACCGCCGCACCGATGCCTGGGGCGGGAGCTACGAGAACCGCATGCGGCTGCCGGTCGAGGTGGTGGCCCGCGTCCGCACCGCACTGGGGCCGGAGAAGATTCTGGTCTACCGCATCTCGCTGATCGACCTCGTTCCCGATGGTTCGACCTGGGACGAGGTGATCACGCTTGCCCGCGCGGTTCAGGCGGCCGGGGCCAGCGTGCTGAACACCGGGATCGGCTGGCACGAGGCACGGGTGCCCACCATCGCGACCTCGGTTCCGCGCGCGGCCTTCACCGACCTGACCGCCCGGCTGCGGCCCGAGGTGCAGATCCCCGTCATCGCCTCCAACCGAATCAACACGCCTGACGTGGCAGAGGGCATCCTTGCCCAGGGCATGGCCGACATGGTGTCGATGGCCCGGCCCTGGCTGGCCGATCCGGCCTTCATCGCCAAGGCCTCCACCGGCCGGGCGGGGCAGATTGCGCCCTGCATTGCCTGCAACCAGGCCTGTCTCGACCACACCTTCTCGGGCAAGCTGACATCCTGCCTCGTGAACCCGCGGGCCTGCCATGAAACCGAGCTGGTGATTGCGCCCGCCGCCGGGCCGCGGCGAATCGCCGTGGTCGGTGCCGGGCCAGCCGGCATGACGGCTGCGATAACCGCCGCTGGCCGCGGCCTGGACGTCACGCTGTTTGACCGCGCGACAGAGGTCGGCGGCCAATTGAACCTGGCAAAGCAGGTGCCCGGCAAGGAAGAGTTCCACGGTCTCGTCGACTGGTTTCGCGCCGAACTCGACCGCAGCGGCGTGATCCTGCGCCTTGGCACCGAAGCGGGGGTCGAGGATCTGCGCGGCTTCGACGGGGTGATCGTCGCAACCGGCGTCACCCCCCGCGATCCCGGCATCCCCGCCGACCCCGGCAGCCAGGTCCTGAGCTATATCGACGTCCTGCAAGGCGCAGCTGTCGGTCCCCGCGTGGCTGTCGTCGGCGCCGGCGGCATCGGCTTCGATGTGGCAGAGTTTCTGGCCGAGCCGGGGGCAAGCCCGACCCTTGACCGCGCCGCCTGGCGACGGGAATGGGGCGTGGCGGCCCCCTGGGATACCCGCGGCGGGCTGACCGCGGCCCGACCAGAGGCGGCAGCGCGGGAGATCTGGCTTCTGCAGCGCAAGCCCGAGAAACCGGGCCGCAAGCTTGGCAAGACCACCGGCTGGATCCATCGCGCCACCCTGCAGGCCCGCGGCGTGAAGATGCTGGGCGGCATCAACTACGACCGCATAGGCGCCGACGGCCTGGCCGTCAGCCAGGGGCCGGCGCGGGAAAACCCGCAGGTCCTGCCGGTCGATACTGTCGTTCTCTGTGCCGGGCAGGAGCCGGCACGCGCGCTATCGGATGCATTGACCGCGGCCGGCATCGCCCATCACCGCATCGGCGGGGCCGATGTCGCGGCGGAACTCGACGCCAAGCGGGCCATCGACCAAGCGATGCGCGTGGCTGCCACGCTCTGACCGCAGCGTCCGGCGCGGCGCCAGGCCTCATCTTGCCGTCGGCAGGGGTCGCGCCGCGCCACAGGCCCCCGGCAGATTGGGGCCACGCCACCCTTGCCTGCCACGACTCCTGCCCTTTCGCACCGCAACCCCTGTTTCCCTGCCTTCAACGATCCGCTGTCTTTCCCCGGATCGGTCGCGCATCCGCCCCTTTCCCGCCTGAATCCGGGATCATCACAGGGGAATGACGGGATTGATGATGGTGCGGGGATAAAGATGGACCGACTTACCGAGATGGAAGCCTTCGCCACCGTGGTGGATCAGGGCGGTTTCACGGATGCGGCCAAGAAGATGGGCATTTCGAAATCGGCCGTGTCCAAGCATGTCTCGGCCTTGGAGGCCAGGCTCGGTGCCCGGCTGCTGAACCGCACCACCCGCCGCGTCTCTCCCACGGAAATCGGGCTGGCCTATTACGACCGGGCCCGCCGCGTGCTGAACGATGCCGGAGAGGCCGATGCCCTTGTCACCTCGATGCAATCCGCGCCCTCCGGCCTGCTGCGCATTTCGGTGGCCACCGATTTCGGCGTGAACCTGCTGTCGCCCATCCTCGGCGACTTTCTGCTGGAATATCCCGACATCACCGTCAACATGGTGCTGAACAACCGCTATGTCGAACTGATCTCGGAAGGGTTCGACATGGCGATCCGCGTGGGCGAGCTGGAAGATTCCTCGCTGCGTGCCCGCAAGCTGACCGAGACCACCAAGCGCATGATCGGCGCGCCGACCTATTTCCGCAAATACGGCCGCCCGTCGAAGATCGACGATCTGAACGAGCACAAGCTTCTGCATTATTCGAACCAGGCCAACGGCAATGTCTGGCGTGTCACGGCGCCTTCGGGTGAAAAGCGGCAGGTTCGGTCGAACGGCTGGCTGACGGTGAACGATGGCCAGTCGCTGCTGAATGCCGCGATTGCTGGCCTTGGCATCGCCTATCTGCCGTCGTTCCTTTACGCCGACGCGCTGCGCACCGGCCATGTGGAGGAGGCGATCGCCGGGCTGCCGGTCGAGGTGCTGGGCATCTATGCCGTCTACCCGCCGGGCCGCTTTACCCAGCCCAAGGTGCGCGCCTTCATCGATTTCCTCGCCCGCCGCTTCATCGACAAGGGGCCGGACAACTGGTGAACCCTGCGGGGCCTGCGACCAAGTTCCCTCGGCACCCCGTCTTCCTTCCGGGGTGCACCTTCACTGGGTCGGGGCCGGCACGGCCTCGACCCTTCTGTTTCTCAGCCGCCCCTCTTCGTTCAGATCGCTGGCGCGCGGCGCCAGTGGGCCAACCCCTTCGGCCACAATCTGGCCGGGCGTGACCGAATAGCCGTCGACCAGAACCTTGCGCACCGCCTCGGCCCGGCGCTTCGACAGCGCAAGATTGCCGGCCAGCGCGCCGGACCCGTCGGTGTGGCCGACCAGGAACAACCGGCGGGAGGGTTCGGCGGCCAGCCAGCCGGCCAGGGCCGCCAGCGAGGGAAACTCGCCCCCCGCAAGCGCCGCCGAGCCGGAATCGAAGACCAGATCGTCCAGCGCAACCGAAAGCCCGGCATCCAGCCGGGCCGCCAGGTCCGAGGGCGCGGCAGAGCCGGAATCAGACCCCGGGGCCGGCAGATCATGAGGCGCGACAGGGGCGACAGGCACAACCGGCGCCAGCGCCTCGACCCCGACCGAGATCATCTGCACGAAGACCGCACCGCCCGAACGGCTGACAAACAGGCTGACCGCCGCACCCCCGTCCTGTGCCGACAGAAAGCGGAACCCGCCCAGGTCGACATGCATGCCGGGTTCGGGCATCACCTCGGTGGCGAAGCGGAAGTCGAAGCCGCCGCAGGCCCGGGTCTCGCAATCCAGCAGCACGGCATATCCCGCGCCGCGCAACTGATCGCGCAGCGGCGCCAATACATCAAGAAGGCTGGCCTCCGGCGCATCCAGCCGCCAGGCGCGGCGGTCAACCATGCCTTCGACGATCTGCACCGGCAGGTGGTCGCCAGCCCATGGCGCCTCGGGAAGGGCATAGCTGTCGAATTCCGGCCGTTCGGCCACGGCGCCAAGTATGGGGAAAGGCATCGCCAGGTCCAGCGCCACCGCCGGGCGCGGTGCCAGGACGGCACAGGCCACAAGAACGGACAGCGACGGGACGGCAGGCCGGGTCACGTTTCTCGAACACTCCTCATGCGCCGATATACCGGGCGCCCCGGGTCGTCCCCGGTCGCCCGGGTCACTTTTCCCTGTAATGATACCGCCCCACAACTGCCATTCCCGCAGCGTCATACAATGCCCGGGCGGCAATGTTCCGCTCTGTCACCAGCAGTGAAAGCCGCGTCGCCCCCTGATCGGCAGCCCAGTTCGCTGCCGCGCGCAACAGCCTCTGGCCGGTTCCCCGCCGCCGCGCCAGGTTGCGCACCTCAAGCGCATGAAGCATCGCCTCCGGCCCGTCGCAGGCAACGAAGGCCGCACCAACGGGACGTTCGTCGGTACGGGCCAGCACCGCGGCCCTTGGCCCCGCCACCCGCTGCATCACCGCAACACGCGTGGCACCGATCCCGCCCTCGGCCCAGATGTCGCGCGCGACCTCCAGCGGGGGCCAATGCGCGAAAGCGGCCAGGAACGGCAGCGTTCCGGCCAGCGCCGCCACCGGCGCGGCATAGGCCACCACGGGATCGACGATGCGGTAGCCGCGGGCGGCCAACGCCTCGTCCAGCGCCTCATCCCCCACCCGCAAGGCGAAGAGAGGGGCATCCATCGCCGCTTCGGCAGCGGCAAGCGCGGCCCCGTCCCAGGAACCTTCGACGGTCGTGGCAGAGACCCGCTTGCCGCCGCCGGCACCGTCGCGCAGCCGGAACGGGCCAAGCGTCCAGCTCCTGGCCGGGGGCCATGTCGCCTCCATCACCTGCGCCAGAAGCGCGGGCGTCATCCAAAAAGCCCGGTCAGCCGCAGCATCGCTTCGCTGACCCGACCCGGATCGGTGCCGCGAATCACCAAGTTGGTCCCATAGGCGCCCCCCTGCACGAAGGGATAGGATCCCATCGACAGATCGGGATATTCGGCAGCCAGCGCACCGAAGGGCGCGGCGATGTCGGCCTCGGGCCGCATCACCCGCAGGGTTTGGGTCAGCAGCGGCGCGCCGCCTGCAAGCCCCGGCAGGACCGAGGCGACCATCGCCTCGAAAATCTGCGGCACGCCGGCCATGACATGGACATTGCCGATGGTGAACCCGGGGGCGGCAGAAACCGGGTTCTCGATCAGCGTGGCGCCGTCGGGGATGCGGGCCATCCGGCGGCGGGACTCGTTGAATTCTACCCCCTGCCGGTCGTAGTGCGCCTGCAGGATCGCCAGCGCATCGGCGCGCGGACCGATGCCGACACCCATCGCCTCGGCCACGGCATCGGCCGTGATGTCGTCATGGGTCGGGCCAATGCCACCGCTGGTGAACACATGGTCGCAGGCGGCAGACAGTGCCCGGACGGCCGCCGCGATCGCGACAGGATCGTCGGCCACGATCCGGGCCTCGACCAGGTCGATCCCGGCGCCTGCAAGCTTGCCCGCCAGATAGTGCAGGTTCGAATCCCGCGTGCGCCCGGTCAGGATTTCATCGCCGATGACCAGGATTGCGGCGGTGGGGTTTGCCATGGGACCTCCAATCCAGCGGATGCTTCTGATATAGACCTGCGCGGCAGGAATTTTCCACCCTGCATGCCCGGGGAACCGGCCGACAATGCCACCTTGCGTCGCCGGGGTCTGGCGTTTTCCGCGCGCGCCGCCTATCTAGAGCCCGAAAGGACTTTGCCATGGACGAAACCCGCGCCCGCGTGACCCGCGATGGTATCCGCATCTATGAGGAGGCGGATTTTGCCGGCATGCGCGAGGCAGGCCGTCAGGTTGCCGAAATTCTCGATCTTTGCGGACCTCTGGTGAAGCCCGGGGCGACCACCGCCGTGATCGACGATTTCATCCGCGACGAGGTTGATCGGCGGGGTCTGATCTCGGCCACCATCGGCTACAAGGGCTATCGCCACGCCTCCTGCATCAGCGTGAACCATGTGGTCTGCCATGGCATTCCCGGCACGAAGATCCTGACCGACGGCGACATCCTCAACATCGACGTGACGGTGATTGTCGATGGCTGGTATGGCGATTCCAGCCGGATGTATGCGGCAGGCGCGCTGCCGCGAAAGGCCGAGCGGCTGATCGAGGTGACGCATGAGGCGCTGATGCGCGGGATCGCCGCGGTGAAGCCCGGCGAAACCTTCGGCGACATCGGCCATGCGATCCAGTCCTATGTCGAGGCGAACCGCATGTCGGTCGTGCGCGATTTCTGCGGCCACGGCCTGGGCCGCGTCTTCCACGCCCCGCCGAACGTGCTGCATTACGGCCGCGCCGGCACAGGCCCGGTGCTGGAGGAAGGCATGTTCTTCACCATCGAACCGATGGTGAACCTGGGCCGGCCGGAAACCAAGGTTCTGGCCGACGACTGGACGGCCGTGACCCGCGACAAGTCGCTTTCGGCGCAGTACGAACATTCGATCGGCGTCACCGCCACCGGCTGCGAGATCTTCACGCTGTCGCCGGCAGGCCGGTTCTTCAAGACCTGGGACTGAGGTGGCCGCCACAAGGGGCACCCGGTCGCTGACGGCGGCCGGCGTGGCCTTCACCCTGCATCGCTATGACTACGATCCCGATGCCGAGAAAATCGGGCTGGCCGCCGCCACGGCGCTGGGGCTGGACCCGGCGCTGATGCTGAAGACGCTGATGGTCGAGGTGGACGGGCGACCGGCCTGCTGCCTGATTCCCGCCGGCGCCAGCCTGTCGATGAAGAAGGTGGCAGCGGCTTTCGGCGGCAAGGCTGCAGCCATGATGCCGCCGGCAAAGGCCGAAAAGCTGACTGGCTATCATGTCGGCGGGATCTCCCCTTTCGGAATGCAGCGCCCGGCGCCCGTGGCAATCGAGACGATGCCCTGTACCGCCGAACGGATCTGGATCAATGCCGGCCAGCGGGGCCTGCTTGTCGCCCTTGCCCCCGCCGATGCCATCCGCGTGCTGGATGCCCGGATGGTGACGCTGACCGCCTGAAGGGTCCCCAAGCGGTTTGGGGGCGGCTGACCTGACGCTGCGCCGCGCAGAGAGATCGCCTCGCCAAGGAATCGCGCCACCCTCTGGAACGAACAGGTGCATGAGCGGACCAGCACGGCGGTTCGCGGCCTCTGTCGGACGGGCATGCATCGATGCATCGCCGACATGTTGAATGGGAAATCCGGGATCACGGCGGCAGCCGCCAGGCTGGGCCAGCCTGGCCACGGCCTGCCATCAGGGCCCGATATCCTGATCTGGTGGGGTCACTGCGCCCCTGGCGCGATGTCCGGGTGGTCAAAGCTGTCTGGCCCGGCTTTTCAAGACGAACCATCTGCAAGGCCGGCTCAGCCAGCCAGGGGCGACTGGTGACAGGCCATCCGAACGACCCGCGCCTGCGCCCTTACGGCGATCCGGGCGGGCTGGGCCAGTGATTCGAGCCTGGCAAAAGCCGGCTTTCCGCCTGCCTCGGCCCTGACCGCAGCACCGCCTCGTGGCACAGGATCGGCTTCCCGACGGTGCCGAGGATCTATCGCCGCTTCGTCGATGCGAACCCCGGGCAAGGCCAGGCCGAACCCGGCTTCGACCGCGGGGCGGGGCTGCGCCATCTGCTCGCTGCGGCCGGCTCCAGCGCCGCCGGCGATGGCCGCGTACTAGCCCCGTCCGCCCGATGCTGCGCGCGACAATGTGATCCCGCCCGCGAAGGACCTTTCGGGAGGGTGGGTCGCCGTGCTTAGCTGCGGGCGCGCAGGGGCATCGCCGCCCCGGATGGAGAGACCATGACGAAACCCCTTCGCCTGCGGCTGAACGATGGCCGCCACATTCCGGCCATCGGCCTTGGCATCTGGCAGGTTCCGGCCGTGGCAACCGCAGCGACCGTATCCTCGGCACTGCAGATGGGCTACCGGCTGGTCGATGGCGCGGCGATCTATGGCAATGAGGAAGGCCTGGGCCAGGGCCTGCGCGCCTCTGGCCTGCCGCGGGACGAGGTTTTCGTCACGACGAAAATCTGGAACAGTGCCCAGGGCTATGACAGCACGCTGGCGGCGCTGGACGAAAGCCTAGGCCGCCTGGCGATGGACCGGGTCGATCTGTGCCTGATCCACTGGCCCTGTCCCGCCCAGGGACGTTTCATCGACACCTGGCGCGCCTTGATCCGCGCCCGCGACGATGGCCGGGTCACGTCAATCGGCGTGTCGAACTTCCTGCCCGAACATCTGGAACGGCTGGTCGATGCGACGGGCGTGGTGCCGGCGCTGAACCAGATCGAACTGAATCCCCGGTTGCAGCAGGCCGAGTTGCGGGCCCTGCACGACCGGATGGGAATCGTGACCCAGAGTTGGACGCCGCTTGGCCAGGGGGCCAGCTTCGATGCCGCACCGATCCGCAACGCCGCCCTGCGCAGCGGCAGGACCCCGGCACAGGTGATCCTGCGCTGGCATGCCCAGCTTGGCTGTTCGGCCCTGCCGCGTTCGATCCGCCCGGCCCGTCAGGCCGAGAACCTGGCGCTGTGCGATTTCGCATTGACCGATGCGGAGATGGCCGCCATCGCCACGCTGGACGAGGGGGTCCGCTGCGGCCCCGATCCGGCCGTCTTCCAATAGGCTTCCGCCGGATTTGCGATCGTTGTATACAAAGGCATGCAGAAGACGCTGACCGAAATCTACGAAGCCCGGGTGACGGCGGGCCTCCTGCGCCCCGACCCGGCGCAGAAGGCCGTGCTGCCGCTGCTGGAGGATTTGCGGCGCTGGCTGGAAGATACGCCGGCGCGCAAGATCGGCCTGTTCGCCGGGCTGTTCGCTCGCCCGGTGATGCCGCCGAAGGGGCTATATCTTTGGGGGGGCGTCGGCCGCGGCAAGTCGATGTTGATGGATCTCTTCACCGAGGCTGTCGCCATCCCGGCCAAGCGCCGCGTGCATTTCCACGCCTTCATGCAAGAGATGCATCATGCAATCCACGCCGCCCGGCAGCGCGGGGTCGAGGATCCCATCGTCCCGGTGGCAGATGCCGTGATCCGTGACACCAGGCTTCTGGCCTTCGACGAGATGCAGATTGCCGACATCACCGACGCCATGCTGGTGGGACGCCTGTTCGAACGGCTGTTCGCAGGCGGCGTGGTGATCGTCACCACCTCGAACCGGCGGCCCGAGGATCTGTATCACAACGGGTTGAACCGGCAGCTTTTCCTGCCCTTCATTGCAATGCTGGAGGACCGCCTGCATGTCGTCGAACTGGAAAGCCCGAACGATTACCGCCAGCATCGGCTGGCCGGGACGCAGGTCTATTTCCACCCCGCTGGCGCTGCCCGGGGGCGGATCGCGGCGATCTGGTCCGACTTGACCGGCGGCGCCAGCGGCGAGCCGCTGCTTCTGCCGGTCAACGGCCGCATCGTCGAACTGCCGCGCTTTTCCAATGGCGTCGGCAGGGCCAGCTTCTGGGAACTTTGCGCCCGCCCCCTCGGCCCCGGCGACTATCTTGCCATCGCCAAGGCCTGCCGTGTGCTGATCCTCGAAGACATCCCGCAGCTTTCCGCCTCGAACTACAACGAGGCCAAGCGCTTCGTCACGCTGATCGACGCGCTCTACGAGGCCAGGGTGCGCCTTATCTGTTCGGCCGCCGACGAACCCGAGCGGCTCTATATCGAAGGCGAGGGCACGTTCGAATTCGAACGCACGGCCAGCCGCCTGCGCGAAATGCAGGGGGCGCACTGGGGCGAAGACCGCGCCTGACCTTCCTCTTGACCGAAATACCCCCCGGGGGGGTCGCTTCGCAGAAGCGACCGGGGGCGGCGCCCCCTTCAGACGGTGTGCAGATAAAGATCGAAATCCACTTCGGAGACCGTCCGCATCACCCGGCCATATTCGGCGGCTTTCACGGCGGTGAAGGTACGGTGCATGTCGTCGCCCAGCGCCTCTTTCAGAAAGGTCGACTGGGTTGCCGCCTTGATGGCCGACCGCCAGTCGTCCGGCATCGCGATATCGCTGTCGGCATCATAGCCGTTGCCCGTCACCTCGGGGCCGGGGTCGATGTTCTCGGCCATGCCCTTGCGCAGCCCGGCCAGCACGGTCGCCGCCACCAGATAGGGATTGGCATCCACGCCGGCGGGCCGATGCTCGATCCGCCGGGCGCGGATGTCGCCCGCCGGGATGCGCAGCGCCACCGAGCGGTTGTTGACGCCCCAGGTCGGGCTGACGGGCGCATAGCTTTGCGAGGCGAAGCGGCGCCAGGAATTGGCATGTGGGGCAAAGACCAGCATCGATTCGCCCATGGTCTGCCGCAACCCGCCGATGGCATGGCGCAGCCGATCGTTCCACTGGCCCTCGACCTGTTCCATGAAGAGGTTGTGTCCGGCGCCATCCTGCAGCGAGACGTGGAAATGCATGCCCGAGCCGGCATAATCCTCGTTCGGCTTGGCCATGAAACAGGCCGTCACCCCGTGCAGCCGCGCATGCATGCGCACCAGACGCTTCAACCGCATCAGATCGTCGGCCGCCTGCATCACGTTTTCGCGGTAATGCAGTGTCAGCTCATACTGTCCGGGGGCAAATTCCGAGATTAATGTCTCGGCCTGGATCCCCGCCGCCTTGGCGCCGGCATAGACGTCGTTGAACAGCGGCAGCATGCCGTGCAGCTGGTCCACCGAATAGACGTCGGTCTTGGAATTCCGCCGCCCGTCCAGGACATCGCGCGCCGGAACCATCTTGCCATTGGGGTCGCGCTCGTTTGCCAGCAGGAAGAATTCCAGCTCGAAGGCGCCGGCGGGATACATGTCCTCGGCCGCCAGGGCATCGACCTGCCGCTGCAGCGCATGCCTGGGGTCAGAGGTCATCGGGCTGCCGTCAAGATTATACAGGGACAGGAACACTTCACCCCGCGGCGGGTTGGTCCCGGCCAGGGGAACCAGGCTGCCCGGCACCGGCCAGGCGCGGCGGTCGCCATCCCCCTGATCCCAGATCAGCCCTGTCTCGTGGACGTCCTCGCCGCAGATGTCGAGGCCGAGGATCGAGATCGGCATGTGCCGCCCCGATTTGTAGATCGACAGCAACTCGTGCCGGCGAATGATCTTGCCCCGGCCGATGCCGTTCGAATCGTGCAGCACGATGTCGAAGGCCTCGATTTCGGGATGCGCGGCCAGAAAGGCCTCGGCCTCGGCGACGGTGGAACCGGAAGGGCTGGAAGACATTGGGAATCTCAGGAAAAGAGTTCGGTCAGGATGGCGTCGAAACTGTGGATCAGGTGGTCGATCTGCCGTTTTTTGGTGGCCGGGCTGATCAGCATCATGTTGTGGAACGGCGCGATCAGGCTGCCACGGTTCAACAGCGACACATGCATTGCCGCCTCGACCCCCGGCTGATGTGCCAGTGCCGCCTCGGCGCCATTCTTCAGCGGGCCGGGCGCGCAGATGAATTCGACCCGCGCGCCGACGCGCACCACATGCCAGGGCGCCTTGTGCCGGTCGATGGCCTTGCGCAGGCCGGCCGACAGCCGCTCGGCACCCTTTTCCATATGGGCATAGGCCTCCGGCGTCATCACCTCGGCCAGGGTCGCCTTCAGGCAGGCGAATTGCATCGGATTGGCCGACAGCGTGGTGCCCATGCCGGAATGGCCCGAGGCGCGGTCGGCATTCGCCGCCACATAGCGGTCGGCAACATCAGGCGTCATGCCCCACACGGCCGTCGGCATGCCGCCAGCCACGCATTTGCCGACGATGAACATGTCGGGCGACAGCGAATGAACCCTGCTGTAGCCGCCCAGCCCGGAGGAGATCGTATGCGTCTCGTCGATCATGAGGAGCGCACCGTAACGGCGCGACAGGGTGCGCAATCCATCGTGGAACCCGGCGGCGGGCAGTACCATGCAGGAATTGGTCATCACCGGCTCTGTCAGGATCGCCGCCACATCGCCCTGGGCAAGCGCGGCCTCGACACCGGCCAGATCGTTGAACTCGCAGCAGACGGCGCCGTCGGTCACGTCGCGGATCTGGCCCAGAAGGCCAGCGCGCGTGCGGGTGACGCCGTTATCCAGCTCTACCATCACATCGTCGACGGTACCGTGATAGCAGCCGTTGAAGACCAGGATCTTCGGCCGTCCCGTCACCGCGCGGGCGACGCGGATCGAGAAGCGGTTGGCATCGGTCGCCGTCGTGGCGATCTGCCAGCGGTAGTTGCCAAAGCGCCGTGACAACAGCCGCCCGGCCGCGGCCGCGGTTTCCGAAGGCAGCATGTAGGTCAGCCCCTGGCGGGCCTGGCGACGGATCGCCCGGGCCACCGGGCCGGGCGAATGGCCGAACATGCTGCCGGTGTCGCCCAGGCAGAAATCGTCGATCCCGTGGCCGTCGATATCGGTGATCCGCGCGCCCGCCGCCGTTTCGATGACCGGAAGGAAGGGCATCGGCCAGTCGGTCATCCAGTGCATCGGCACGCCGTTCAGCCAGGTCTGCCCGGCCTTTTCCAGCGCGGCCTTCGATTTCGGATGCGCCGCGGCAAAGCGTTCGGCCTCGCGGGCGGCCACCTTCATCAGGCGATCCTGCCGGATCCCGGCAATGACATCGGCGCACATGGCAGGTTTCTCCTCTGCGCCGGTTATGCGGCATAATTTGATCAAAAATCAAGAGGCACGACATGCGGGCATCCGGCTTGACGGAAAAAACGCCCCGAATATTCTCTGCATGTGAAGGTGGCTCTCATCGGCCACGAGGACCCGCCCGCCGGCGAGACCGGCGATGCGCCGCGGCGTCGCCTCCGTCGCGCCCCGGCTGCCAGCTGAACCAAGAGGGCGTCACGCATGACCATCGTGATCCATCACAATCCGGCCTGCAGCACCTCGCGCAAGGTGTTGGACATCATCCGGGCGGCGGGAATCGAGCCGGTGGTGATCGACTATCTGGCAACCGGCTGGACGAAGCCGCAGCTTCTGGGCCTGTTCGCCGCGGCGGACCTGACCCCGCGCATGGCATTGCGCGGCAGGACAGCCCCGGCCGCGGAACTGGGCCTGCTGGATCCTAAGACCAGCGACGAGGCAATCCTGGATGCGATGGTCGCCCATCCGGCGCTGGTCGAGCGGCCGATCGTCTGTTCGCCCAGGGGCGTCCGGCTGTGCCGCCCGCCCGAGACGGTGCTGGACCTCATCGCCCGCCCGCAGGCCGAGTGACCTGGGCCCGGCGGCTCAGACCCAGTCGCCCTCGAAATCCTTGGGAACCAGCAGGTTGTCCTGGGTGAAATTTGCAATGTCGCGCTCGCCGCACAGCGCCATCGTGATGTCCATCTCCTTGGCCAGCACCTCCAGCGCCCGGACCACGCCGGCCTCGCCCATGGCACCCAGGCCATGGACATAGGCGCGGCCGATCATCGTGCCCGTCGCCCCCATGGCCAGTGCCTTCAGGATGTCCTGCCCCGACCGGATGCCGGAATCGAGCCAGATCTCCACCTTGTCGCCCACCGCGCGCCGGATCGAGGGCAACACGCGGATCGTGGACAGCGCACCGTCCAGCTGCCGCCCGCCATGATTGGATACCACGATGGCATCGGCCCCGACATCGACGGCCATCCGCGCATCCTCGGGGTCGTTGATCCCCTTCAGGACGAACTTGCCACCCCACTGGTCGCGGATGCGGATCACTTTCGACCAGTCCAGCTTGGGGTCGAACTGCTCGTTGGTCCAGGCCGTCAGGTTGGCCAGATCGGTGACATCCTTCACATGGCCCACGATATTGCGGAAGGTGCGCCGCGGCGTCCGCGCCATGCCCAGCGACCAGGCCGGCTTGGTCATCATGTTCAGGATGTTCGGCAGAGTCAGCTTGGGCGGCGAGGTCAGGCCGTTCTTCAGGTCCTTGTGGCGCTGGCCGATGATCTGCAAATCCAGCGTCAGCACCAGCGCCGAGCAGTTCGCCCGCCTCGCACGCTCGATGATCGCATCGACGAAATCCTCGTCGCGCATCACGTAAAGCTGGAACCAGAACGGATCGGGGCTGGCCGCATGCACGTCCTCGATCGAGCAGATCGACATGGTCGACAGGGTGAAGGGCACCCCGAAGCGGGCCGCGGCGCGAGCGGCATGGATTTCACCGTCCGGATACTGCATCCCCAGCGAGCCGACCGGCGCCAATGCCGCGGGAATCGTCACCTTGCGCCCCAGCATCATGCCCGAGATATCGCGGTCGGACAGGTCGCGCGCCACCCGCTGGTGCAACCGGATCTTGGCGAAATCGGAACTGTTCTCGCGAAAGGTCTGTTCGGTATAGCTGCCGCTTTCACAATAGTCCCAGAACATCCTCGGCGTGCGCGCCTCGTGCAGCCGCTTCAGATCCTCGATGCAGGTGATGACGGGCATGGTCAGGCTCCAGATGTGGTCAGAAATCCTTACCAATTCCCGGTGCGGCCGGCAAGATGTCGCGAAGCAACCCGGCGATCAGCCCCGGCACCCGCGGATCGGTGCCAAGCGCAGGAAGGATGCGTCCGGGAAACCCGGCCTCTGCCAGCGCGGCGGGCAGGTCGGTGGTGACATGGCCGCCCGCCATGGCGAAGAAGGGCAGGCAAATGGCCGCGCGACCGAAGCCCGTGGCCTCAGACAGCCGCGGCGACTGGTCGATGAAGGCAGCGCTGCAGGGAATGCCGGCCTCTGCCGCAATCCGCGCCGCGACGCCACGCGCCACGCGCGCGGGTTCTGCGGATTTGAACGAACCATGGGCCGCCAGCAGCACCTCGCCGCCGCCGCTTTCCCGCGCCAGTGCAACCGCCAGCGCACCGACTTCCGACGCCAGACCAAAGGGTTGCATCACCTGCCAGCCGGCGGCACCCGCCTCGGCCAGCCGGGCGGGAATGGCGCTGCGGGTGAACCATCCGGCAGCCATGAACAATGGAAGAATCAGCCCCGAGGGCTTCCCCGCCACCGCCCGGGCCAGTGCCTCCGGCTCTGCCAGCGTCGCCGCCCCGACCTGCAGGCCCGGCAACAGCGCGGCAACCTTGCCGGCCAGCGCCGCCAGTTCGGCGGCCGCAGGCAGCGGATCCGACGGCTGGCCATGCGCCACGATCACGGCAACAGTCATGCCCGGTCCTCCCCCATCGCCGCGGCGCAATGCTCAAGAAACGCCCGGATCGTCAGCGCACCCCGCGCGCCTTCGGCCAGGACAAGGCCCAGCGTCAGCGGCGGCACCCCGGTCAGCGGCACGTTGACCAGGGGCTTGCCGTCCGACGCCGCATCCGGCGCCGGCCGGATGTTGGCAATGGAATAGCCAAAGCCGTTCGCCACCATCGCCCGCATCACGCCGATGTCGCGCGTTCGCTCGACAATGCGGGGACGCTGGCCGGCGGGACGAAAGGCCTCGCGGAAATAGTCGGACGAAAAAGGCAGATCCAGCAACACCATCGGATAAGGCGCCAGATCCCCCGGCGCGACCGAGGCCCGTCCTGCCAGCGGATGATCCGGCGGCAGCAGCGCATAGGGCGGCAGCGGCCGCAGCGGCACGAATTCCAGATCCGAGGGGATATCCAGATCATAGGTCAGCGCCACATCGAAGCGCGCCTGCCGCAACCCCTCGAAAATCTCGGCCTGATGCCGCTCGAACTGATGGAATTCGACCTCGGGATGGCGGGCGACAAAGTCGCGCCGGAGCCCCGGCAGCACCACCTGGGCAAAGGTCTGCAGGCAGGCAACCGACAGCGGCCCTCGCACCTCGCCGGTGATGGCATTGGCCAGATCGTTCAAGCGGCCCGCCGCGGCCAGAACGGCACGCGCAGCGTCAAGGAACTGCCGCCCGCCCTGGGTCAGCGACAGGCCCTGCGCATGGCGGCGCACAAAGAGCGGCAGGCCGAATTCCTGCTCAAGCTGGGCGATGGCGACCGAGATCGACGGCGAAGATACGTTCACCCGGTCCGCTGCGGCGGCGATGGACCCGGTCTCGCCCACGGCGACCAGATATTCCAGCTGTCGAAGGGTGAACCGCAACGCCATGGCGCGACCCTAGCGATGGTGCCACGCGGGAGAAAGCCTATTCGTCCCCCGGCACGCCATAGGACGGCGCCAGGCTGGGATCCCGTGCGCGCTGGACATAGGCCGCCATCTGCGGCGCATAAACCTCCCAGGCCCGCGCCACCACCTCGATCGGGCGGGCGGCATCGTCCCAGTCGCAGCGCAGCGAGGCGATGGGCCAGCTTTCCCGGTCAACCATCAGCAGGCCTGCCGAATGGACCGGCCCCGCCTCGCCGCCCGCCTCGGCCCCGGCCATCAGCGCCGCGACCAGCCGATCGCCGAAATCGCCACCCGCCGCAGCAAAACCCGCAACCATGGCCGCCGGTACCCCGGCATGGGCCAGAAGATTCCCGCCGGCGATCACGCCCTCCGCCTCGGCCACCGCCCAGGTGCCAAGGATATGGGCTCCGGAATGATGCGCCGTCCGCCCCGTCGCATCGACAGCCAGCAATTGCCGCCAGTCGACATGCGGCGCCTCGGCCACAACCGATTCGACCGCCGCCCCCGCTGCCGCGCCCGCCGCCATCCGGTCAAGAAGCCTCGTCCCCAGCGCGGGATCGGTCACATTCTGGCTGGCCGCCACCCCCACCCCCGCCCGGGCATGGGCACAGCGCGCGGCAACGGCGGGCGACGAGGAGGAAATCACCATTCCGAACCGGCCGGTTTCCGGGCAACGGGCAAGCAGCGAAAACGTCATGCGACACCTTTCAACCATGGCAGCCCGGGGGCGCTTCGCCCCCCGAACCCCCAGAGGATATTTTTCCAGAGAAGAAGAATGGCGCATTTCCCTTCTTCTCTGGAAAAATATCCCACGGGGGTCCGGGGGTGTGAAACCCCCGGCGGGCGGGGGCAGGAAACTCAATCGGGAATGACAGCAGTGGCGTCGATTTCCACCAGCCAGTCGGGGCGGGCCAGAGCCGTGACGACGACCCCGGTCGAAACCGGATGCACGCCCCTGATATATTCGCCCATGGTCCGATAGACCGCCTCACGATGGCGCACGTCGGTCAGATAGACCACGACCTTGCAGAGATGCTCCATCGTCCCGCCGCATTCCTCGATCAGCTGGCGGATGTTCTGCATCACCTTGTGGGTCTGTTCCACCGGATCGTGGCTGCCGATATTCTGGGCCGTATCCAGATCCTGCGGGCATTGGCCGCGCAGGAAGATCGTCGTGCCGCGCGCGACGACGGCCTGCGCCAGATCGTTGTCGAGCCGCTGCTCGGGATAGGTATCCTTGGTGTTGAACTTGCGGTGGCGCGTATGGGCCATGATTGTCCTTTCGGGGCGGGTGAGGCAGGCGGTCAGGCCGCGCCGGGCATGCGCGATGCGATCCAGACCGCAAAATCGTAGTTTGGGCGTTCGAGGTGGCTCAGCGCGCCAGGCGCCGAGAGACCGGCCTTCAGCCCCTGGAACACCTTCTCGACGCAGCCCTTGTCTTCAAGGTTCACCTCGTCGAGCAGCGCACGCAGCTGCGCCAGATGGGCTTGCGCTTCGGGATCGGCACACCAGTCCGCGCTCATCCCGCCGCCATACAGCACTTTCACATGGCCCGGCCCGTCGGGCGTCAGGCAGAGATACCAGAAATACCCCGGTGTCAGGGTGATCAGCATCGAGGGATAGATCGACAGCAGCCAGGTCACGCGGCGCTGGTCGCCGGCAAGGCGGGTGTTCGAGGGATGCGCCAGCGACAACGGCAGCGAATCGTTCTTGACGATCCAGTGGTAATTGAAGGCCGGCAGCCCTTCGGGGCAGGTCATCTGCAGCAGGTCGACCGCACCGCCGATGGTGCCCGAATGACAGACCGGCAGATGATAGCTTTCCATGAAATTCTCGGCCAGGACCTTCCAGTTGGTGTGCCAGCGGAACTCCTGCCGGAAATGTTCACGATAGCCGGCCATGTCGAGATAGCCGACCAGATCCTCGACCTCCTTCAACACCTGCTGCGGTTCGGGCGCATCGGGGTTCAGCGTGACCAGAATCCAGCCCAGCCAGTCGCGCACGCGAATCTGCGGCAGCGCCACATCGGACTTGCAGAAACTCTCGTTCAGCGTCATCGCCGGCGCGCCACGCAGGGTGCCATCGAGATTGTAGGTCCAGGCATGGTAGGGGCAGACGATGCTGCGCACGTTGCCGCGGCCTTCGAGCAGCGTGCTCATCCGGTGGCGGCAGACGTTCGACAGGCCGCGCAGCTTTCCTTCGCGATCACGAAGAACGATGACGGGTTCGCCGGCGATCTCCATCGTCAGATAGTCGCCGGGGTTCTGCAGCGCATCGGCACGGCCGGCGCAGAGCCATTCCCTGGCAAAGAGATGGGTTTCCTCGAGCCGGGCGAATTCCTCGGAAACATAGACCGATTTCGGCATTGCCCGCGCACGCTGGAAGGGCAGGGCAACATTGGCACGAAGTTCCTGAAGCGGCGTCAGGTCAGGATCGTGACGGGTCATTGCGCACCTCCTGCGTCGGGTCCGGAAAAGACATTGCCGGGACTCATCTTCAGGAAAAAGAAACGGATCACAGATCGCGGGATAGGGAAAGCCTAATCAGGAGAACTGCTCGGCAATGGTGGTGGCAAAGGCGCGCGCCAGCGCCGGGTTGGCCGGCGCATCGTAATGGATGCCATCGACCGGCGAGACCCGGACGATCTGGCCTGCGTCAAGGAACGGCAGGCCGTTGCGCCGGGCCATGGTCCCGATCCGGTCGGCCAGTTGCAGCGACTTTGCCGCACCACCGGCAAAGATCTCTGCCAGGCAGCCGGTTTCCGTGATCGGCGGCGGCGCCACGACCAGAATCTGCGGCGCACCACCCATCGGCCCGGCCCCCGAGGCGCGGATGTCGCGCACCAGCCCCTCCAGCGACAGCGCGATGTCCCCGGCATTCACGCTGAACCTTTGCTTCAGGTCGTTGGTACCCAGCATCAGCAGGACGGCATCCAGCGGCCGGTGCGTCTCGAGGACCGCCGGCAGCATGCGGCGCCCGTTGCGATGCGCGCCTTCGATCGGGTCGTCGTGCAGGGTCGTGCGGCCGGGATGGCCCTCGGCGATCACCTCCCAGGAGGGCAGCGCCTCCTGCAGAAGCGTTGTCCAGCGGTGTTGGCGCGAATAGCGGCCGATGGCACCGAGATCATGCATCGGCATGGTGCCATGGGTGTTCGAATCGCCAAAGCAGAGCAGCGTGCGGGTCATTCCGATCCGTCTCCCGGTGGTTGCCACGCCAGTCTAGCCGCGGCTCGGGGACGGACGCAACGTCAGCTATCCCTCCCGCGGCCCGCGGCGCTAATGTGGTGCAGAAACCGGCCCCGGGAGAGCGCCATGACCGACATCTTCATCCTTTCCGCCGCGCGCACAGCCATCGGCACCTTCGGCGGCGCATTGTCGGGACTGCCGCCCGTCGACATCGCCACCGTGGCCGTGAAGGCGGCGATCGACCGGGCGGGGCTTCCCGCGGATGCGGTGGGCACCGTTGTCATGGGTCATGTGATCAATACCGAACCGCGCGACATGTATCTGTCGCGCGTGGCGGCGATGCAGGCCGGCGTGCCCGACACCTCGCCGGCGATGAACGTCAACCGGCTGTGCGGCTCGGGCGCGCAGGCCATCGTCACGGCGGCGCAGATGCTGATGCTGGGCGATGCAGCGGTTGCACTGGCGGGCGGGGCGGAATGCATGAGCCGTTCGCCCTATGCGCTGACTTCGGCGCGCTGGGGCCAGAAGATGGGGGACACGAAGGTCCTCGACATGATGACGGGGGCGCTGACCTGCCCCTTCGGCACCGGCCACATGGGCGTGACAGCCGAGAACGTGGCGGCAGCCGACGCGATCAGCCGCGCCGATCAGGACGCCTTCGCGCTGGAAAGCCAGGCGCGGGCGGCGCGGGCGATTGCCGGCGGGTTGTTTCGTGACCAGATCGCGCCGGTCGAGATGCAGGGCCGCAAGGGCGCGATCGTCTTCGACACCGACGAACATCCGAAACCGACGACGCCCGAAGGGCTGGCCAAGCTGAAGCCCGCCTTCCAGAAGGACGGAACGGTAACGGCGGGGAATGCCAGCGGTCTCAACGACGGGGCGGCGGCGCTGGTGCTGGCACGGGGTGATGCGCTGGACGGGCGCACACCGCGGGCCCGCATCATGGGCTGGGCGGTGGCCGGCGTCGATCCGAAGGTGATGGGCATCGGCCCGATTCCGGCGGTTCGCGCGCTTTGCGCAAAGCTTGGCATCAGCCCGCAGAGCTTCGATATCGTGGAATCGAACGAGGCCTTCGCATCGCAGGCGCTGGCCGTCTCGCGCGCGCTGGATCTCGATCCGGCGAAGGTCAATCCCAACGGCGGGGCCATCGCGCTTGGCCATCCGGTTGGCGCAACCGGCGCGATCCTGACGGTCAAGGCACTGTATGAGCTGGAGCGGACCGGCGGCCGGACGGCGCTGATCACCATGTGCATCGGCGGCGGCCAGGGCATCGCGCTGGCCATTGAGCGGGTATGATCACCGGACCCGCACGCGCGCGCGGGCCGAGCGACCCTCGGCATCGATCACGCTGAGGGTCACGAAGCCAATTCCCGGCAGGTCGAGCAGGGTTTCGCGTTCGCCCTGCCCCACAGCCAGCGGCACACCATCGGCCAGCCAGGTGAAGGGCGCGGTTCCGCCCGTGACTTTCACCTTCAACCCGCGTGACAGAAGCTCCACCTCGGCGCCATCCGGGGGAAAGGCAACCTGCGGTGCGTTTTCCACCGCGAAGGCGGCATTCCGCGGCCGGAAGCTCTGCAGCGGCAATGGCAATTCGGCATTGGAGACCAGCAGCGTGGCCGGCGGTGCCGGCGGCTGCGGGTCGAGTGCGGGTTTCAGCCGGCTGAAAGCCTGAAACAGCACCGGCGCGGCCAGATCGGCCCCGAACGCCCCCGGCACCGGCGTGCCATCGGCGCGACCCATCCAGATGCCGATCACATGGCGTCCGTCATAGCCGATGGCCCAGGCGTCGCGATGGCCGTAACTGGTGCCGGTCTTGTAGGCGAGCCGGTTTTCCGGCGCACCCGGCGGCGGCGCGAGGCCGGCCAGGATATCGCCCACCTCCCACGCCGCGACGGCGGAGACCAGCCGTTGCCCCTCGGGCCGTTCGGCACCATGCCGCCAGATCAGCGGCAGGGCCACCCCGCCCCGGGCAAGGGCGGCATAAAGCTGCACCATATCCTGCAAGGTGACACCGATCCCCCCCAAGGCGACCGCCAGCCCCGGCTGATCGCCGGGAATGTCATGCTGCACCCCGGCCCGGTCCAGCGCGGTGATCAGCTTTGCGGGACCCAGCGCATCGGTCAGCACCACGGCGGGTATGTTCAACGACAGTTGCAGCGCCTCGCGCAGGCGGATTTCGCCGTGATACTGCCGGTCGAAATTCTGCGGCGCATAGCTGCCGAAGATCATCGGACGGTCGTCGACCCTGGTCTCCGGATGGGCCAGCCCCTGATCGAAGGCCAGTCCATAGACCAGCGGCTTCAGTGTCGACCCCGGCGAGCGCAATGCCGTCGTCATGTCGACAAAGCCCTGCCGGGCATCGGCGCGGAATCCCGCCGATCCGACCGAGGCGAGGATTTCGCCCGAGGCATGGTCGGCCACCACGATGGCGATCTGCAGCCGGTCGCCCTTGCCCTGCACCGTCTCGGCGGCCAGCGCCTCCATCATCTTCTGCAGGCCCAGATCCAGCGTCAGCCGCAACACCTCGGCCCTGGGGTCTTCGGTGCGCGCGCGATCCGCCAGATGCGGCGCCAAGGCCGGAAAGGGCTGGCGCCGGTCCGGCACCGTTTCGCGCCGGCCGGCAGCGGCCTCATCGGCGTCGACCACGCCAAAGCGCACGGCACGGGCCAGCACCCGGTCCCGCGCGGCCACGGCCAGGGCCGCGGCACGGTCGGGGCGGCGGCGTTCGGGGCTTTGCGGAATGGCCACCAACAGGGCGGCCTCGGCCGGCGTCAGCCGCAGCGGTTCCTTGCCGAAATAGGACAGCGACGCCGCCCGCACCCCTTCGAGATTGCCGCCGAACGGCGCCAGCAGCAGATAGAGCGACAGGATTTCATCCTTGGACAGCCGCCGCTCCAGCGCCAGCGCGACCCGCATCTGCCGCAGCTTGCCCGCGACCTCGCCGGTCGTTCCCTCTTCCAGCAGCCGTGCCACCTGCATCGTCAGCGTCGAACCGCCCGAGACGATATGCCCGTTCAGGACCGCCTGCGCCACCGCCCGCAGCATCGCCTGCGGATCGACGCCCGCATGGTCGTAGAAGCGGCGATCCTCGTAGTTGAGCAGCATGGCGACATAGCGCGGATCGACGCCCGTCAGATCGACCTTCAGCCGCCACCGGCCATCGGCCACGGTATAGGCGCGCAGAAGCCGGCCATCGCGGTCCAGCACCTCGGCCGAGGTGGGCAGGATCAGCGGCGGCAGCGCGGTCGCATCGATCCAGCGATCGAACCCGTCGCGCCCGGCGGCGGCAAGCCACAGGCCCACCGCCAGAACCAGAAGCCAGCGCGCCCGCATGGGCCTATTTCGCCGCGACCGTCACCATGCCCGTCTCGCTCCGGGCACGGAAATCGGGACGGTACATGTCTTCGACCGAGGCCGCGGGATGGTGGAACACCCCGGGCGAGACGGCACGGACGACATAGGCCAGGCGGAAGCTGCCCGAGGACTGCCAGTCCACTGCCGTGATGAAACGATCCTGCCGGAACTCGGAATGGGCGACGTCCTGCATCGCATCGAGCCAACCGAGCTGTGCCGTCGATCCCGCCGAAATCAGGTTCGGATTGTCGATCTCGAACCCCGCGGGCAGCGGATCCGTCACCATGAGCCGTGCCTCGGAATAGGCGAAGGGCGTGACCTCCAGCACCACGACAAGCCGGTCGCCCTGCGTCACCCGATCGGGCGACACCGGCTCTCCGTCCATGGTGTAGTAGCTGCGGGCGATGGCAAAGCCATTGCCGCCCGCGGGCTCGGGCGCAGCCGGAACACCATAGGTCGTGACCGTGACCGTGGTGTCGGATCCGTCGTTCGTGACCGTCATCGCCGGATCGCCGGAGGTCAGCACCCGCACCGGCGCGCCGACCGCCGGCTGGCCGTCGATCTTCAGATCTTGCACCCCTGCCCCGTCAATCAGCGCCTGAGCCGCCATCAGCGCCCAGGTGGCCTCTTGCGTCGAGAGGTACCGGCCCTGCCGCGCGACGCGGTCGGTCAATGCCTCGCGGTCGATGGCATTCGACCGGGCTTCCGTCGCCAGTGCCAGGAGGGCGGCGGCATCGCGGTAGTTCGTGCCGTAATCCACCCGCCAGATCTGTTCCCCGCTATCGTCCGGCAGGGCTGCCAGCTTTGCCCCCGCCTTGGCGAACATCGCATCGGCCCGCGTCTGGTCGCCGTAATAGGCCAGCGCCGCGCCAAGCTGGGCCACCGCCAGCGGGGTTGCAAAGTCCCCGGCCTTCACATCGGCATAATAGCGCAGATCGCCGATCGCCGCCGCACCCTCGCGCGCCAGAACCATCAGCGCATAAGCCAGCGCCGTGCCGCCGCCATTGGTTCCGGCATCGAATTCAGGCGCATAGTTCACCTGGTTGCGCAGGTTCGACAGCGCGTTGCGGAAGGCCAGATCCGGCACCGCATAGCCCTGCGCCCGCGCCCGGCTGAGGAAGTCGGTCACATAGGCATCGAGCCACAGGTCGCCCGATCCGGGTTGCCACAGGCCGAAACTGCCTTCGGCGCCCTGATTTGTCAGGATGTCGTCGATGGCATCCTCGATCCGGCCGCGAAGATCCCCTGCCCCCTTCAGATCCATCGCCCGCGCGATATCGTCGAAATAGACCAGCGGCATGGCAACCGAGGTCAATTGCTCGGTGCAACCATAGGGATAGCGGTCCAGGGTGCCCAAAAGTCCCGGCGCGTTCAGCCGCGCCAGCGGGCCAACCGTCATCACCGACTTGCCCGTCCCGGGCACGAGGCCGGAAAAGACCGCGGCATCGAAGGTGAAGGTCTGGCCCTTCTTCAGGTCGATCCGGCTGATCTGCACGGTTTCGGGATCGTTCACCTGCACCGGGATGGTCAGGTCCTTGGTCAGGACCTTGCCGTCGGGCGTGGTCAACGACACGGTGATCCTGTCGGTCCCCGGCAGGTTCGCCGTCACCGGCACGGCAACGACGGCCTTGCCCATCTCGGCCAGCATCACATCCGCGGGTGCCGCCCCCAGCGTAAGCGTGTCCGAGGCGACCGAAAGCGCCATCTTGCCGGCCGGGCCGGTGGCATGGACGATTTCAAGCAGGAGCCGGCTTTCATCGCCGGGGGCAAGGAAGCGCGGCAGGCTGGCCGTCACCACCACCGGATCGCGGACCAGCACATCCGCCTGCGCCTGGCCTATGCCGGTCTTCGACCAGGCCACCGCCATCACCTTGACCGTGCCGTTGAACGACGGAAGGTCGAAGGTGGTGCGGGCATAGCCATCCGCATCCACTTCCAGCGGGCCGGTGAAATAGGCCACGAGTTCCTCGGTCGGAGGCGGCGCTTGCAGCCGTGCCTGCGCGCCCGCATCGCCGCCCGAACGCACGGCACCCTCGGCGCCGTTCAGCCCGTCGATCAGCCGGCCGTAAAGATCGCGGATGCCAACCCCCAGCTTGCGCTGGCCGAAATAATAGCCTTGCGGATCGGGCGCGGTGAAGCCGGTCAGGTTCAGGATGCCCTGATCCACCGCAGCGATGGTGACATAGGCCGTCTCGCCCGCCGTCACGCCTTCGACCTTGACCGCAATCTCCATCGGGCCGCGCGGGGCGGCCTCTGTGGCGGTTTCCACCCTGGCCTTCAGCGCATGCGACCCGGGGTCGATGCTGGCGTAGGACAGCCCCATCGCCCGCGAGGGATTGCGGCCGGCGGCCACATCCATCGGCCGCAGCACCGAGGCCGTGACATAGACGCCGGCGCCCCAGTCGGCCGTGACATCAAGCGGGATCAGGGTTTCGCCCTCCGTCACTTCGACCGCCTTCATCGTGACCAGCCGGTTCGACAGCACCGTCACCAGCGCCGTTCCCGCCGTCCGCGGCACGATGCGCAGTTGCGCGGTATCTCCCGGCTTGTAGGCCGGCTTGTCGAGCGACAACTCCAACGTGTCCGGCGTGGCCGAAACATCGGCGGGCGCATACCAGCCGGCCCAGAAGGTTGTGGTGGTTTCGGCCGGCGGACCTTCGGCCCGCGTGACCTTCAACTCATATTCACCCCAGGTGACGGCGGCCTCGATCCCGGCCGGCGTGTCGCCCAGCCTGGCCTCGCCGGAAGCCACCGGAGTGCGATAGGTCACGGGCTCCCAGAACCAACTTCCATAACTTTGATACCATTGGTAATCGGTCTCGATCCGGGTCAGTTCCCATTTTACCGCCATCGGTGCGGGTTTCAGGTCCGGGCCGACACCGATCAGGTCGAAGGCCGCCTTGGCACCCTCGGCCACCACGCCGTCGAACAGTGGCTTCACGCCGATCATGGCCGAGACCGGCGCCAGGTCGCGCGTGATGCGGCGCTCGACCGGCCGGCCCGATCCTTCGGCGACGCGGACGGTGACGGTGGCGGTCAGCGGGCGGCCGGGATCGGCGATCTGCGGCAGGCCGATGTCGATCAGCGCCCGGCCGTCCTCCAGCGTCTCGGCGGCGGGCAGCGGTTCCATCACGGCATTGAAGGGCTGGTCGGCACGGCCGAAGACATAGCCGGGCCAGGCCTTCAGCCCGCCGGCAGCCTTCAGCAGCACCTCGCCCTCGACGGCCAGCCCGGCACCGGGCGCGCCGAACAGGTATTTCGCATCGACCGTCAGCGGATAGGCCGCCTCGCCATAGGTCAGCGGCTGGTCGCCTTCGCCCATCGCAAGGGTGAAGTCGATCCGCTCGGGCAGGAAATCCTCGACGAGAAAGGTCTCGCGGGCCAGCGGCGGGGCCTCGGGATCGGCCAGAACCTCCAGCGTCCAGACCCCGCGCGGGGCGGTGCCGGCGACCGGCATCTCGAACACATACCCGCCGGCACCACTGTCGGGCATCTGCTGGCGGGAATATTCCACGCCATCGGGGCGGCGCAGCAGCGCGGTCATCGGCAGCCCTTCGACAGCGCCGGCCTCCGGATCGCGCGCCAGCGCCGTGGCATAGACGGTTTCCCCGGCGCGATAGGCGCCGCGGTCGGTTGTCAGGAATACATCCACCGGGCCGGCGGCCTCGCGCCCCTCGACGCCGCGGTCCGACAGGTCGAACTCGGGATCGGTCAGCGACAGGAAGGCGATGTCGTCCTCGCCCTCCTTCACCACGACCAGCGCCGGTGCCGAGGCACCGCTGCCCCGCGTCAGCCCGGCATCGAACCGGGCATAGCCCTGATCGTCGGTCGTCGCGGTGCCCAGAACCGCATTGGCCCGGTTCAGCAACTCCACCGTCGCCCCGGGTTTCGCGCCCGCAGTCGACAGGCTGCGGACAAAGACATGCAGCCCGTCCACCCCGTTCATCGTGGTCAGACCAAGGTCGGAGACCACGAACCACTGCCAGCCCGGCGCGATCACCCCGGGGTCGACACCCGGCACCACGGCCCGGAGCGCATAGACCCCCGCCGGGCGACCGGCCAGCGCCTCGGCCATCGGCAGACGGGTGGTGACATCCTTGTTCACCTCCTGCGCCACCGTGGCGGTGCCGTGCCAGATCTGCTCGCCCACCTCGTCGGTGAACGCCTCTTCCGAGTAGTAATAGACCGGCGCGCCGAAATAGCTGTTCTGCATGGCACGCAGAAGGTTGCGGTCGGTTACGGCGAACAGGGTGAGATCCAGCTTTTCGGTGTTCACGGTCTGCACCGGAAGGGCCGCGCCCTCGCCCTTGGGCAGGACATAGCCGCGACCGGGGAAGCTAACGCCCGGATTGCGGTCGCGGACATAAAGCGTCAGCGCCACATCCTTGGCCAGCGTCTGGCCGTCGGCGGCAGGCAGGCCCTCGCGGAAGGTGACGGAATAGCGCTGGCCATGGGTCAGGCCTGCCACGCAAAGCTCGCGATACCCGCCGTTTTCCACGGAAAGGCCGGGTTCGGGCAGCTTGACATACATCGAATAGTCGACGCCCGACGCCACCAGATCCTCGGTGAAGGTCGCGCAGATCCGCGGGCGGGCAAGATCGGCCTGAACGCTGTTCTCGCTGATGCGGAAGCCGTATTTGCCGATCGCATCCTCCAGCAGCATGGCCGTGTCGTCGCGCGGCTGAATTGCCTGGGCCAGCCGCAGTGCCGCCACCATGTCGCGGCCGCGGCCCAGCGCTTCGAGCTCTGGCGCCATCTGGACGAGGATCGAATGGCGCAGACCCGGGTTTTCAGCGCGCAGAAAGGCGTTGACGGCCGCGTAATAGGCGCGGTTCAGATACCAATAGGTGTCGTTGCTCTGCTGTTTCGACGCCTCATAGGCGCGGCGGGAATAGTCGAGCCAGAGGTCGGCGCGATCCTCGCGATTCAGCGCGGCGCCGGTAAAGGCCGTTGCCATCACCCAATCGCCCTGGGATTCGCGCCCCGATGCCGATTGCAGATGCTCGTCGGCCGACCAGGGGCCGGTGCTATGGGTGCGGCCCAGGGTCTGCGCCATCTCGGTCACCGCGATCAGATCCCAGTCCGGCACGAAGGTCAGGTCCTTTCGCCGGATTTCGGCCAGCGCCTCGGCGCCGGGGGCGGGCATTGCCATCACACCGGAATCGGCGCCCTGGAAGAATGCGCTTTCGCCAGGCTTGTCCTTCAGGAAACAGCTGCCGTTGCGGCTGTTGAACGTATAGGCGGTGCAGGCGCGATTGGTGATGCAGGCCACCTCGCAGGCCTCTTGCGTTGTGTCGAACATCGAGGCGATGTCGCCACCCGGCAGGTCGGCGTCTTCGGTGACGATGAACCGCTTCTGCGGAATCAGGGTGTCGGCCATGACCGGAGCAGACAAGAACAGCGCCGCAATCACGGCCCCGGCGAAAATGCGCATGAAATGCCCTCCTGCGGATATCGTCAGCTTCGCATGCTCCGCCCCGGCGGGGCAAGCAGCGACTGATCGTGACCACGTTAAGTCTTGGTTCATCTGATGCCGCGAAGGTAGTGGCGAAAACCGGATGTTGCGGGATTCGCGGCGAAGGTCGGCGGCAGGATGCGGCAAGGCAAGGCATGGATCTGACGGAAAGACTGGCGCGGGAACGGCGGGCGCGTCTGGCCGCCGAACGCCTGCTGGAACAGAAGACGCGAGAACTGTTCGCGGCCAACGAAAAGCTTGCGCTGCATGCGCGGGCGCTGTCCGACCAGATCGTCGAGCAGCGCGAGATGGCGCGCTTTGCCCAGGATGAGGCGGCAACGCTGAAAGGCCAGAACAGCCGCTACCTGACGGATCTGACGCGCGCCCATACCGCCGCCGTGATGGCAGAGCGGCGGCTCTGGGATTCGATCAACACCATCCGTGACGGCTTTGCCGTTTTCGGCGGCGACCTGCATCTTCTGACCGCCAACCGCTCCTGGACACGCGCCTTCGGCGATTTCGAGGTGAAGACTGGCGTCAGCTATGCCGATCTGCTTCAGGCGCTTGTCGATGGCGATCTGGTCCATACCGGCGGCGCCAGCGGGGCCGACTGGGTGGCGCGGATGCTGGCGCGACTCGACGCCGATCCGATCCAGTCCGAGACGCTGCGGTTCAACAACGGCATCTGGGTGCGCCTGGTCGACCGCCGCTCGCGCGATGGCGATCTGGTCAGCCTTGCGATCGATACGACCGAGCAGATGCGCATCTGGGCCGCGATCGAGGCGCTGCCGGACGGATTTGTGCTCTTCGACAGGGAGGAACGACTCTTGGCTTGCAATCAACGCTACCGCGACATGTTTCCCGACAGCGCCGCCGCCGCCGTGCCCGGCACGACCTTCGAAGATCTGCTGCGCTACGGGTTGAGTGCCGGGCATATCCCGTCGATCAAGGGGCATGAGGAGGACTGGCTTCAGGCGCGCCTGCTCCAGATGCGAGAAGCCCGCGATGCCAGCGAATGCCAGTTGGCCGACGGCCGATGGATCCGCGAACGCGACCATGCCACGCCGGACGGCGGTCGCGTCGGATTGCGCAGCGACATCAGCGAGTTGCATGAGCAGCGCGCCGCACTTGAAGCGGCGAGAAGTGCGGCCGAGGCAGCAAACCGCGCGAAATCGGCCTTCCTTGCCAATATGTCGCACGAAATCCGGACGCCGATGAACGGCGTGGTCGGCATGGCCGAACTGTTGTGCGATACGCCGTTGAGCGACGAGCAGCGGCTTTTCGCCGAAACCATCCGCTCTTCCGGCGAGGCGCTTCTCGTCATCATCAACGACATACTCGACTATTCCAAGCTCGAGGCCGAACGGATGGCCCTGCATCCCGAACCCTTCGACCTTGAACGCACGATCCATGAGGTGATGATGCTCTTGCAGCCACGGGCGCGGGCCAAGGGGATCGACCTGATGATCGATTACGACGTTCTCCTGCCCACCCGCTATGTCGGCGATCCCGGGCGGCTGCGGCAGGTTTTGACCAATCTTGTCGGCAATGCGGTGAAGTTCACCGAAAGCGGCCATGTCCTGACCCGTGTGGTCGGGCTGGAGGTCGAGGACGGGCGCCAGCAACTGCATGTCACGGTCGAGGATACCGGGATCGGCATAGCGGCCGAACATCTCGACCACATCTTCGGCGAGTTCAACCAGGTCGAGGACGAGCGCAACCGCAAGTACGAAGGTACGGGGCTTGGCCTGACCATCACCCGCCGGCTGATCGAGCGGATGGGCGGCGCCGTCTGGGTCGACAGCGAACCGGGCAAGGGATCGGTCTTCGGGTTCCGCGTCACGTTCCAGGTCGCAGAATCGGCCCAGCCCACCCATCCGGCGATCCGGGTGCAGCGGGCGCTGGTGGTGGATGACCGATTCATCAACCGCACCATCCTGGAGCGCCAGCTTACCCCCTGTGGCATCGAGGTGAGGCTCTGTCGTTCCGGCGCCGAGGCGCTCGCGGCCCTGGCTGCGGATGCCAGCTACGACGTGGTGCTGACCGATCACGAAATGCCCGAAATGGATGGCCTGGCCCTGGCGCGGCAGATTCGCGCCGGGGGCCACCGGATGCCGATCCTGCTGCTGTCCTCGAATCCGACGGCCGCGCGGGAACACGATGCCGCGCGGATTCTGGATGCGATCCTGCAAAAGCCGGTCCTGCGCGCCGAACTCTACGCCCGTCTCTCTGGCCTGACCGAAAGCCTTACCCCGCCGCCGCCGCCGCAGGTTCCCCGCCCGGAACCGGCCACCGCGCGGAAGATGCGGGTGCTGGCGGCAGAGGACAACAAGACCAACCAACTGGTCTTTCAGAAGATGGTGCGTGGAGTGGAGATCGCCCTGGTCTTTGCCGAGGACGGCCGGCAGGCCGTGGATCTGTGGCAAAGCTTCCGCCCCGACCTGATCTTCATGGATATCTCGATGCCGGTGATGGATGGGAAAGAGGCCGCCCGCGCCATCCGCACCGCCGAGGGGCCGGAGGCACATGTGCCGATCATCGCGCTGACCGCCCATGCGATGGACGGCGACGCCGAAGCGATCCTCGCCTCGGGCATCGACCGCTACCTGACCAAACCGCTGCGCAAGACCGCAATTATCGACGCGCTGGCACAAAACTGCCCGTCGGACGCGGTGCCAGTGATACAGGTGTCGGAATCGGCGGCCTGACGGCCGTCAGGCGACAACAGGCAGGCGGCCCGCGCTCATATGGCGCTTGCCGGCGAAACCGGGCCGGCGGGACACATCGAAGCCCGCCGCCGCCAAGCCACGGCGCACGGCGCCAGCCGCGGAATAGGTGGCGAAACTGCCGCCCGGCAGCGTGTGGCGGGCAACCTCGGCCATCAGCGTCTCGCCCCACATCTCGGGGTTTTTCGCCGGCGAGAACCCGTCGAGAAACCAGGCATCCGCCCGACCATCCCACGCGGGCAGCGTCTGTCGCGCATCGCCCAGAACCAGCCGGACACGGATGCCCGGCAAGGCGATCACGGTCGCCCCCGCCGACCATTGATCAAGCAGCGGGGCCGCGATCGCCGCCGCCTCGGGGAACTGCGCCAGCGCGCGGGCCATGTCGGCGGCGGTCATCGGAAACGCCTCGAAGGTCGTGTATTGCAGCAGGCCGGGCCGACCACGCGCCTGCCACATCAGTGCCAGCGCCAGAAGGTTCAGGCCGGTGCCAAAACCGAGTTCGGCGATGTGAAACCCGTCACGAAGCCGCTCTGGCAGGCCGTTTCCGGCAAGAAATACATGGCGCGTCTCTGCCAGCCCACCGGCAAGGCTGAAATAGGGGTCGTCGAAAGCCCGGGCCACCGGAATCACGCCGTCCTTCCAGTCGAGATCGGGTTGTGTCTGGCGGTGCATGGGCCTAGTCCTCTGGCGTTCCATGCAGGAGGCCGGGGGCAATGACAAGCGTCGACGTCACGGTGCGGGGCGGCGGGGCCTTCGGACTGGCCTGCGCCTGGGCCTGTGCGCGACGCGGCGCGCGCGTACGGCTGATCGAACGGCAGAGGATCGGCGCGGGGGCCTCGGGCGGGCTGGTCGGCGCATTGGCACCGCATGCGCCGGAAGGCTGGAACACGCTGAAGGCGTTCCAGTTCGACAGCCTGCTGATGGCCAGCGACTGGTGGGACGCCGTTCGGGCCGCCGGCGGCGTCGATCCGGGCTATCTGCGGTCCGGCCGGCTGCAACCGCTGGCCGATGCGGCGGCCGTGGCGCTGGCGCGGAGCCGGGCAGAGGCCGCACGGTCGCTGTGGCAGGGCCGGGCAGAGTGGCGGATCGTCCCTGCACAGGGCGCGGCCTGGGAGCCGGCAAGTCCCTCGGGTTGGCTGGTCCACGACACGCTGACCGCGCGGATGTCGCCGCGCCGCGCCGGCGCCGCGCTGGTGGCCGCGCTGCGGGCGACCGGAGCCGAGGTATCGGAGCATGACACCGAAGCGGCCGGCGCGGTGATCCATGCAACCGGCTGGCGCGGGCTGGAAGATCTGTCGGCGGCCTTTGGCCGGAAGATTGGCGGCGGCGTGAAGGGTCAGGCCGCGCTTCTGGGTCACGATGCGCGCGATCTGCCCCAGATCTATGCCGGCGGCCTGCATGTGGTGCCGCATGCCGACGGAACCGTGGCCATCGGCTCGACCAGCGAGCCGGACTGGACCTCCGAAGCGCCCGACCTGCTGGTCGAGACGCTGATCGACCGCGCGCGGGCGGTGCTGCCGGTGCTGCAGACCGCGCCGGTGCTGGAACGCTGGGCCGGGATTCGCCCGAGGGCAACGACCCGCAGCCCGGTCCTGGGGCATTGGCCGGGGCGGCCCAACCATTTCGTTGCGAATGGCGGCTTCAAGATCGGCTTCGGCCTCGCCCCCCTTGTCGCCGAGCGAATGGCCGATCTGGTGCTGGACGGGCAGGACAACCTGCCCGAAGCGTTCCACCTGGAGGCGCTTCTCGCCGGATCAAGGCGCTGAACCCGAGCCATCGCCACGGATGAAGGGCGCAGGCACGGCCACGGCCCGTTGCCCCTATCATCGCAGGGACCGTTTTCCGCCGCGGTCCGGCCCCGCGACCCGTGGTCCCGACCGTTCCACCGGGCCAAGAATCCGCACCCGGCTTGCGGCGGAGGGGCCTCGAACCCCTGGTTAGGTCTGGCTTGCGCAGCGCGATGAACGCGCAATGAAAAGGGGCCGCCCGCACGGGCGGCCCCCCCGATCCTATCGATGCCGTGGTTACTCTGCCGCGCCGGGCGCGCTGAAATCATAGCCCGAAATGCCCTTGGGCTCGAGAAATTCCTCCAGGCCCCAGATGCCGCCTTCGCGCGCGCGGCCCGATTGCTTGACGCCGCCAAAGAACGAGCCGGCGCCGCGCGACTTGCCGTTGACCTCGACCATGCCCGAGCGCAGTTGCCGCCCCAGCCGGTTCGCCCGCACCGGATCGCCCGACTGGACGTAGTTCGTCAGGCCATAGGGCGTGTCATTGGCAATGCGGACAGCTTCCTCCTCGGTCTCGAACGGAACGATCGACAGGACCGGGCCAAAGATCTCCTCGCGCTCGATGGTCATGCCGGGCGCCACATCGGCAAAGATTGTGGGCTTCACGTAATAGCCGCGGTTGAATCCGTCAGGCAGGCCCGGACCGCCGGCAACCAGCCGCGCGCCCTCGTCAATGCCGATCTGGATGTAGCGCTGGATCTGGTCCCACTGGCGCTTGTTCACCACCGGGCCAACATGGGCGCCATGCTCCAGAGCGGGGCCGACCTTGATCGAATCTGCCACCGCTGCAGCCTTGGCGACGGTTTCGTCATAGACCGAGCGTTCGACCAGCAGGCGCGACGGCGCGTTGCAGCTTTGCCCGGTGTTTTCCATCATCCGGCGTACGCTCCGCTCGACTGCCTTGGCGTCGGCATCGGCGAACAGCAGGTTCGCGCCCTTGCCGCCAAGTTCCAGCGTGACGCGCTTCAGCGTCTGCGCCGCTGCGACCGAAATCGCACGTCCGGCCCGCGTCGAGCCGGTGAACGAGATCATCTCGATATCGGGATGCGCCGAAAGCTGCGACCCGACACCGGCGCCATCGCCGTTCACCAGGTTGAACACGCCCGCTGGAATACCGGCATCATGGCAGAATTCGGCGAACATCATGCCGTTCAACGGCGCTTCTTCCGACGGCTTCAGCACGCAGGTGCAGCCGGCCAGCATGGCGGGAATGGCCTTCAGCGCGATCTGGTTCACCGGCCAGTTCCAGGGCGTGATCAGGCCGACCACACCGATCGGCTCCATCGCGACGGCCGGTTGCGGCTGGTTGGCCGGCAGCGAGGGGTCAAGTGGACGAATCCAGTCGATCCTGTCAAATGCCTTGAGGAAGTTCGTGGTGTGCCAGGGCAGGCAGGGCGCCTGATCGGACAGCGCAAAGTCGATGGGGGCGCCCATCTCCATCGCGATGACCTCGGCAAACTCCTGCAGCCGGGCATTGTACTGCTCGAGGATCCGCGCGATCAGGCGCGCGCGTTCTTGCGGCGGGGTGGCGGCCCAAGCCGGGAAGGCGGCCTTGGCCGCGGCCACGGCGGCATCGGTATCAGCCTTGTCGCCCAGCGAAATCACTGCGCAGGGCTCTTCGGTCGAGGGGTTGATCACCTCGTGGTCCCGGGGGGTGGTGGGGGCGACCCATTGACCGTTGATATAGAACTCGCGCTTGATCAGCATGGCGGACCTCGGGGTTGGGGAATTTGATCAAATATTGCCCCGAATGGGGACAGGGTGCAAGTAAAGTTCCGCGGCGCCGTTGAGGCAATAGCCAGCAGAATGACAGGCGCCCCGGGCAAGCCCGCCGGCGGGGCAGGATGCGCGGCAGCCTGAAGCCTGCCGCAGACATCCCGCCGATGGCATGGGCTGCGGCCAGGCAGGGCCTTGGCAGCGCCACCTCAGCGCGACAGCCCGGCGGGCAGCGTCGGCACATCCAGCGCCGAGAACCCGTAGTTCCGCAGCCAGCGCAGATCGGATTCAAAGAACGCCCGCAGGTCGGGGATGCCGTATTTCAGCATGGCGATCCGGTCGATGCCCATGCCGAAGGCAAAGCCCTGCCATTGCGTCGGGTCCACCCCCGCCGCCGCCAGCACCTTCGGGTGCACCATGCCCGAGCCAAGGATTTCCATCCACTTGTCACCCTCGCCGATGCGAAGCTGTCCGCCGACGTTGGAATAGCGGATGTCGACCTCGGCCGAAGGCTCGGTGAAGGGAAAATGGCTGGCACGGAACCGCAGCTCCACCGAGGGCACCTCGAAGAAGGCGCGGCAGAATTCCTCCAGCGTCCACTTCAGATTGGCCATCGAGATGTCGCGGTCGATCGCCAGCCCCTCGACCTGATGGAACATTGGCGTATGGGTCTGATCCATGTCCATTCGGTAGACACGGCCAGGTGCTATGACGCGGATCGGCGCGCCCTGTTCGGTCATGGCGCGGATCTGCACCGGCGAGGTATGGGTGCGCAAGACATGCGGCGGGCGGTCGTCGCCGGCGGCGCGATGCATGAAGAAGGTGTCATGCTCCTGCCGGGCGGGATGTTCCGGCGGGATGTTCAGCGCGTCGAAATTGTACCAGTCGCTTTCGACCTGCGGCCCCTCGGCCACGGCAAAGCCCATGTCGGCGAAGATCGCCGTCAATTCATCCGTCACCTGGCTGACCGGGTGGACGGTGCCGGCGCGGCGCGGACGGCCAGGCAGGGTGACATCCAGCCATTCGGCGCGCAGTCTTTCGTCCAGTGCGGCATCGCCAAGCGCGGTCTTCTTTGCCCGCAGCGCGGCGTCGATCTCGTCCTTCAAGGCGTTCAGATCCGCACCGGCGGTCTTGCGCTCTTCGGGGGGCATCTTGCCCAGCGTCGCCATCAATGCGCTGACTTCGCCCTTCTTGCCAAGAGCGGCAACGCGCACCTCTTCCAGCGCGGCCTCGCCCGCGGCGCCAGCGACGGCCGCAAGATATTTGCCACGGATCTCGGTCAAATCCATCGGAACCTCCGCCAGAATGCGGGTCCGGGGTTAGCGGCGCAATCGCCCGATTGCAAGGGGCACGGGGTCAACCCGCGCGGCGCAGCGGCGCCGATGGCGGATAGAGCCGGCCCGCGACATGCGCAGCCGGCGCCTCGACCTCGGCCCGGCCAAAGGTCAGCGGCGGCAGCGGCAGCGCGCCTTGCGGCCCGAGTTCACGATGGATCAGCTGCAGCGCCGAAGGTGAAAGGCCGAACCGCGCGACGGCAAACCTGCCAGCCGCAAGATCGGCGTGCAGGCGGCGGGTAAAGGCTTGCGCGGCGCCGGCATCGAAACCCGCGGGCACTTCGCCGCGGTGGAACCCCGCAGCGCCGGCACAGGCAAGGATCAGCGCCGCCGTGGCACGGTCGCAATCGGGGCGATCGGTAATCGCATCGGCGGCGAGGAGAAGGTCGATCGTTGCCCCGGGCGCCGCCCAGTCCAGCGTCTGTGCAAAGTCGTGCCACATCGCCGGCCCCAGCGGCAGCAGCGCCGCCGTCAGGCCATCGCGCATCGGCAGCGCATCTGATCTGCGATTCATGTCCAGCTTCCTCGTAAACCCGTTACCATCGTCACATCTCGGGTTTCATTGAGGATTCTGGCAGGATTGCGGCGAAAGGGCGGGATTGTCGGGATCGGCGCGACAATCCCGCCGGCCCCGAAAGCCCACCTGCCGGCACGCACGCGGGGCAGTCGGGGCGGATATGACCGCTGGAACCGGACCAGCGGTTCCGCCACTGGCGGGCGCGTCCCGTCACCACAAAGCAAGACCCCCGCGCCGGGCTGGCGCGGGGGTCGGAATTTCCGTGCGACGCCTGCGGCCTCAGGCGGCCAGAGCGGCGCGGGCCTTGTCGGCAATGGCGTTGAACGCCTCGGGCTCGTGCACGGCAAGATCGGCCAGAACCTTGCGGTCCACTTCGATCCCGGCCTTCGACAGGCCGTTGATCAGGCGCGAATAGGTCAGCGACGGATCGAACAGGCGGACGGCGGCATTGATACGCTGGATCCACAGGGCGCGGAACTGGCCCTTCTTGGCCTTGCGGTCGCGGGTCGCGTATTGCTGGGCCTTGTCGACGGCCTGGGTCGCGGTGCGGAAGTTGGTCGAGCGGGCGGCGTAATAGCCCTTGGCCTTGGCAATCACCTTGCGGTGACGGGCATGCGTGACCTTACCGGATTTGACGCGGGACATTTCTCTGACCTCTCCTTAGCGGTTGTACGGCATGTATTTCTTGACGATGCCCTCGTCCGGGGTGCTCAGGAGCATTGTCCCGGTCGCCTGGCGGACGAACTTCGTCGTGCGTTTGATCATGCCGTGGCGCTTGCCGGCCACGCCGGCCTTCACATGGCCATTGGCCGTGAAGGAGAACCGCTTTTTCGCGGCGGATTTGGTCTTCATCTTGGGCATTTCACACTCCAGTGTTTCGCGCGCGACTCGGCATGCCACATCCGCCGGCCCCGCGGTTCTTCCGAAGGCGCCCGTATAGGCGGGCAGCCGATCAAGGGCAAGCGAAAACCGCGGCGGCCTATCGGTGCAGCAGCCGGCCAAGCACGCCCAGCATCACATGGGGCACCTCGGACAGGGCATAGCCGTCCGGATGGCGCATCACGGCCACAACCACCAGGCCAAGCCCTGCAACCAGCAAGGTCGCGCCCAGGCGCGGGGCGCGACCATCGCTCCAGGCCGAGAGGATAGAGGGCAACGACAGGATCGAGATCACGATTCCGACGGTCAGAAGAAGATCGCTGTCCATTCCGCCCCTGTCCGCAAACGGCCTGCGGCTGCCGGCGCTGCCGCCAAGGTTAGCCGGGGTCGACCTTCGAAATCAATCGCTCGTCACAGGGCGCGACACGCAGGATGTTGGTTGTGCCCTGCACGTTGAACGGAACGCCGGCAACCACGACGATGTGGTCGGTCTCGGAGGCAAATCCGTCCGACCGCGCGGCACGGATCGCCGACAGGACTGCGCCCTTGAACCGCTCCTGCTCGGGCACGATCACGCAATGCGCGCCCCAGGTCAGCGCCATCCGGCGGGCCGTTTCCACCAGCGGCGTCAGCGCGATCACCGGGATATGTGGCCGCTCGCGCGCCACAAGGCTGACGGTTGTTCCCGACTGGCTGAAGCAGCAGATCGCCTTGATATCGGTCGATTCCGCGATCTCGCGCGCGGCGGCAACAATGCCGTCGGCGACGGTGGCGCGTTTGGCCACCCGGCTGGCATCAATGATCGACCGATAGGTCGGATCGCTTTCGACCGAACGGGCGACATTGTCCATCGTCGTCACCGCTTCGACCGGGAACTTGCCGGCGGCGCTTTCGGCCGACAGCATCACCGCATCGGCGCCCTCGTAGATCGCGGTCGCGACGTCAGACACCTCGGCCCGGGTCGGCATCGGGTTCTCGATCATCGATTCCAGCATCTGCGTCGCCACGATCACCGGCTTGGCCGCCGCGCGGGCGCTGCGGACCAGCCGCTTCTGGATCGGCGGCACCGAATAGACCGGCAGTTCGACGCCAAGATCGCCACGCGCCACCATGATCCCGTCGGACACCTTGAGGATCTCGTCATAGGCCTTCACCGCCGCCGGCTTTTCGATCTTGGACAGGATCGCGGCCCGGCCCTTGGCCAGCGCGCGGGCCTCGATCACATCCTCGGGGCGCTGCACGAAGGACAGGGCCAGCCAGTCGACGCCCAGTTCGCAGGCAAACTCCAGGTCGTTGCGGTCCTTTTCCGACAGCGCGGCCAGAGGCAGCACCACATCGGGCACGTTCACGCCCTTGCGGTTGGAAATCGTACCGCCGACGACCACGGTGCAATCGGCATGGTCGGCGCTGCAATCGTCGACCCGCAGGCGAAGCTTGCCGTCATTCACCAGAAGCATCGCCCCGGGAACGAGGGCGGCAAAGATCTCCGGATGGGGAAGCTGCACACGGGTGGAATCGCCCGGCGCCTGGTCAAGGTCGAGGCGGAACTTGTCGCCATCCTCAAGATCATGCGCCCCGGCCGCAAAGGCGCCAACGCGCAACTTCGGCCCCTGCAGATCGGCCAGGATGCCGATCGGCCGGCCCAGGTCACGCTCGACTTCGCGAATGATGCGATGCCGCTCGCGCAGTTCGTCATGGGTCCCGTGGCTCATGTTCAGGCGGAACACGTCGGCCCCGGCCACGAACAATTCGCAGATCATGTCATAGGTGCTGGAAGACGGCCCGAGCGTGGCCACAATCTTCACTTTGCGGTGGCGGCGCATGCCATCCTCCTTTGCGCAATGTCGTGTTCCATCGTGGGCCGTGCGCCTTATGGCCCAAAGCGTGCGCGCTCGCAACCAACGGATTTGCGACACGGCGGCTTTTGACGGCGCCGGGGGGATCGGATAACCGGCAGGAACTGGTAGAAAAAGGAGGGGCAAGCGATTGGGCAATCCGTATCAGATCGAGGGCGAGCACCGCCCCGGCCGCTGGCTGATCACCTGCGATCACGCGACAAACCGGGTGCCGGGCTGGGTGGCGGGCGGCGATCTGGGCTTGCCGGCAGCGGATATGGCGCGCCATATCGCCTATGATATCGGGGCATTGGGGGTGGCGCGGGCGCTGGGCCGGTATCTTGACAGCCCGGTGATCTGGTCCGATTTCTCGCGCCTGGTCATCGACCCGAACCGCGGCGAGGACGATCCGACGCTGGTGATGCGGCTTTACGATGGCTCGGTCGTTCCCGCCAACCGCAGGATCGACGCGGCCGGGATCGCGGCGCGTCTCGACAGGCTGTACCGGCCCTACCACGCCGCCTATACGGCGGTGGCCGCCCGGCGCGAGGATACCGCGATCTGTGCCGTCCATTCCTTTACGCCCGGGCTGAAGGGACGTAAGCTGCGGCCCTGGCAGGTGGGGGTCCTGCATTCCCATCTGGACGAACGCCTGTCACGGCCGCTGATCGCACGGCTTTCGGCCGATCCCGAATTGTGCGTCGGCGACAACGAACCCTATTCCGGCCATCTGCCCGGAGATTCGATCGACCGGCACGCTCTTGCCAAAGGGCGGCAGAATACCCTGATCGAAGTGAGAAACGACCTGATCGGCGACGCGGCGGCGCAGGAGGCCTGGGCCGCGCGGCTGGCGCCGGTCCTGCAAGCCGCCCTGGAGGATGCCGATGGATGACGCAACCCGCACCGAGCTTGAGGCCGCGGCCTTTCGCGCCCTGATCGATCACCTGATGGTCCGGCGGCCCGAGGTCCAGAACATCGACCTGATGAATCTGGGCGGTTTCTGCCGCAATTGCCTCAGCCGCTGGTATCAGGAGGCCGCCGCCGAGCGCGGCATTGCGCTGAACAAGGATCAGGCACGCGAGATCGTCTACGGCATGCCTTACCCCGACTGGGTTGCCCTGCATCAGACCGAGGCCAGCGCCGAAAAGAAGACCGCATTCGAAAAGGCCTATGCCGAAAACGTCGGCCGGAAGGATTGATGCGGCTGTTTCCGGACCAGCATCAATCGGTGCAGTAGCCCCCGAATCGTTGGCGCGGCGGCCCGCGGCATTGCGCGGTAACACGCAAAGATTGACAGCGGGTTAGCGAATTTTAGATTTGCTGCAAAGCACTCAAATGCGCGAATCGCATCGGTTTTTTGAGTCAACCCGGAAGGACAGTTCATGGATTTGCTATATTTCCTGCCCGCATTGCTGTTGGGTGGCCTGCTTATCGATCTGTTCTCTGGCAACGATGACGACGACAATGACAAGGAGCCGGAACCCGGTTCGGTCAATGTCGTCGGAACAGAGGATGCCGATACGATCGATGGCGGCGAACTGGCCGACACGATCCGGGGTGCTGGTGGCGACGACCTGATCGCGGGCCTTGGCGACAACGATCTGCTTTCCGGCGGCGATGGCGACGATACCGCTTCGGGCGATGCGGGCGACGACACCCTGCGGGGCGGGGCGGGCGACGACAGCCTGCAGGCCACCGCCGGCAATGATCGGTTGCTTGGCGAAGATGGCGACGACATGCTGTCCGGCGATACTGGCGACGATTGGCTGCATGGCGGCGCCGGCAACGACGAGCTTTACGGCGGCGCGGGCACCGATAGCCTGCGGGGCGGCGCGGGCAACGACGTTCTGGTCGGCCTTGACGGCGACGACTGGATGGTTGGCGAAGGCGGCGACGATTCACTCTCGGGTGCGGAGGGCGCGGATTCGCTGTTCGGCTGGACCGGAAACGACATGCTTTACGGCTCTGCTGGCGCAGATCAGCTGTCGGGCGGCGTAGGAGACGATGCAATCAGCGGCGGCGACGATGACGATCAGGTGCTGGGCGGCGCCGGCAACGATGCTATGAGCGGCGGTGCGGGCAACGACCTGCTCGACGGCGGCAGTGGCAACGATGTCCTGCGCGGCGGCGAAGGGTCCGATACGCTGATCGGCCAGCTTGGTTCGGACACGCTGCATGCCGGCGCCGGCAACGACGTGCTGACGGTGTCTGGCGGCGTCCTGTTCTCGACCGGCGAGGGAAGCGACCTGTCCACCGTGGGCCGGCTTGACGATGCCTTCCCCACTGTCGCCGATTACGCCGCCGGCACGGATGACTTCACCCTGGTCGTCGAACGTGCAGCAGATTTTGCCGAAACCGTGACGCTTGTCGAACAAGCCAACGATGCTGGCGGCGTCGACACGCTGGTGCAGGTGCAGGGACTGACCTATTTGCGCCTTGCAGATGTCGCCGCGGCCAATGTGGACACCGCAGATTTCTCGCCGGAACTCGCGGCCGTGAATTGATGCGCCGATGCGCCGCCGGCACCGTCAGGTGAGCAGGCCGCGCGCATCGAAGTGATGGGGAAAGAAGGCGGCGGCGCAGGTCATCAGCGTGGCCAGTGCCTCTTCTGCATCATAGGGCGCCTGCATCGTCATCATGTCCAGCCAGACCCCTTCGGTCGTGACGCGCAGCACGCGCGCCGTCCGGGTGGGGTCGTTGGCATAGCCGTGTTCGGCATTCATCCGCGCGCAGAGCCCTTCGAGGATGCGGTTGTATTCCTCGTCGTTCGAGCCGCATTTCTCCTGATACAGCGGGCGACCCTGCGCCTCGCCCCAGAAGGCGCACCAGGCCGACAGGCGCGCCGGCGTGCAGAGTTCCGGCCGGAAATCGGCCGCCAGCATGGCATGCAGCTGTTCGGGCGCCGAGGTGCCGGCCGCCTCGACCGCGCCGGTCCAGTTGGCCCGATATTCCTCGGCCAGATACAGCAAGACCTCGACCAGAAGCTTGTCCTTGGTCTGGAAATGGAAATTGACCAGGCCGTGTGACAGCCCGGCGGTCCGCGCCACCTCGGTCAGCGTGGTGCGGGAATAGCCCTGCCGGGCAATGGTCTCGATCGTCGCCTCGATCAACTGCTGGCGACGGGCGTCGCGCGGCATCTTGCGCGGCGGCGGGTCGGTGTTCGGCAAGGATTCGACAGCAGCCATCGGTTTCTCCTCTGGGCAAGTCGTCATAGCGGAAAACGCGGTATCTGTAACTGCGATATTCTGATTGACAGCCCAGTCAAAATAACTGCAGCCTGTGCATATCCGCAATCCCCCGAAAGCCTTGTCATGATTCCTGCAGCCAACCGCCCCCTTGCCAGATCGAACGCCCAGTTCCGTCGCGCGGTAAAGCGCCTGCCGCTGGGCGTTTCATCGACCTTTCGCTACTGGGGCGACGACCGGACCATCTATGTCGACCACGGCAAGGGCGG
>JACSRN010000197.1 GCA_014879735.1 Paracoccaceae bacterium
GCCTTTCCCAATGTGGTGGGCTACCGGCTGACCTCGGCCACGCCATAGGGCCCCAGCACGATGGCGAACCAGCCCGAGGTCAGCCGGTAGCCCACCACATTGGGAAAGGCGCCGGCATAGGCCCCGGCCCGCGAGATCGCCTCGTCCAGGGTCGGCTGCGCCTCGATCTGCAGCCAGATGCGGTCTTGCGCGCGGGCTGGGAGAACCAGGAAAATCAGGGCAAAAACGGCGAGAAAGATGGACAGCAGGGCAGGACGACGAAGGCAGGGATTCATGCGGGGGCGGTTTCCTCAGGGCCGGTCGGCAGGGCCTCGCGGCTGTTCACGTCCGGTTTACCTTTAGCCATGCCCCCCGCGAGGGCAAGCGGGAATGGCCGCCTCTGCTTCCCCTCCCGGGGAATTGACCGCGCGCAGGCCGGACGATAGGGAAAGCTTCGCATTCACCAGGGAAGGGCTGCGCCATGGCCACGCCGAGAAGTTTCCAGGAGATCATCCTGCGGCTGCAAAGCTACTGGGCCGACAAGGGCTGTGCCATCCTGCAACCCTATGACATGGAAGTGGGCGCCGGCACCTTCCACCCCGCCACCACGCTGCGCAGCCTTGGAACAAAGCCCTGGGCTGCGGCCTATGTCCAGCCCTCGCGCCGGCCGACCGATGGCCGCTATGGCGAGAACCCCAACCGCCTGCAGCACTATTATCAGTACCAGGTCATCATCAAGCCCAGCCCGGCCAACCTGCAGGATCTCTACCTCGGCTCGCTGGCGGCCATCGGCATCGACCTTGCGCTGCATGACATCCGCTTTGTCGAGGACGATTGGGAAAGCCCGACGCTGGGCGCCTGGGGCCTGGGCTGGGAAGTCTGGTGCGACGGGATGGAAGTCAGCCAGTTCACCTATTTCCAGCAGGTCGGCGGCCATGACTGCAAGCCCGTCAGTGGCGAGCTGACCTATGGGCTGGAACGGCTGGCGATGTATGTGATGGGGGTGGACCATGTGATGGACATGCCGTTCAACGACCCCTCGGCGCCGATCCCGCTGAGCTATGGCGACATCTTCCGCCAGACGGAGGAGGAATACAGCCGCCACAACTTTGACGCCGCCGATACCGAAATGCTGTTTCGCCATTTCCAGGATGCCGAGGCGGAATGCCAGCGCCTGCTGGACTTCCCGCCCGAGGATCCGAAGACCGGCAAGCGCATCGTCATGGCGCATCCCGCCTATGACCAGTGCATCAAGGCCAGCCATCTGTTCAACCTTCTGGATGCGCGCGGGGTGATCTCTGTCACCGAACGCCAGGCCTATATCGGCCGCGTCCGCGCGCTGGCGAAGAAATGCGCCGATGCGTTCCGCCAGACCGAGGCGGGCGCCGATGCCGGGGTGGCGGCGTGAATGCAGGCAAGATCGCGGCGGGGGTTCTGGTGCTGAGCGGCATTGTGGCAGGGGCTGCGATCTGGTGGCTGCAGGTCTATGCCTATTACGAGCCGGCGGCCTTCACCCCCGGCGCGGAAATCGCGCTGACGCCGCTGGGTGGCGGCGCGCCCGAGGTGATCGTGGCCGACAATGTCGAGGGGGTCGATGCCGGTTCCAGCCCGCTGCGCTTTCGCGCCTGTTTCACCACGCCGCTGAGCCAGGCGATGCTGACCGAGACCTATGCGATGTACGACAAGCCCACCCCGCTGGTCGGGCCGGGCTGGTTTTCGTGCTATGATGCCGGCCGCATCGATGCGGCGCTGGAAACCGGCGAGGCGCTGGCCTTCCTGTCGGTCCATGACATCCATCCCGGCATCGACCGGGTCGTCGCGGTCTTTCCCGATGGCCGCGCCTATGCCTGGCACCAGTTGAACGGCGAGGTCGCGGACTGAACACCCCGCCCCGCCGCGGGCCGCTGCGTTCGATGCGGGCTGCGCCCGATGGCCTTGGGCTGCGTGGGCCCGGCGGGGGCGCGACGTTGGGGCGCAAAGGCGGCCGCCATCGGCCCGCCGCGGGGATGCCGGTCCCGCGGAGGCCTAATCCGCCAGATGCCGGGCGATGCGTCTTGCCGTCGCCTTTGCCGATGCCGGGTTCTGGCCGGTGATCAGGCGCCCGTCGGCAACGACATGGGGGACGAACGGCAGCAGCTGGCGGGTATATTGCGCACCACGCTGCCGCATTTCCGCCTCGGCATTGTAGGGCATCTTTCCCGCCACGCCGGCCAGGATCTCTTCCGTCCAGGAAAAGCCGGTGATCCGTTTTCCCGCCACCAGAAGCCGGCCGTCCGACAACCGGATATTCAGCAGGCCGCAATAGCCGTGACAGACCGCCGAGACGATGCCGCCGCCCTCCCAGATCTCCCGCGCGATGGCCTGCAGGCCGGCACTGTCGGGAAAATCCCACATCACGCCATGGCCGCCGGTGAAAAACACCGCATCATAGCGACCGGGG
>JACSRN010000165.1 GCA_014879735.1 Paracoccaceae bacterium
ACCGGCGGCCTGTTCACGGCATCTTTTCCGGCGGCCGGCGCCTCGTGGTCGAGATGGGCGGCCTGGCGATACATGTCAGTTTCCAGCCCCTGCAGGTACAGCACCAGCGTCGCCAGCGGCGGATCGTTACGTTCGACATAGGTCTTGGCGCGGCGCATGGCCGCACGCTGCACCCCTCCGGGCAGCAGCGCGGGCTGCCGGCCAAGCGGTTCGTCCGTCGGACCCCAGCGCGGACCGCCCAGCCAGACCGCCGCGAACATCACCTTGGCCTTCACCGGCGCCACGCCGCCGACCACCAGCGCATCGTAAAACATGCGATGCACGCGCTGCCAGGTCTCGGCATGGTAGACCGGACCGGCCTCGTTGCCGATGCCGCAATAGGCATCGTGCAGGGCCGCGGCATTGCGGAATTCCGGCGTATCCGGGCTGCCGACGATGGGTACGAAGAGCAGCGGAACCGAGGCGCCATCCGTCAGAGTGAGCGGCGGAGCCTGCCATTCCGCACGCTGGTTGTCGATGAAATGCAGGGTCCGCGCCGTGGGGCGAAAGGCCAGCAGCCGCCCGGGCAGGCGGATCTCCCGGTCCTCGATCGCAACCGGCGCGCCGAGGAAGAAGCAGGATTCCGCCGCGGCACCGCGGCATTCCGTACCTTCCTGCACCAGGCGAACCGCATCGAGATCCGTCGCCGCCGGGACGCAGGCGGCAAGGGCAAGGGCACAGAGGAGCGCCGCGGCAGAACCGGCGCGGACGGGAGGAAGAAAGGGCATGACCGCAACCCAGCAGCAGGGATTCGAAACTGGCCGACCCTAAGCAATCGCCGCGCGCCCGTAAACCGGCCGGGCGCGCGGCGGCACCGTCAGACTGCGGCCTTCAGCGCCTCGACCAGATCGGTCTTTTCCCAGGAGAAGCCACCGTCGGCCTCGGGCAGGCGGCCGAAATGCCCATAGGCCGAGGTCCGGGCATAGATCGGACGGTTCAGTCCCAGATGGGTGCGGATGCCGCGCGGCGTCAGATCCATGACCTCGGTCACGGCGCGCTCGATCCTTGCCTCGTCAACGGTTCCGGTATCATGGGTGTTGACATAGATCGACAGCGGCCTGGCCACGCCGATGGCGTAGGAGACCTGCAGCGTGCAGCGCGAGGCAAGCCCGGCCGCGACGATGTTCTTCGCCAGATAGCGCGCGGCATAGGCGGCAGAGCGGTCGACCTTGGTCGGATCCTTGCCCGAAAACGCGCCGCCGCCGTGGGGGGCCGCACCGCCATAGGTATCGACGATGATCTTGCGCCCGGTCAGGCCGGCATCGCCATCGGGGCCGCCGATCACGAAGGTGCCGGTCGGGTTCACCCACCATTGCGTCTTCTTCGTGATCCAGCCCTCGGGCAGGATCTCGCGGATGTAGGGTTCCACGATGGCGCGGATATCCTTGGACTTCTGCTTCTTCGAGGCATGCTGGTGCGACAGCACGATCGACGTCACCTCGACCGGCTTGCCGTCCTCGTAGCGCATCGAAAGCTGCGACTTGGCGTCGGGCAGCAGCATCGGCTCCTGCCCCGATTTGCGCACCTCGGCCAGGCGGCGCAGGATCGCATGGGCATAGAGGATCGGCGCCGGCATCAGTTCCGGCGTCTCGCCGCAGGCATAGCCGAACATGATGCCCTGATCGCCGGCACCCTCGTCCTTGCCCTTCTTCTCGTTCGCATCCACGCCCTGCGCGATATGGGCCGACTGCTTGTGCAGATGGTTCTGGATCTTCACCGTTTCCCAGTGGAACTTCTTCTGCTCATAGCCGATGTCGCGGATGCAATCGCGGACGATGCCGTCGACGCGGCCCATCATTTCTTTCAGTTTTGCGGGATCCGACAGCCCGACCTCGCCGCCCACCACGACGCGACCGGTGGTGGCGAAGGTCTCGCAGGCTACCCGGGCATGGGGCTCCTCGGTCAGGAACGCATCCAGCACCGCATCGGACACGCGGTCGCACAATTTGTCGGGATGCCCCTCCGAAACCGATTCGGAGGTGAAGACATAGTTCTTGCGGCTCATGATTAAGTGCTCCATTGGGCCTGCCCCGTCACGCCAGGAAGCCGTTGTGAGGGGGGGATCATCCCGCGCCCCTTACGCCTTGGCGCATCAACAATCAAGCGCTGCGCCGCCGGCGCCCCGGCAGCACAAGACCGCCGAGCCCGGCCAGCAACAGCACGGCCAGCGGCAGATCGCCGGTGCGGGCATAGGGCGGGGCGGCCAGCGCGCCGGGCAATCCGGCGTCGATCACGCCTTGAACGCCGATGGCCAACCGCGCCGGCCGGCCATCGGCGGCGGGTGCGATGCGGCCCCGGGCATCGATCACCGCCGAGATGCCGGTATTGGCGGCGCGGATCATCGGCAGGCCTTCCTCCACCGTGCGCAGGCG
>JACSRN010000047.1 GCA_014879735.1 Paracoccaceae bacterium
CGCCAGAGACTGCCGAGGCGATGCGGGTGATGGCGGCGATGCGGCTGGACGAGCTGTTCGCCATCATGGCCGAAGAGGGCCTGGCCTATGGCGCCGACCTGCGCGAGATCTACTTTGCCGGCCGCGCGGCGCCCGGGTTCGAGGCGGCGGTGGAGCGCGCCTATGCGCCGGAGCGGTTGCAGGCGGATTTTGCTGCGGCCTTTGCCGCCGAACTGGCAGCTGATCCCGCGGCTGCGGCGACGACAGAGGCATTCTATGCCGCCCCCGTCGGCCAGCGGATCATCGAACTGGAACTGCTGGCGCGCCGCGCGCTGCTTGACGACGACCTGCGCGAGGCGGCCGAGGTCAAGGCGGAAAAGATGCAGGCCGCGCGCGATCCGCGACTGCGCGCGATCCGCCGGCTGATCGAGGCGGGCGACCTGATCGAGGGCAACACCGCCGGCAGCATGACGGTGCTGGCGGCCTTCAGCCTGGCGCTGAATGCAACGGCGCCGGTGGCCCTGCGGCAAAGCGAGGCCGATGTGCTGGCCGGGGTCTGGGCCGACGAGGCGCGGATCCGTGCCGATACGGCAGAGTGGCTGTTCAGCTTCATGGCGCTGGCCTATGCACCGCTGAGCGATGCGGAGTTGAAGGCCTATGGCGATTTTCTCGCCTCGCCGGCCGGTCAGGTGCTGAACCGCGCGGTTCTGGCCGGCAGCGAGGCGGCGCTGCGTCCGGCGCTGGCCGATCTGGGGCGCGAGGTGGGGCTGGTGCTGCGCGGACGCGACATCTGACGCCGGCGGTATCTGATGCGCGCGATATCTGCCGCCGGGGCGGGTGCCCGTGCTTGACAGCGCCGGCCCGGCTCGGCATAAGCGCGCATCTGTCCCCGGGGCGCACCCGGCTGGGCGGCTATGCGTTTGAACAACGCCCCAAGGGGGCGCGCTGTCCGAAGGCGGGGAAACCCGGCGAACGCCCGGCAACGGGGGCCGCAGGACGCGGAGGAAGAAGGAAGGACGACCGATGTTTGCGGTCCTGAAGACCGGCGGAAAGCAGTACAAGGTGCAGGCGGGCGATGTCCTGCGTGTTGAAAAGCTTGATGCTGCGGCTGGCGACAAGATCCAGTTCAACGAAATCCTGATGGTCGACGCCACCGTCGGCGCGCCTCTCGTGGCCGGGGCTGCGGTCCAGGCCGAGGTGATCGACCAGATCAAGGGCGAGAAGACCATCTCGTACCACAAGCGGCGGCGGAAGCATTCGTCGCAGCGCACCCGCGGCCATCGCCAGCAGCTGACGCTGGTGCGCGTGACCGAGGTTCTCGCCTCGGGCGCCGAGGGGACCGGCGTGAAGGCCGCCACCGGCACCGCCGATGCCCGCCGCGCCGCCCATGAAACCGCGAAGTAAGGAGCGACTTCCATGGCACACAAGAAGGCAGGCGGTTCGTCCCGCAACGGTCGCGACTCGGCCGGTCGCCGGTTGGGCGTGAAGCTTTACGGCGGTCAGGCTGCCGTTCCCGGCAACATCATCGTGCGGCAGCGCGGCACCACCTGGTTCCCGGGTGACGGCGTCGGCATGGGCACGGATCATACGATCTTTGCCACTGTCGAGGGCAAGGTCACGTTCCGCAAGGGGCTGAAGGGCCGCACCTTCATTTCGGTCCTCCCGGTCGCGGAGGCCGCCGAGTAAGCCGGAAAACCGTTACAGTCACGATGTATCGGGGGGATCGGCTGAAAGGCCGGTCCCCTTCCTCATTTCCGCCCCTTTCATGCCAGGGTCGGAGGTGAAATTTACCGGGGTAGCCCCCACATGGACTTCAAGAGGAGGAAGCCATGGTTCTGGATATCATTCCCGCGACCGATGACCGGATCATTCCTGTGGCCGAAGGTCAGATCGCCGCCGGCCGCTTCGTGCTTCGTCCGGTGCGGATCTCGGATACCGGGCTGATCGCCCATCACGCGGCCGACCGGCGCGTGGCCGAGGCGACGCAGAACATCCCGCATCCCTTTCCGCCCGGCGCGGCCGATGCCTATGTCGCCCGCGCGATGAAACACGAACGTCCCGGCTCGGTCTGGGTGATGGACGGGGCGCTGACCGGGCTGTCGGAACTGCTGGGCGTGATCAGCCTGAAGCCGATGGAGGTGAAGCCGGGGCGGGGCGGCCAGTCCGAAGTGGCCTATTGGGTCGCGCCGGCGTTCTGGAACACCGGCATCGCCTCGGAGGCGGTGCGGGCGCTGATCGCGGCCAATCCGCTGGGCGACCGCACCTATTTCGCCGAAGTGTTCCAGGACAATCCGGGATCGGCGCGGGTGCTGTCCAATGCGGGGTTCCAGTATCTCGGCGATGCCGAGGCCTTTTCGGTCGCGCGCAATGCCAGCCTGCCGACCTGGACCTATATCCGCAAGCTGGACTGACCGCGCGCCCGTGGCGGGCGG
>JACSRN010000174.1 GCA_014879735.1 Paracoccaceae bacterium
AGATGTGTATAAGAGACAGGTCCTATGCCCGGGCCATCGGCTCGCGCACCATCTACACGCCGCAGTTCATCATTGGCGGCACCGACCGGCTGGAAGGCTATGAACAGAACGTGACCGAGGCCGCGATGGCCGAGCGTCTGAACTCTGCTCCCGCTGCGGCCGTGCACCTTGCCGCCACCCGCGCCGGCGACACGCTGGTGATCCGCGCCGAGGCGCCGGCGGCATTCGAGGCGCCGGTGCGGGTGCAACTGGTGCGCTACGAGCCGGAACAGACGGTGGTGATCGAGCGCGGCGAGAATGCCGGCAAGACCATCACCTATCATAACGTGGTGACGGAATGGACCGTGCTGGGCGACTGGTCGGGAGCCGAGCCGCTGGACACCACGGTGTCGCTGACCGGGGGGGCGCCCGCCGTGGTGATCCTGCAGGCCGAGGGGCCGGGCCGGATTCTTGCCGCAGCCCGGACGGACTAGGCGCGGCCCCGGTCTTCCGCGGCCGGGCCGGCGTCGGGTTGCGGCCTGGGCGGCACGCCCTTCCAGCGCCGATGTATCCAGAACCATTGCCCCGGATGCGCCTCTACGCGCGCCTCCAGGCTGCGGGTCAGCGCCTCGGTCATCTGCAGCGCATCGCTGTGCGGCACCGGCGCCTCCAGATCGACCTGGAAGGTCAGCCCGTCGGGTTGGCGCGTGGCGTAGAACGGAATCAGCTCGGCATCGTAGCGCAACGCCAGCTGTGCGGCCGAGATCGCGGTCTGCGCCGGCTGGCCGAGAAAGTCGATCCATTCCCCCGGTGCCTGCTGGTCGAACAGCAGGACCAGAATCCCGCCCGCCTTCAGATGCCGCACGAAGCCCGATGTGCCGGCACGGCCCTGGGGAAAGACCGGGCCGCCAAATGCCTCCATCGTGCGGACGTAATGGGTGTTGAAATGGCGATTCTTCATCGGCCGGTACAGCCCGCCGATGCTGTAGCCGCGGGCGACCAGCGCCGCCCGGCCCGCCTCGTAATTGCCGAAATGCCCGGTCATCAGGATCACCGGCCGTCCCGCCGCCTGCGCCGCCACCAGCGCCTGCAGCCCCGGACCGGCAGGTTCGGTCTGCGCGCCGCGTGCCAGCAGATCGGCGGTTGAGTAATTCTCGATCAGCGTCCGCCCGGCATTGTCGAGCGAGGCATCCGCGATGCGCCGCCGCTCCCGCTCGGGCAGGTCGGGCCAGATCAGCGCCAGATTCTCGCGCGCCCGCGCCCGATAGCCGGCCAGCGGCCCGACGATCCGGCGCATCAGCCAGCCCAGGAAAGGCACCCGCCAGCGGAAGGGCAGCAGCTTTGCCCCGCCGATCAGCCCGCGGACGGCCAGGTTCTGTGCAAAGCCCAGGGGCTGCATTCGGGGTTCGGTCATGGCCTCGGCTTGCGGACGGCGGTTTCGCGATGCCAGACATAGAGACCGGCCCCCACGATCACAAGCGCACCGACGACGGTCCAGCCATCGGGCCATTCGTCATAGAGCAGCACGCCCCAGATCGTGGCAAAGACGATACCGCAATAGGTGAAGGGCGCGACCAGCGAAGCCTCGGCCACGCTGAAGCTGCGGATCAGGAACAATTGCGCCACCGTCCCCAGGACGCCCACCACCAGAAACAGCGGCAGGTCGGCCAGCGCGATCGGTGTCCAATACAGCGGCAGCGGCAGGGAGGTGATGACGACACCGACCAGCCCGCCCCAGAGCATCGAGGTCCAGATCGGATCCTTCAGCCCCAGCGCCCGGGTCAGCAATGCATTGCCGGTGTAGCACAGCGCCGACAGGAAGGGCAGGATCGCCCAGGGCGAAAAGGTGGCAGCGCCGGGGCGGATGATGATCAGCGCGCCGGTCAGCGCGACCGCGATGCCGATCACCCGGCGCGGCCCCAGCCGCTCGCCCAGAAACAGCGCGGCGCCCAGCGTGATGAGCACCGGGCTGGTGTCGCCGATCGCCGTGGTCTCGGCCAGGCCGATATGCTGCAGCGACAGGAAGAAAAAGCCGATGGCCCCGACCTGGAACAGCGAGCGCAGGAGATGCATGCCGGGATGGGCCGTGCGCAGCGTGCGCGGAAGATGGCGGTTCAGCAGGACCAGCGCCAGCAGGAACTGGCCGAAGAAGCGCACCCAGACCACCTGGCCCGGCGCGTAGTTCTGCACCAGCGCCTTGGCGGTGGCATCCATGACCGAGAAGGTCAGGATCGCCGCCAGCATCAGCGCGACGCCCTGCGCGGGGTTCTGGTCAAGTCGTTGTGTCATGGCGGCGATCCTGACCTTCTCGG
>JACSRN010000043.1 GCA_014879735.1 Paracoccaceae bacterium
CGAGATCGAGTAGTTCATGTTGGCGATGCCGCCTTCGTAGATCAGGTCCACGATCAGCTTCACCTCGTGCAGGCATTCGAAATAGGCCATTTCCGGCTCATAGCCCGCCTCGACCAGGGTTTCGAAACCCATGCGGATCAGCTCGACCAGACCGCCGCACAGCACGGCCTGTTCGCCGAACAGGTCGGTTTCGCATTCCTGGCGGAAGTTGGTCTCGATGATGCCGGAACGCCCGCCGCCGATGGCCGAGCAGTAGGAGAGGCCGATTTCCATCGCCTTGCCGGTGGCGTCCTGATGCACCGCCACGAGGCAGGGCACGCCGCCGCCCTTGACATATTCGCCGCGCACGGTGTGGCCGGGGCCCTTCGGTGCCATCATGATGACATCGACGCCCTTTTTCGGCTCGATCAGGCCGAAATGCACGTTCAGGCCGTGGGCGAAGGCAATCGCCGCGCCTTCACGCAGGTTGTCATGGACGTATTTCTTGTAGGTTTCGGCCTGAAGTTCGTCGGGCATGGTGAACATGATCAGGTCGGCCCATTTGGCGGCCTCGGCGACGCCCATCACCTTCAGCCCTTCGGCCTCGGCTTTCTTGGCCGAGGGCGAGCCTTCGCGCAGGGCGACGACCAGGTTCTTGGCGCCCGAATCGCGCAGGTTCAGCGCATGGGCATGGCCCTGGCTGCCATAGCCGAGGATGGCGACCTTCTTGTCCTTGATCAGGTTCACGTCGCAGTCGCGATCATAATAAACGCGCATGATACTGTCCTTTCCGGTGTTCGATGGTCCGGCACAATACGGATTCTGCCCCGAAGATTGCTGCAAAAATTGACAATAACAACGTCATGAGCGAAATATCATTCGCAGTATCGACGATCCGAGATAATTTCATGCTTGACGACACTGACCGTCGCCTGTTGCGCCAGCTTCTGGCCGATCCCGGCCTGCCCATGGCTGATCTGGCCGAACGGGCCGGTGTGACCGCAGCAACCGCATGGCGCCGGCTGGAACGGATGACCGGCGCGGGAATCCTGAAGGGGCAGCAGGCGATCATCGACTGGCGCCGCCTTGGCTATGGGGTCGAGGTTTCGCTGCGCTTCACGCTCGACAAGACGGATCCGCGCGCCTTCGACGATTTCCTGGCCGCCGCGCATCTAGTGCCCGAGGTGCTGACCATCGAGACCTTTCTCGGCCGCGTCGATGCACGTCTGTCGGTCATCGCCCGGGACATGGCGCATTGGCAGGAGATCTACCGGCGCAAGATCCTGACCTTGCCGCATATCGCCGAGATCGACGCGCTGATGCTGGTTGCCACGCTGCAGGACACCGAGGCGCTGCCGATATGATGATCGACCTGGACGATACCGACCGCGCCTTCCTGAGGGCGCTTGCCGCCGACGCCACGCTGTCGGCCGGTGAGCTTGGCCGCCGTTTCGGCCTGTCGCAGCCCGCGGCGTGGCGGCGCGTACGGCGGCTGGAAGAGGCGGGTATCCTTGCGGGGCGCCGCGTCGTAGTCGACCGTGCGGCGCTGGGCTTCGGCGTGACCGTCTATCTTGGCCTGAAGCTTGCCACCCGTGGCCGCGTCAGCCTGGAAGATTTCGAACGCGCCGTGACAGCTATTCCCGAGGTGCAGGTGGTGCAGCATGTGCTGGGCCTGTTCGATTACCGCCTGCGCGTCGTGGCCCGCGACATCGCCGATTTCGAGCGCGTGCTGCGCCGCCGGATCATGACATTGCCTGGCGTTGGCAATGTCGAAGCCAATGTGCTGCTGACCGAAGAGCGACGCCCGGGTCCGCTTGGCGTGGCGGAAACCGGCGGGAAGCCGTGATTGCGGCTGGCTAGATTGGCACCACATGCGGAGGACGCCCATGAAGCTTGTGAAACTGGAAACCTTCAGCACCGAACAGGTCTCGTTCGTGCGGGCCACCGCCGATACCGGCGATATAGGCTGGGGCCAGTGTTCCACCTATATGGCCGACATCACGGCGCAGGTCTTCCACCGCCAGATCGCGCCGCATGCGCTGGGCTGTAACCCGCTGGATTTTGCCGATACGCTGCAACTGATCCAGGAGCGCGAGCACAAGTTTCCCGGCAGCTACCTGCGCCGCGCGATGGCCGGACTTGACACCGCGCTCTGGGATCTGCGCGGCAAGGTCGAGGGCAAGCCGGTGGCCAGTCTTCTTGGCGGCAGCCCGGGCAGGGTGCGGGCCTATGCCTCCAGCATGAAGCGCGACATCACCCCCCGCGACGAGGCCGCCCGCTTCTGTCGCCTGCGTGACGATCACGGCTTTACCGCCTTCAAATGGCGTGTCGGCGCCGAATGCGGCCGCGACCGCGACGAATGGCCGGGCCGGACGGAAGAGGTGATCCCCGTCGTCTCGAAAGCGCTGGGCGATGGCATCGACAAGCTGGTCGACGGAAATTCCTGCTATTCGCCGGCAAGGGCCATCGCCGTGGGCCGCATGCTGGAGGCGAACGGCATCGGCCATTTCGAGGAACCCTGTCCCTATTGGGAGGTGGACCAGACCGCAGAGGTCCGCGCCGCATTGGCGATCGACGTCGCCGGTGGCGAGCAGGACAACGAATATTCCGCATGGCAACTGATGATCGAGCATCGGGCCGTCGATATCCTGCAGCCCGACATCCTGTACCTGGGCGGCATGCACCGGACCCTGCACGTCTGCCGCATGGGCCATGCCGCGGGCCTGCCCGTCACGCCGCATGCGGCGAACCTTGGCCTTGTGACGATGTGCACCATGCATCTGTTGCGAGCAATTCCGAACCCCGGGAAATACCTGGAATTTTCCATCGAGGGGCCGGATTATTACCCTTGGCAGGACGGGCTTTTCCTCGGGACCCCCTATCGGATCGAGGATGGCCATGCCATTGTGACCGACGCGCCGGGCTGGGGGGTGGAAATTGCCCCCGACTGGCTGGCCGGCGCCGATTACAGATGTTCGGAACGGAACTAAGGAGGCCCCCATGCCCGCATTGCACGCCCATATCGACCCTGAGGGGCTTGAGGAGTTTTCGGTGGTCTTCACCGACCGCAGCCTGAATCACATGTCGGCGCGGTTTCAGGGCATAATGCGCGAGGTCTCGGCGCTGCTGAAAGAGGTCTACAATGGCACGGCCACGGCGCTCGTCCCCGGTGGGGGCACCTGCGCGATGGAATCGGTGGCGCGCCAGTTCGGCCGCGGCCGGGTCCTGATCGTGCGGAACGGCTTTTTCAGCTTCCGCTGGAGCCAGATCTTCGAGGCGGGCGGATTCGCGCAGGAAACCCATGTGGTGATGGCGCGCGCGGCGGGCAATGCGCCGAAATCCGCCTTTGCACCGCCGCCGGTCGATGAGGTGGTGACACGGATCCGCGAGACCCGGCCCGAGGCCGTCTTCGCCCCGCATGTGGAAACCGCCAGCGGCATCATTCTGCCCGATGGCTATATCGCCGCCATCGCCGCCGCCGCGCATGAGGTGGGTGCGATCCTCGTTCTTGACTGCATCGCCAGCGGTGCGATCTGGGTCGACATGGCCGCGCTTGGGGTCGATGTGCTGATCTCGGCGCCACAGAAGGGCTGGTCCTCCACTCCCGCGGCCGGGATCGTCGTTCTGGGGCCGCAGGGCGAGGAGCGCCTGGCCGCGACCACGACCGACAGTTTCGCGCTGGATCTGAAGAAATGGCGCATGATCATGAAGGCCTATGAAGACGGCGGCCACGCCTATCACGCAACGATGCCGACGGATTCCATCCTGGCCCTGCACGATGCGATGGTCGAGACCAGGGCCATGGGCTTTGCCGAGGCAAAGGCCGCGCAATGGGATCTGGGGCAGAAGGTCCGGGCCCTGCTGGCGGAACGGGGCGTGAGCTCGGTCGCGGCCGAGGGATTCCAGGCGCCGGGGGTGGTGGTCAGCTTCACCGACGACCCGCAGGTGCAGAACGGCGCGAAATTCCGTGATGCCGGGCTGCAGATCGCCGCCGGCGTGCCCCTGCAGGTGGGCGAGGGCGAAAGCTACCGCAGCTTCCGCCTCGGCCTTTTCGGGCTGGACAAGCTGAAGGATGTGGATGGCACCGTGGCCCGGCTGCGGCGCGGTGTCGAAGCCGTGCTGTAGCGCGGCTCATCCCCGAGGGCGCCCCTGCCGGGGTTTCCCTCCCCGGGGTGCGACTATCTTACGCCCAGGCCGGCGCGCATCATGGTCTTGCGCACCGGCGCCAGGGCATAAAGCGCATCCAGCGCGCCGGCCCGCAGATTGCGCAGCCCCTGCGCCCCCATCATCGAGGCGCGGTTCAGCAGGTCTATGCCGGTGACGCGGGCCTCGACCTCCCAGTGGCGGCGGCGATGATAGGTTTCAAGCATCGCCGCCGAGCCGAGATTGGCCCGGTCCTTTTCCGCAAGCTCCAGCAGCACCCGCAGGTCGGCCAGCGACATGTTCAGCCCCTGCGCGCCGATGGGCGGCACCACATGCGCCGCCTCGGCCATCAGCGCCACCCGCTCGCCCGCCATCCGCGCCGCCTTCTGGCTGATGATCGGCCAGACGGAACGGCGGGTGATCAGCGTCAGCGGCCCGAGGATGCCGCAGGACCGCAGGTTCATCGCCGCCTCGAAATTCCCCTCGGGCAGATCCGCCAGGCGCTGCACCTCTGGCCCGGTTTCCATCCAGACGATGGCCGAGGCAGGCCGGCCCTCGTGGTCGGGCAGGGGGACCAGGGTGAACGGGCCGCCGGAGCGATGGATCTCGGTCGAGACATTGCCGTGCGGCAGGGGATGCGTCACCGCGAAGGCCAGTGCCTTCTGGCCGTAGCGGATGGTTTTTACCGGAATGCCAAGCGCATCGCGCATGGTGGAATTGCGCCCGTCGGCCGCGACGACCATCCGTGCGGCAACCTGCGTGCCATCCGACAATGTGACCAGCGCCTCGGCCTCGCGGGTGAACAGCCGCGCAGCCGCGAGGCCGGGGAGGAAGGTCACATCGGGAATCTCGGCCAGCCGCGCCACCATCTCGCGTCGCAGCAGCCAGTTGGGCAGGTTCCAGCCGAAGGGTTGTTCCGAGATGTCGCGGGCATCGAAATCCTTGACGATGCGGGCTTTTCCCGCCTCGCCGCCGGCATCGACGATCCGCATCACCTGCAGTGCGGCGGCATGCGGTTCCAGCCGGCCCCAGAGACCGGCAGCCTGCAGGACAGGTATCGAGGGCTGCAGGAAGGCTGTGGTGCGCAGGTCGGCGCCGGGCGCGTCCCCCCGCGTCACCGGCACCTCCGGATCAACGCAAAGGGTGCGGAAGCCCGCCGATCCAAAGGCGGCCGCGGCCGTCAGACCGGCGACGCCGCCGCCGGAGACCAGAATGTCGGTGGTGATGCGTGCCATGATCCCATCCCTTGCTGCGCGCAGACTAGGGCGCGGCCGGGGAAAGGACCAGAGGACAGGATGCCGCTTGTTGCCGCGGCCGCGCCACCCTCAGGGCAGGGAGACCGCCACAAAGAAGGCGAACATTACCGGCACCAGCACCAGCCCCGTCACGGTCAGCGCCACCAGGCCCCAGATCTTCACCGCCAGCACAAGGCAGACAACAACCAGTGCAAGGAGGTAGAAGACGGCATTCACGCCCTGCGCGTAGGTGCGCGCGATGAAGCCCACGATCGGGATGCGATAGAGCATCCGCTCGGACGACGAGGGGGCAGAGACATCCGCGGCAGGCGACATGGGAAACCCTTTTCCGGTCTGTAAGTTGCCTTCAGGATACCTGTTTTCATGCGGTGCGGAAAGGGGCCTGGCGTCGCAGTGCGACAACCTGTCCGCCGCCGGTCGGCTCAGCCCCGCAGCCGGCGCAGGAAGCGTTCCAGATCGTCGGTATGGTGGTCGATATGCGGGGCGGGATGCGGCCTTGGCGCGACATGCACAGTGCGCATGCCCAGGGCATGCGGCACGGCCAGATTGCGCGGGTCGTCCTCGAACATGGCAGCCGTGGCCGGGTCGAACCCGTCTTGCGCACGGATCGCCGCATAGGCCTCGGCCCCCGGCTTGGGGTGGAAACCGGCGTGCTCCACACCGTAGACCGCATCGAACAACCCCGAGAAACCGCGTTTTTCCAGCACTTTGCGGGCATAAACCGTATCGGCGTTGGTAAAGACGATCCGCCGTCCCGGCAGCGCCGCAATGGCCGCGGCCAGCGCCGGATCGGGCAACAGCGGCGAGAAGTCGATGTCATGCACCGCGGCGAGATATTCGCCCGGCTCGATGCGATGCTCGTTCATCAACCCCGCCAGCGTGGTGCCGTAAAGCTGCCAGTAGTGCCGGCGCAGATGGTCGGCATGGGCGCGGCTGACGGCAAGCCGGTTCATCACCCATTCGGTCATCCGCTCCTCGATCTGGTCGAAAAGTCGCATCCCCGGCGGATAAAGCGTATTGTCCAGGTCGAAGACCCAGGTTGTCACATGCTGGAAGTCGCGATGGGGCATGGTTCTTGGTAAACCCGGGCTGCGGCCTTTGGAAGTGTTGATCGTGCCGGGGGCGGCGGCTAGTGTCGCACACCTCAGGGATCGGCAGGAGGGCCGGGTGCAGAAGGATGCCTATACGCTGATTCTCGAGGCGATCGAGGCGGGAACCTACAAGCCGGGCGACCGGCTGGTGGAAAGCGAGCTGGCCGAGCGGCTGGGCGTGAGCCGCACCCCGGTGCGCGAGGCGCTGCAGCGCCTGGAGACGCAGGCGATGCTGACGCGCGACGGGCGAAGCCTGATCGTTGCCTCGCTGGACCACAACCAGCTGGCCGAGCTTTACGCGGTCCGGACCGAGCTTGAGGGGCTGGCGGCGCGGCTGGCGGCGCGGCATGCCACCGAAGAGGAAATCCGGGTGCTGCAAAGCATGGCGGCCGAGGATCGTGTCCTTCTGGGTGGCGACCCTTCGGCGCTGAGCCGGGCGAACAAGCGGTTCCACAAGCAGATTCACCTCGCCAGCCACAACCGTTTTCTCGTCCAGCAACTGGATTTGGTGCATCGCTCGATGGCGCTGATGGCCAAGACCTCCTTCGCGGCCGAGGGGCGCGACGAGGTGGCGCTGGCGGAACACGGAACCATCGTTGCGGCGATCGCCGCGCGCGATGGCGATGCCGCCTATCAGGCGCTGAAGACCCATATCAGCCGCGCGTTCGAGACCCGTCTGCGCATCGAGGCCGGAGAGCTGCGGCTGCGCTGAGCGCCATCGTCAACCCGGCCCGGCGGGATCGAAGATGCCATGCGTCGTCTTGTCCCAGTAGAACGGACGGGTGATCAGTTCCCACAGCGCCTTGTAGGCAGCGAAGCTGGCAAAGGGGAAATAGCCATGCAGCGTCAGCGCCCAAAGCGGCGAGAGGCGGTGCCCTGAACGGCGCAGCCCGACCGCTGCAGTGATCGCGTCGATTGTGGCCGAGGCGAGAAAGAGCCCGGCCATGGTCTGCAGGGCAGGCGTCGGCAGGACCCCCGCCACCGGATGCGGCAGGCCGAAGCTGACGATCCAGAACGACCACAAAAGCGGTGCCAGCAGGGCCTGCAGGATCGAGCCGGCGAACATCACCTGAAAGCCGAGGAAGGCGCGTGGCCCGATCTGCCGCCACAGAAGGACAGGGTCGCGCATATGGACGAACCAGGTCATCATGTAGCCCTTGATCCAGCGCGAGCGCTGCTTGACCCAGGGGAGGATCCGGCAGTTCGCCTCTTCCATCGTCACCGTCCCGATCAGTTCGGTCCGGTAGCCATGGCGTACCAGGCGGATGCCCAGATCGGCATCTTCGGTGACGTTATGGGCATCCCAGCCGCCCAGCGCCTCGATCACGTCGCGGCGGAAGAACAGCGTGGTGCCGCCCAGCGGCACGGCCAGGCCGAGCCGGGCGATGCCGGGCAGGATCAGCCGGAACCAGGTGGCATATTCGATGGTAAAGCAGCGCGACAACCAGTTGGTGCGGGGGTTGTAGTAATCCAGCGCGCCCTGCAGGCAGGCAACCTCGGGGCCGCGGCGCTGGAACCGCTCGACCACCTTGCGCAATTGCGCCGGCTCGGGCGCGTCCTCGGCGTCGTAGATGCCGATGATCGAGCCGCGGCATTGGCCGAGTGCCACGTTCAGCGCCCGCGGCTTGGTCTTCACCCGGCCCTCGGGCACCACCACGACCCGCATCCAGGGCGGCAGGTCGGCGCGGGTCAGCGCGTCACGGGTCATGCGGTCGCCGATTTCGACGGCAAGGATGACATCCAGCAGATCCCGCGGATATTCCAGCCGCGACAGCCGGGCGACGAGACGGGCGGCGATATCGTCCTCGCGGTACAGCGCGACGATGATCGAGATGCGCGGCATGAGCGCCTTGGCCGGTGCTTCGGGCTCAGGGTCTGGCGCGCGCAGCGCGGCGATGGCGGCGGCGACTTTCAGCAGGGTTGCGGCAACCAGCGAGACCAGCGCCAGCGCGAGGAGGATGTGAAGCAGGATCAGCGGCGCCGCCACGGCCAGCGCCATCGCGGTGCAGGCGCCGAACAGGGCCCAGCGGCGCCCGTTTTCACTGCCCCAGCTGCGGCAGCTTTCGGCGGTGGGGACATGGGCCTCGGCCCGGGCGGCGATGCTTGGCCCCCGGCGAGCCAGGATCGCCTCGGCGATCCGTTCGGCCGGGGCCAGCGTCATGATCACCGGGCCGAGCCGGTCCTCCAGCATCGGGCGCAGGCGCGCGAAATCCTGGGGGCGCGCGGTGGCGACGGCAGTCACCGATCCCGCGCGGGCCAGTGGCACGACCCGGTGGCGCAGGCAATCGGCCAGCCCCACGCGGTCGATCAGCGCGGCATCGGGCAACGGCGATAGCGGATCGACCAGTGTTGCACCATGGCTGCGCGCGGCTGCAGCGAGGCGTTCGCCTTCGGTCTGCGGGACGGCGGCCGGCTGCAGCAGTGCGGTGGCGCGGCGGCCGGGGAAGGGGATCAGGTTCGACCGGAGCGCGCGCGCCGCGACCTTCAGCGCCAGCGCGGCGCCGCGTGGTTCATGCCCCTCGTTCCGAATCGAGGCTTTCGCCATGTCGTCCCCCTGCGACTCGTCCGGATGATCGCGGCGGGAGCGTTAAAGACTGGTTAATGCTCGGGACGACGCCCGGCGGTTCATCCGCCCTGGCGGGCCTTCATCGCGGCGGCGAACCGTTCGAACAGATAGTAGCTGTCCTGCGGGCCGGGGCTTGCCTCGGGGTGATACTGTACCGAGAAGACCGGCCGGCCGGCCATCGCTATGCCGCAGTTGGTACCATCGAACAGCGAGACATGGGTCTCGACGACACCATCGGGCAGGGTATCGGCATCAACCGTGAAGCCGTGGTTCATCGAGGTGATCTCGACCTTGCCCGTGGTCAGATCCTTGACCGGATGGTTCGCGCCATGATGGCCGTGGTTCATCTTGCGCGTCTTCGCCCCCAAGGCCAGCGCCAGCATCTGATGGCCGAGGCAGATGCCGAACAGCGGCAGGTCGGCCTTCAGCACGCCCCGGATCATCGGCACCGCATATTCGCCGGTGGCCTCGGGATCGCCGGGGCCGTTCGACAGGAAGACGCCATCGGGATCATGCGCCAACACATCCTCGGCCGTGGCAGTGGCCGGCAGCACCACGACATTGCAACCCGTCGAGGCAAGGCACCGCAGGATGTTGCGCTTGGCGCCATAATCGATGGCGACCACCTTGAAATCGGGCGCCGCCTGCCGGCCATAGCCGGCGGGCCAGGCCCAGCGGGTTTCGTCCCAGGTGTAGGATTGCGCGCAGGTCACATCCTTCGCAAGGTCGAGGCCGACGAGGCCCTTCCATGCCCGCGCTTTCGCCACCAGCCGCTCGATGTCGAACCGGCCCTCGGGGTCATGCGCCAGCGTCACATGCGGCGCGCCCTGCTGGCGGATGGCCCGGGTCAGCCGCCTGGTGTCGATGCCGCCGATGGCGATGCGGTTGACCTTCTTCAGCCAGTCGTGCAGATCGCCCGCCGCGCGCCAGTTCGACGGTTCGGTCGGGTCCCATTTCACCACCATGCCCTGGGCGGCTGGCGCGTTGCTTTCGTCATCCTCGGGGGTGACGCCGACATTGCCGACATGCGGGAAGGTGAAGGTGACGACCTGGCCGGCATAGGACGGATCGGTCATGATTTCCTGGTAGCCGGTCATCGCGGTGTTGAACACCAGTTCCGCCACGGTCTCGCCCGTGGCGCCAAAGCCCTGGCCGTAGAACAGCGTTCCATCCGCAAGAGCAAGGCAGGCGGTGGCATTCTGCGGCGCAGGCATCTGAGTCTCCGGAACGGTGGGCAAATTGGCGCGAACGTAAGGGGGCAATGCCGCCGGGTCAAGGCTTGCGCACAAAAGGAATTTCTATGTTTTTCAATTGGATGGTGAAATGGAGCCATGTTGCGCTGTCGTCGTGGCCGGGCTATCCTCTGCCCCGAGCGAGACAATTGCAGGGGAAATTGCCATGTCCATGCGCGAACGGCTGCAATCGGCCCTGAAGGATGCGATGAAAGCCCGCGAGGCGGCGCGGCTGTCCACGCTGCGGCTTATCAATGCCGCGATCAAGGATCGCGACATTGCCAGCCGGGGCGAGGGCGGCGCGGAAACCGTCTCGGATGCCGAGATTACGGCCATCCTGGCCAAGATGATCAAGCAGCGCCAGGAATCGGCCCGCGCCTATGAAGAGGGGGGGCGGCTGGAACTGGCAGAGAAGGAACTGGGCGAAATCAAGGTGATCCAGGAATTCCTGCCGCGGCAGCTGTCCGAGGCCGAGGTTGCCGCCGCCATCGAGGCCGCGATCGCCGAAACCGGCGCCGCCTCGATTCGTGACGTGGGCAAGGTGATGGCGGCGCTGAAGTCGCAATACGCCGGCCAGATGGATTTCGGCGCGGTAGGCGCGAAGGTGAAGAACCGCTTCGGCTGAGATTTGCACATGGATGCGATGGCCGGTGTGGGGCGGCGTGCAGCCCATCGCGGACCTTGCGGGATGCTGCCGCGGGAAAGCCTGCCGGGTTCCTTCGACCGACCCTCCATCCCGTGCCCCCGGTTTGGCGCCATGAATAACGTTGGGCGCCAGGAATAACGCAGAAGCGCGCAGTCAGCGCAGCGCGGTGAGATGCGCTTCCAGATCGGAGCGGAGCCTTCGCCGTTCCTCCTCGGTCAGGAAGGCGCCGATCTCCACCTCGCGCGATCCGCCACGCAGGGTCAGGTAGTTCGGCACCGGCCCGCCGGTCGGATGACAATCGACCTGCACCCAATGGGTGTTTGCCTCCCAGTCGCGCCGTCCCTGCGGGTCGTGGCGCGCCAGATGCACCGTTGCGGGTGCAAGCGTCAACTCCTCGAGAATGCTGCGGTCGCGCGCATTCTTGCGCAGCGCAAACCAGATGGCCCAGACCGCACCGACCAGGAACGGCAGCAGCGCCCAGAGCACGGGCGAGCCCACCAGGGCCAGCGCGGGCACCCCGATCAACGCGGCCGTTCCGCCGACGAAGCTGACGAAACCGCGTGGTGAAAGTGAACGGTGCGGCCACAGATGCAGCCGTTGTGTGTCGCCCTGGGGAGGAAGCCATTCATAGGGCATCGGCTGATCCGGAAGATGGAGACGGACCTTGCTGTCCAAGAAAAAGGCCCCGGGGATCCTGTCCCGGGGCCTTCTGGTACTGTGGTGCGCTACTTAATGCGCGTGGCCCTTGTCCCAGTCCTCGCGCTTCGGCAACTGCTCGAACGTGTGTTCGGGCGGCGGCGACGGCAGGGTCCATTCCAGCGTGTCGGCATATTCGTTCCAGTAGTTGTTCTGGGTCACGCGCTTGCCGGCGAAGAGCGTGTAGAACACGATCCCGAGGAAGAACACGAAGGAGATGAAGGAGAGGAAGGCTCCGATCGACGAGACGTAGTTCCAGTAGGCGAAGCTGTCGGGATAGTCGATGTAACGGCGCGGCATGCCCTGACGGCCAAGGAAGTGCTGCGGGAAGAACGTCAGGTTCGAGCCGATGAACATCGCCCAGAAATGCAGCTTGCCCGCCCATTCCGGGTATTGCCGGCCCGACATCTTGCCGATCCAGTAGTAGACCCCGGCAAAGATGCCGAAGACGGCGCCCAGGCTCATCACATAGTGGAAGTGCGCCACGACGTAGTAGGTGTCATGGTAGACCCGGTCGATCGGGGCCTGTGCCACCACGATCCCCGTCACACCGCCCACGGTGAACAGGAACAGGAAGCCGAAGGCGAACAGCATCGGTGTCTTGAACTCGACCGAGCCGCCCCACATCGTCGCGATCCAGGAGAACACCTTGATGCCGGTAGGCACCGCGATGACCATGGTCGCCAGCATGAAGTAGCTTTGCTGCGTCAGGCTCATGCCGACGGTGTACATGTGGTGCGCCCAGACGACGAAGCCCAGCACACCGATGCCGACCATGGCATAGACCATCGGCAGATAGCCGAAGATCGGTTTCTTCGAGAAGGTCGCGATCACCTGGCTGATGATGCCGAAGGCCGGCAGCACGATGATGTAGACCTCGGGGTGGCCGAAGAACCACAGGATATGCTGATACAGGATCGGGTCGCCGCCACCGGCGGGGTCGAAGAAGCTGGTGCCCCAGTTGCGGTCGGTCAGGAGCATGGTGATCGCGCCAGCCAGAACCGGCAGCGACAGCAGAATCAGCCAGGCAGTGACGAAGACCGACCAGGCGAACAGCGGCACCTTGTGCATGGTCATGCCGGGCGCGCGCATGTTGAGGAAGGTGGTGATGATGTTGATCGAGCCGAGGATCGACGAGGCACCCGACAGGTGAACCGCGAAGATCGCGAGATCCATCGAATAGCCGCTCTCCTTTACCGACAGCGGCGGGTAGAGCACCCAGCCCACGCCCGAGCCGCCTGCCACCGAACCGTCGGCCCAGATCCCGCCACCAGGCGCGAAGAGCGAGGCCACGGCGAGCGAGGTGCCCGCGACATAGAGCCAATAGGACAGGTTGTTCATGCGCGGGAAGGCCATGTCCGGCGCACCGATCTGCAACGGCATGAAATAGTTGCCGAATCCGCCGAAGAGAGCCGGGATCACCACGAAGAACATCATCAGGATGCCGTGGGCGGTGACGGTCACGTTCCAGAGGTGGCCGTTGGGCGTGCATTCGGCCACGGGTGCCGCCGCCAGGCGCATCCCTTCCATGCACATGTACTGGACGCCGGGTTCCATCAGCTCCATCCGCATGTAGACGGTGAAGATGACGGAGATCAGGCCGACGACGCCGGCCGTGAACAGATAAAGGATCCCGATGTCCTTGTGGTTTGTGGACATGAACCAGCGGGTGAAGAACCCCCGCTCGTGGTCATGTCCATGGATGGCTGCATCCGCCATGGGCGTCTCCCGCTTGCATTTCGTGCGGCGGAGATGACCCCTCCGCGCTCTTCCCTAGCCCGGTCTTTGTAGATCCGGGGCCACCCGGTCGCAACTGTGGAATTTGATCCAGATCAAATTCTTGCGAGCGCAAAAGGGGGGTGGAAAAGCGCGTCGCGGCGCGCGTCTAGTGCGAGACCGATTGCAGGTAGGAGGCAATGTCGCCCCCGCCTTCGGCGAGCGAGAAGTTCATCTTCGAGCGCGCGGCCGCATCGCCGCTTTCGTTCACGACCCATCCCGCGGGATCGGCAAGATAGCCGGCCAGCAGCGCCTCGTCCCAGACAAGGCCCTTGGTTCCCGCCGCGCTGAGCCCGCTGCCATAGGCGAAATCGGGGTCTGAGGCGACGGCGCGGCCGATCACACCCCAGAGGTTGGGGCCGGTGCGGCCGCCCTTCTGGATCTCGGTGCCATCGGGGGCGATGACGGAATGGCAGGCCTTGCACTTCTTGAACAGATCCTCGCCGACCGCCGGATCCCCCGCAAGGGCGGGCCCGGCCAGCGAAAGAGCGGTGGCGGCAAGAAGCATCAGCTTGGTCATGGTATCCTCTGCGTCGGGCGCGGATTCGCGTCGTTCGGGGCCAAGATGGGGACAGAGGGCACTGTTATGCAATAGCAACCGCCCCGCGCGGTGCCCGGCGGGGTGCCCGGGGCCGTCCAAGGCGGGACGACGTTGCGTCCGGATCGTTTCGAACCGGAAGGCTACAAAACCGTAGCTGTGCGCCGCAAATGCGTGTCTTTCCCCCGGGGGCCGGGCGGCGCGATAATCCGATCGGGCGGCCGTTGGGTCCATGCCTGCTTTGTCGGCTGCAGATTCGGTATTTGGAGATCGGAATGGGACGTCATGAGAGCTTGCCGGACATCATCCGGCTGGTGCGCAGCGCACCGAATGCCGCCGAGCGAACGGCCATCGAATTCGCACTGTCACGGTTGCGGCTGTCTGCGCAACTGATTGATGCCGCGGGGCGCGGCCTCGCCCCCTTCGTCGCGTCGGCCAGCGCCGAGGCGCTGCTGGAACTGTCCGTTGAACTCGGGCGGATCGAGACGCTCATGTCAAAAACGGCGCTGTCGGTCGGCAGGCCCTGACGACCGCTCGACCAGAGCCGCAAAAAAGCATACACTCTTCGCGTCGGAAGGGTGCGCTCCCGTGAGTCCTGTCTTCGGCCACAATTTGCGAATCCTATCGTTGGAGCGGCATTCGTTGTCCCGGGCCGCCGAGGAATTGGGGATTGGCCGGGTCCAGTTCCAGCGATATCTCCGGGGGGAGTCGTTTCCCAAACCTGGCCTGCTGGACCGGATCTGCGATTATTTCGATGTCGATGCCCGCATCCTGACCCAGCCGGTCACTGGACGGCTGCTGGCGGAAATGCGCATCGCCCGTTTGGCGCAGTCGAAGGGGGTGGATGTCAGCAAATGGCTGGCCGGGCTGATCCATGCTGCGCCGACCCAGGACTATCACCACGGGCCGCATTCGCTGACCGACGGCCTTTACCGTGCATGGCGACGATCTTTCGCCAAGCCCGACAAGGCGGTGCGTGTCCTGGTTCAGGTCAGTTCCCGCGACGGTGTGCTCTGCCTGCGGGGGTTCGATTCGCCCAAGCAATATCCGCCGAAATGCCCTCCGGCCTGGCGCGAGTTTCGCGGTCTGGCGCTGCGTCTCAAGTCGAACGATTATGCGCTGATGTTCTTTCACAACATGCCGATGCGGATCATCTCGATCACCTACATCGGCCAGGACTATACGGCGAACCGGCCGGACTACTGGCGCGGCTTTACCGCCATCACACGCGGAGAGCTGGTCGACGTGCCGCGTGCCTCGCGCCTGGTCTTCGTCAAGGCCGATCCCGGCGCTGCGGCCAAGGTCCGGCTGGCGCATGAGCCACTGTTCTGGGAGTTCGGCGAACTGCCGCCCGAGATCGGCGAGGAACTGACCCGCACCGGGCTTTGAACGGCTCAGTCCGCCACGGTGCAGGCACCGCCGATCGTGGCGAAGGCGGGGTCGAAGCAGCGCATCAGCGCGGTGTCGAGATCGGCCATGGTCACGGGCAGGCCAAGGTCGACCAGACTTGTCACCCCGTGGTCGCGGATGCCGCAGGGCACGATGCCGGCGAAATGCGACAGATCGGGTTCCACGTTGATCGCGATGCCGTGAAAGCTGACCCAGCGGCGGATCTTGATGCCGATCGCGGCGATCTTGTCCTCGGCCGGGGTGCCATCGGCGGCGACCGGCCGGTCGTGCCGCACGACCCAGACGCCGACACGGCCCGGCCGGATCTCGCCCGTCACGTTGAATTCGGCCAGCGATTCGATCACCCACCGCTCAAGTGCCCGCACGAAACAGCGTACATCGCCGCCCCGCGCCTTCACGTCCAGCATGCAGTAGATCACCCGCTGCCCCGGCCCATGATAGGTATATTGCCCGCCGCGTCCGACCGGAAACACCGGAAAGCGGTCGGGCTCGACCAAATCCTCGGCCCGGGCCGACGTGCCGGCGGTGTAGAGCGGTGGATGTTCCAGCAGCCAGATCGCCTCCTCCGCCTCGCCGCGCGCGATGGCCTCGGCGCGGGCCTCCATCGCGGCCAGGGTTTCGGCATAGGGGGCAAGGCCGGGCAGATGCGTCCATTCGACCATGGCGGTTTCCTTTCGCGGCGGGCGGCGGGTCTGGCCGTTCTAGCGCGGCCCGGCGCCGATGCAACCGGCGCCATGCATTCGCGGCTGCCGCGCAAAATCCCCCTTTCCTTCGCGGCACAAGGTCGCTACATACGCGCCACCCGAGCCGGACCGTTGCGGATGTGGCGGAATTGGTAGACGCGCAGCGTTGAGGTCGCTGTTCCTTAACCGGAGTGAAAGTTCGAGTCTTTTCATCCGCACCAGGTCCGGCCGGTTATCGAATTGGGGACGCCTTCGGGCGTCCTTTGTCATTTCGGACATCGGCGGTTTCGCATGATTCGGTATAGGCGTCCGGCGACCTTCACCTGTCCGCGCCCTGGCTACGGGGACGCGAGACTCAGGATGTGTCGCCGCCGGCCCGCGCGGCGCCGCAATGGGACCCCGGCACGGCCTGCCCCCGGGTGTCCTGTCGCCGCAATCGGCCCAACGAACTGATTTCATTGCAGGCGCACTGCCCGTCATGCAAACATGGTGATGCAGGACTCAGACCGGCCTGCCGGACTTGCCCGTTGCATTTGCTGTGGCATTGCTGTTGCTTCGGCTATGACAAAGTGCAGCATAGCACTGGGAAATGAACCAGGGAGACATGGGTGTCGTCAGAACCCCACAACGATTCGTTCGTCGTTTTCGATCACGTCCAGAAAAGCTACGACGGCGAGACGCTGGTCGTTAAGGATTTGAACCTTCGGATCGGCAAGGGCGAGTTCCTGACGATGCTTGGCCCGTCGGGTTCGGGCAAGACCACCTGCCTCATGATGCTGGCGGGTTTCGAGACGGCGACCCATGGCGAGATCACGCTCGACAACCAGCCGATCAACCGCGTGCCGCCGCACAAGCGCGGCATCGGCATGGTGTTCCAGAACTATGCGCTTTTCCCGCATATGACGGTCGGCGAGAACCTCGCCTTTCCGCTCGAGGTGCGGGGCATGGGCCGTGACGAGCGCGAGGCGAAGATCGCCCGCGCGCTGGACATGGTGCAGATGGGCAAGTTCGCGAACCGCCGGCCGGCCCAGCTTTCGGGCGGACAGCAGCAGCGCATTGCGCTGGCGCGCGCGCTGGTGTTCGACGCAAAGCTTGTCCTGATGGATGAACCGCTCGGCGCGCTGGACAAGCAGCTGCGCGAACACATGCAGTTCGAGATCAAGCACCTGCACGAATCCCTCGGCATCACCGTGGTCTATGTCACCCATGACCAGGGCGAGGCGCTGACCATGTCTGACCGCGTGGCAGTCTTCAACGACGGGGTGATCCAGCAACTGGCGGCGCCCGCCGAACTCTACGAAGCGCCGCAGAACAGTTTCGTGGCGCAGTTCATCGGCGAGAACAACAAGCTTTCCGGCATCATCGAAGAGATCGCCGACGGCCGGGCGCGGGTGCGGCTGGCCACCGGCGAGACGATCGATGCCACGCCGGTGAATGTGCGGGAAAAAGGGCAGAAGACACTGGTTTCGATCCGCCCCGAGCGGGTGGAAGTGAAACCCGAGGCGCTGCCGCCCGGCACCCAGACCATCGAGGCAGAGGTGCTGGAGTTCATCTACATGGGCGACATCTTCCGCACCCGGCTGCGGGTAGCCGGCTCGGACGAATTCGTGATAAAATCGCGCAACGCGCAGGGGCAGCGGCAGTTGCGCCCCGGCGAGAAGATCCGCATCGGCTGGGCGCCGCAGGACGCCCGGGCACTCGATCCCCTGTAAGCGACCCTTTGGTCGTTTCGGGGCAAGGATACCGGCCGATCTGTCCAGGGCCGGAAGCATCAACCAGCAAGGGAGTTCCAAGATGAAGAAACTGTTGGTCCTGACGACGGCGCTGTGCGGCCTTGCGCTGCCTGCGGCGGCACAGCAGGTCACTGTGATGGGCTGGGGCGGCGCCTATACCGCAAGCCAGGTCGAGGCTTATCACAAGCCCTTCACCGCAGCGACCGGCACGGCGATCGTGTCGATCGATTCCGACAACCCCGCCACGCCGATCAAGGCGCAGGTCGAGGCTGGCAACGTCACGGTCGATGTCGGCGTTCTGGAAATCGCCGATGCGGTGCGGCTGTGCGACGAAGGTTCGATCATTCCGATCGACGCGACCACCCTGCCGGCGGGTGCCGATGGCACGCCTGCGGCCGATGACTTCCTGCCCGGCACGATCACCGAATGCATGATCCCGACCGACATCTTCTCGACCGTGATCGCCTATGACACCACGAAGCTGGCCACGGCGCCCACCACCATCGCCGATTTCTTCGACACGGCGAAGTTCCCGGGCAAGCGCGGCATCCGCAAGAGCCCGAAGGTCACGCTGGAAATGGCGCTGATGGCCGATGGCGTGCCGGCCGCCGATGTCTATGCGATGCTGGAAACCCCCGAGGGGCTGGACCGCGCCTTTGCCAAGCTCGACACGATCAAGGGCGATGCGGTCTTCTGGGAGGCTGGTGCCCAACCGCCGCAACTGCTGGCCGATGGCGAGGTGGTGATGACGATGGCCTACAACGGCCGGATTTTCAACGCCGCCCAGCAGGAGGGCAAGCCCTTCGCCATCGTCTGGGACGGGCAGGTCTACGAATGGGAAGGGATGGTGATCCCGAAGGGCGCTCCCAATGAGGCCGGCGCGCTGGAGTTCGTGAAATTCGCCACCGCCAGCGAGCAACTTGCCAAGGCGGCCGAGTTCATCAGCTATGGCCCGCCGCGCAAGTCGTCGGCCGCTCTGGTCGGCAATATCGCCGGCACCGACCAGCCGATGTCGCCCAACCTGCCGACCGCGCCGGAGAACCTGACGAACGCGCTTGCCTCGTCGCTGGACTTCTGGGTCGACCGCGACACCCAACTGGGCGAGCGCTTCAACGCCTGGCTTGCCGCCAACTGACCGGCATGTGCCGCGGGGCAAGGACCCCGCGGCATCGCCATGCAAGCCGCGGGGCTGCAGGCCGGCCCCGCGCCCCCGATTCCATGCGACGAAACGATGCCTGAAAGCCCTGACCGATGACCGCAGCGCACCAGACCCTGACCACCGCCGACGGACGCCCGCTGAAGGCGGCGCTGGTCCGGGCGCAGCGGCGTGCCCGCCGGCGCGCCTTCCTGCTGGTCGCGCCGCTGCTGGTCTTCGTGCTGCTGACCTTCGTGATCCCGATCGGGCAGATCCTGTACCGCTCGGTGCATCACGACGGATTTTCCGCCAATGCCCCGGCGGTCAGCGAATGGTTCGCCGCCACCGCCCCCGGCACCGAGCCGGACGAGGCCGCATTCGCAGCGCTGGCCGCGGATTTCAAGGCGATGCAGGCGGCCCGGACCGCCGGTGTCGCCGCGACGAGGGTCAACTATACCCTGCCCGAAAGCCGGTCGCTGTTTACCAAGACCGCCCGGAGCGCCGACGACCTGGTGCCGCCCTATCGCGAGGCCTTCCTGGCCATCGACGCCAAATGGGCCAGTCCCGCGGTCTGGCAGGCGATGCGATCGTCGTCCAGCGCCTATACCGGCGACTTCTATCTGGCCTCTGCCGATTTTGAACGCGCCGAGGATGGCAGCATTCACCGCGTGGAAGAGACCCAGCGCATCTATGTCCAACTCTATCTCAAGACCTTTGCCCTTTCGGCGCTGATCACGGTGATCTGCCTGCTGCTGGCCTTTCCGGTGGCGCATCTTCTGGCGACCCTGCCAATGGCCAAGGCGAATCTGCTGATGATCCTGGTGCTTCTGCCGTTCTGGACCTCGCTTCTGGTGCGCACGACCAGCTGGATCGTGCTGCTGCAGTCGCAGGGGGTGATCAATTCCGCGCTGGTGGCGATGGGCGTCATCGGCGACGACGGGCGGCTGCCGATGATCTACAATCAGGCCGGCACCATCATCGTGATGACACATATCCTGCTGCCATTCATGATCCTGCCGCTTTATTCGGTGATGCGCGTGATCCCGCCGGGCTATGCCCGCGCCGCCCGCAGCCTGGGCGCAACCTCCTGGACCACCTTCCGCCGCATCTATCTGCCGCTGACCCTGCCGGGCATGGGGGCCGGCGCGATGCTCGTCTTCATCCTTGCCGTCGGCTATTACATCACGCCCGCCCTCGTGGGCGGTGCCGATGGGCAGCTGTTCTCGAACATGATCCAGTTCCACATGTCGAAATCGAACTGGTCGATGGCCGCCGCGCTTTCGAGCCTGCTTCTCGTGGGCGTGCTGATCCTCTACTGGCTCTATGACAAGCTGATCGGCATCGACAATCTGAAACTCGGGTGAGGCCATGACGGGCGACAGGGAAGCGATCTACACCAGGGCGCGCACCGAAATTGCGCTGCTTGCGGCGCTGGCCATCCTGGTCGTGGCAGCGGTGATCGCGATGGTCTTTGCCGAGGATACCGTGGTGAGCGGGCGGCGGATGGTGATCGGTGTCATAACGCTGATGGCGCTGCTGCCCGTCTTCTCGTTCAAGCTGTGGTTTGCCGACAACCTCCCGGTCGGGATCGCGGTCGCGACAGTTGCCTGCGCGGTGGGTGGCTATCTCGCCAGCTTCTCGATCCCGGTTGCCCTTGTCACCACCGCCCTTGGTGCGCTGGCTGGCTGGACCTTCTACCGCATCCGGCTCAACACCAACTATCGCCCCCGGCTGCGAGGAGAGTGATATGCCCCTGCCAAGCTATGCCGATCCGCTGGAGCGCGTCTGGTACTACGCCTATCTGGTGATCTGCACGCTGATCTTCATCTTCCTGATCTCGCCGATCCTGGTCATCATTCCGCTGTCGTTCAACGCCGAACCCTATTTCACCTTCACCGAGAAAATGCTGTCCTTCGATCCGCAGGGCTACAGCCTGCGCTGGTACGACAGCCTTCTGACCGTGGGGATGCAGGCACCCGATATCCCGCGCGGCAGCACCTGGTATGCCGACATGTGGGCGAATGCTGCCTGGGTGAAGGCCGCCAAGAATTCGGTCATCATCGGATTCTGGGCGACCATCCTGGCGACCGGCCTCGGCACGCTGGCGGCATTGGGGCTGGCCAATCCCCTGATGCCCTATCGGCGGCTGGTGATGGCGATCCTGATCAGCCCGATGATCGTGCCGATCATCATCATCGCGACGGGGATGTTCTTCTTCTACTCGAACCCCTGCGGCCTGGTCGGGCTGGATTGCGGCCGGCTGACCTCGACCTATACCGGCCTCGTCATGGCGCATGCCATGCTGGGCATTCCCTTCGTCATCATCACCGTGACCGCCACGCTGACCGGCTTTGACCAGAGCCTGATCCGCGCCGCCCAGTCGCTGGGGGCAAATCCGCGCACCACCTTCTTCAAGGTGATCATGCCGCTGATCCTGCCGGGCGTGATCTCGGGCGCGCTGTTCGCCTTTGTCACCTCCTTCGACGAGGTGGTGGCGGTGCTGTTCCTGGCCGGCCCCGACCAGCAGACCATCCCGCGGCAGATGTGGAACGGCATCCGCGAGGCGATCAGCCCGGCCATTCTGGCGGTGGCGACGATCCTTGTGGTGATCTCGATCGCGCTGCTGTCGACGGTCGAACTGCTGCGCCGCCGCTCAGACCGGCTGCGGGGCGTCACCGGCCGCTGAGAGAGAGCGATCACGGGCCGGGGGGGCGGCGGCTGCCCGATGCCGCGCTGGCGCCCTGCCGTCGCGGTGGCAGGGGCCCCCTCAGGGCAGGATCTGCAGCCAGACCCAGACCGAGCCCATCGACAGGGCCGTGGCGATCAGCACGGCCGAGGCGCTGACCCGTTTTGCCACGCCATAGTAATGCGCGAACATATAGGCGTTGATCCCCGGTGCCATGGCGGCGGTGACGACGGCCGAGCGCAGGCCAGGCGTCGGCAGGGCAAAGACCCACTGGCCCAGCGCATAGGTGATGCCGGGATGTACGACCAGCGAGCCGGCGCAGATCATCGCGATGGTGGCGCGGTCGCCCTCCGGGCGGTAGCGGACCAGCACCCCGCCCAGCCCGAACAGCGCGGCGGGGATCGCGGCGCGCGCCATCAGGTCGATGGCGGACCAGACGGCGACGGGCAAATCCAGCCCCGACAGGTTCACGGCAAAGCCTGCGGCGATTCCGATGACAAGCGGCTGCGAGAGGATGGCTTTCGCGATCTGCCGCGCCAACTGCCCGCCCGAAAGCCCGATGCCGCGGCTTTTCGCCCATTCCATCAGGGCAATGCCGGTGGCGTAAAGCAGCGGCGAGTGAACCGAGATGATGGCATAATTGCCGGCGAGCGCGTCGGGGCCATAGGCGCGCTCGGTGATCGGCAGGCCGAGCAGCAGCGAGTTCGAGAACAGCCCGACAAAGCCGATGGCGATGGCATCGGTCAATGGTCGGCGAAAGAGCCAGAGTGCGCCGGCAAGGCAGAGGCCGAAGCTGACATAGGCGCCGGTGTAGAAGCTGATCATCAGCGCCGGGTCATAGGCCGCAGAGAGATCGAGCCGCGCCACGCCGCGAAACAGCAGGCAGGGTACCGCGAAGGTCTGGGCAAACCGCATCAGCCCGTCGACGGCGCCGTCGGGAAACAGCCGCGCGCGGGCCGCCGCATAGCCGAAGCCGATGACCAGGAAGACCGGGAGGATGACATCGAGAAGCGCGCTCATGCCGGGGCCTTGCTGTCTGCCGGAACGCCGGGGGTTTCACACCCCCGGACCCCCGTGGGGTATTTTCGTCAAGAGGAAGCAGCGGGATGCACCGCCTCAGGACGGGGTGTCGTAGCTGACGGTCATGCCGTCGAAGGCCGGGCGGATGTGCGGCGGCAATTCGACTTCGAGCGTGGCGAAGTCGAGGTCGATATGCATGTTGGTCAGAATGGCGCGGGCGGGCCTTGCGCGGGCGATCCATTCCAGCGCCAGGGCGAGATGGGCATGGGTCGGATGCGGTTTGCGGCGCAGGGCATCGACCACGAAACAGTCGAGCCCGTCGAGAAGCGGCCAGCTTTCCTCGGGGATTGCCACGGCGTCGGGCAGATAGGCCAGCGGGCCGATCCGGAAGCCGAGGGCGTCGATCGTGCCATGGGCGGCGTAGAACGGCTGGAAGGTGATGGCGCCACCCGCGCCGTCGATGGTGACGGGGCCGTCGAGGGTGTAGAGGTCGAGGATCGGCGGATAGGGGCTGCCCGCGGGCTGGACGAAGGCATAGCCGAACCGCGAGAGCAGCGCCTCCTGCGTTGGCCCGTCGGCCCAGACGGCAAGGCGCTGGCGGGTGTTGAAGACGACCTGGCGCAGGTCGTCGATGCCATGGGTATGGTCGGCATGGGAATGGGTGAAAAGCACGGCATCGAGCGTGCCGACCCCGGCGTCGAGCAACTGGTCGCGCATGTCGGGCGTGGTGTCGACCAGCACCCGGGTGGTGCCTGTCTCCACCTCGCGTTCGACCAGAAGCGAGCAGCGGCGGCGGCGGTTTTTCGGGTTTTCGGGGTCGCAGTCGCCCCAGTGGCCGCCGATCCGCGGCACGCCGGCAGAGGAGCCGCAGCCCAGGATGGTGAAGCGCAGCCGTGCCATCACGCCCCCCGCGCGGCGCGCATGAACAGCCGATCGAAATTCGCCTGGGTCGCTGCGGCGAATTCGGCCTCGGAGATGCCGAAGACCTGCGCGCCGATGCGGGCGGTATGGACGACATGCGCGGGTTCGTTGCGGCGGCCGCGGAATGGCGGTGGCGCAAGATAGGGACTATCGGTCTCGACCAGGATGCGGTCGAGCGGCGCGCTGGCGAAGATCGCGCGCAGATCGCCGCTTTTCGGAAAGGCGGCTATTCCCGACATCGACAGGTAGAACCCCATTTCCAGCGTTGCCTCGGCCAGGCGGGGGCCGGAGGAGAAACAATGCATGACGCAGGAATAGGGTGCGTCGCGCATGCCCTCGGCCAGGATCGCCTCCATATCCGCATCGGCATCGCGGGCGTGGATGATCAGCGGCAGCCCGGTCTCCTGTACGGCGCGGATATGGGCACGCAGCGAGATCTGCTGCGCGGTGGCCGTGTCGGGCGTGTAATGATAATCGAGCCCGGTCTCGCCGATGCCCACGCATTTCGGATGCTGTGAAAGCGCGACCAGCTGCTCCGTCGTCATCGGCTCTTCCTTGCCCACGCTCATCGGATGCAGGCCGATGCTGTAGAAGACGCCCTCATGCGTCTCGGCCAGGGTGCGGGCCAGCGGCTCGTTGCGCAACCTGGTGCAGATATGGACCATCCGCGTCACCCCGGCCGCACGGGCGCGGGCGATGATCGCATCGACCTCGCCGTCGAAATCGGGAAAGTCGAGGTGGCAGTGGCTGTCGGTCAGTTCGGGGGTCACGGAAAGCATGGCCTGTCAGGGGGCGAGCTGGCCCGCCGTCGCGTCGATCCTGAGCAGGGTATCCATGAGAAGTGCTGCAGGGTCAAGGTTTACCGCCCGTCCGCGCCGCGCCCGCAGGGTCAGGCTTTGTGCAAGATCGGCCCAGGGTCGGGCGGCGGCGGGACCGGGCGCAAGGCGGGCAAACAGCGCGGCTTCGCCGGGTGCCGCCTCGGGTGCGGTGGTCCGCGTGGCGGCGGCGCGGGCGAGCCGGGCGAGGAACTGGTCGATCTGGGTCAGCGTCAGGTCGAAGCGATCCTCGGCCCCCCGGGCGCCGGCGGTTTCGGACAGCGCCAGCGCACGGGTGCGGTCAAGCCGGGGCAGGGTGGCCAGAAGCGCCACCAGATCGCGGTAAGTGTCGAGGCCGGACAGGTTCGTCAACCGGAAGGCCTCGCCCACCGATCCGGCGGAGAGTTCGGCCAGCGCGCCGCGTTGGTCGGGGTCGATGTCGCCGCCGGCCTGGGTCAGCGCATCGGCCAGCGGTGCGGCTGCCAGCGGCGCCAGACGCAGCACCCGGCAACGCGAGCGGATCGTCGGCAGCAGTTTCGCCGGTTGATGCGCGATCAGGAGGAACGTTGCGGCAGGGGGTGGCTCCTCCAGCAGTTTCAGCAGCGCATTGGCCGAGGCGGTGTTCATCTCGTCCAGACTGTCGACCAGCGCCACCCGGGCGCCGCCGTCGGCTGCCGACAGCGCGAAGAAGGACTTCAGCTTGCGCGTCTCTTCGACCGAGATGAACTGCGACATTGCCGTGCCCTTGTCGTTCGGGCTACGGCGCAGCAGGTGGAACCGCGGTTCGGCCAGCGCGCGCAGGCGGTGGGCAAGGGTCGTGTCGTCGGCGGTGTCAAGCGTTTCGGGGGCGGCCGGGGCGCCGAACAGCCCGCCGCTGTCGCGCGGTGTCAACAGGAAGCGGGCGATGCGCCAGGCCAGCGTTGCCTTGCCCACGCCACGCGGGCCGGTCAGCATCCAGGCATGGTGCAGGCGGCCGGTGTTGAAGGCCCTCAGGAACTCGGTCTCGGCCGGCGCCTGGCCGAACAGCCTGCGCGTCTCGCGCGGGTGGGGCGCGCCGGCGGTGCGGTCGGGTTCGGGAAGATCGTCGGCCATATGTTCAGATCGCATGGCATGGGGCGCGGGGAAAGGGGGATGTTGGCGCGGGCGACCGGGGTTTGGCGATCAGAGCAGCGGGGCTACCGCCGCCAGCACCGCCCTGGCCACCCGATCCTGCCCGTCGGCGCCATCGATCACCCGGAACCGGGCCGGAAAGCGCCGGGCCAGCGCCAGAAAACCGGCGCGCGCCTTCTCCTGAAAGGCCAGCCCCATGTCTTCGAACCGCATTTCCTTGCCGGCGCGGGCCGTCGCGCGGGCAAGGCCGAGCGCAGGCTCGAGATCGATCAGCAGCGTGAGATCGGGTTCGGTGGCGATCATCAGATCATGCAGCCGGTCGACAGTGGCGATCAGGTCGCCGCGGGTCAGGCCCTGGAACACCCGGCTGCTGTCGGCAAAACGGTCGCAGATCACCACTTCGCCCCGGGCGAGTGCCGGGCGGACGGTCTTTTCCAGATGATCGCGCCGCGCCGCAGTGAAGAGGAGGATCTCCGTCTCGGCCGACCAACGGTCGGCGGTGCCTTCCAGCACCAGCCGGCGGATCTCCTCGGCGCCCGGGCTGCCGCCGGGTTCGCGTGTCAGGGTTACGGCACGGCCGCTGGCGCGCAGCGTCTCGGCCAGGAGACGCGCCTGCGTGCTCTTGCCCGAACCGTCGATACCTTCGAAGGAGAGAAACAGGCCGCTCATCCGGTCAGGTCGCCGGCGCCTCGCCGGCGACATGGCGGCGCCAGAGCACGCCGGCCGCCGTCGAGATCCGGCGGAAGAAACCGGCCTTGGCGACATCGCTTTCCGCCACCAGGGAAACGCTGCGATCAGGCAGGCCAGGCACCTTGATGATCAATGTTGCAACCGGCGTGCCCTTGGCGATCGGCGCGACCAGCGGGCCGGTATAGACGACTTCGGCCGCCACCGTCTCCTGCACCAGCGCGGGGACAAGCAGCGTCAGATCCTCGGCCGGTGCCAGGCCCACGACCTCGTCCTCGCCCAGAAAGACCTCGGCCTCGGCCACGCGGGTACCGGCCTTGGCCACGGTCTTCTCGGCGAACTGGCGGAAGGCCCAGGCGATGATGCGCTCGGCCTCTTCGGCGCGGGCCTTGTCGCTGGTCAGGCCGGTGATGGCAAAGATCACCCGCCGGTCGCCCTGTTTCGCGCTGCCGACCAGGCCGTAACCCGCCTCGCTGGTATGGCCGGTTTTCAGCCCATCGGCGCCGATCCCCATCTTCAGCAACGGGTTGCGGTTGAAGCGGTTGTCGGGCGAGCGTTCCTTGTACATGTATTCGGTTTCACCAAACACCGGATAATATTCGGGAAACTCCTGAATCAGCCGATTGGCAAGCAGGCCGAGGTCGCGCATCGACATGCGCTGGCTCGGGTCGGGCCAGCCGCTGGCATTGGCAAAGACCGAGGCGGTCATGCCCAGGGCCTTGGCACGTTCGGTCATCTGCCGGGCAAAGGCGTCTTCGGTGCCGGCCAGCCCCTCGGCCACCACGACGCAGGCGTCATTGCCGGAATTGACCACCATGCCCGGGATCAGGTCGCGGACCGTCGGCCGGTCATTGTGCTGCAGCATCATGGTCGAGCCGCCGGCCCGCGTCATCTGCACCGCCCGATCCGAGACGGCAAAGGCGGTGTCCATCGTCACCCGGCCATCGCGCAGCGCCTCGAACAGCATGTTGATCGTCATCAGCTTCGACATCGAGGCCGGCGGCACCGGCATGTCGCCGTTCTTGTCCATCAGCACGGTCTGCGTGGTCATGTCATAGACCCAGGCAGCGGTTGCCTGGGTCTCGAAGGCCCGCACCGGCAGGGCGGCGGCCAGCAGGATGATCAGCGCAAGGTGCAGGTGGCGAAACATCGGGTCTCCTACTTCAACAGATAGGCGTCGGCAAAACCGGCAGCCTTGATCTTCTTCAGCGTGGCGGTGTCGCCCCGGGCGAAGACCGTCCAGTAATCCTTGCCCTTGGCGCTTTCCTTGCGGATCTCGGCCGTGATGCCGGCCTTGGCCAGCTTGTCCCTCGCCCGCTGGGCATTGGCCTCGATCGAGAAGAAGCCGATCTGGATCGGGCGTCCGCCGCTGGCTGCTGCGGGCTTTTCCCCCGCCGGTACCGTCGCCTTGGGGGCTGCCGCCTCCAGCCCGCCGGCCGCCACTTTCGCAGTTTCGGTCGCGGATTTCCGTTCTTTCTCGGCCGTGCCGCCCGGCTTGCCCGCGGCAGCCGGTGTCTCCAGCGGCCGGGTCTCGACCCCGCCGGCGTCGATTGCGCCCGGTGCGGCGGCGGCCAGCGTTTCGTTGGTATCAAGAAGCGGCTTCTCGGGTGCGGTTTCAGGCGCCTCCTCGCGGCGCAGCGCCGTGACCGAGATCCGGCCGGGTTGGCCGGCAAGCAGCCCCAGTGCTTCGGCCGCATCCGACGAGATCTGCAGCGTCGGGCCGGGATTGTCGCGCTCCCGCTTGAACAATGCGCCGATCACGAACTTGCCATTCGCGGGGTTGCGCATGATCACCCGCTCGGGGTCGGTCGCATCGGGCGAGGCGACCCAGACGCCGCCCAGCGAGGGCCGCCCGTCCCACAGCGCCTGGTCCGTAACCTGGAAGGCATCGGGCGCCTCGACGTCGCGGTCAACGATCCGGGTGGATTTCTGCGGTGTCGCGGCGGCCTCCGCGTCCGGCGGCCCGGCCAGCGGACCCGCTCCCGGCTCGCAGGCGGCCAGCAGGCCTGCACCCGCCGCGGCCAACGCCAGATTGCGCAGGGCCGTTCGCGCGCTGACCCTCACGGTTGCCCCGATGCCTGCCATGCCCATGTCCCTCGGCCCTCATCTGCGGCGCGGTCTGCTGCCGCGCTTGGTTCCTGCCCGCCCCGACGGACGGTTCTGCCCCGAACCCGGCGTTCCCCCGGGATTGCGCGCGATCATAGAGGGGCTGGATCGGGTTGGGAAGGCCACAGACCCGGTGCGTGTTCACGATCGGCGGATTTCACGGCGGGCGTGGTCTTTCAGAATCACCCGTCCCGGCCTAAGTCAGTCTCAGGCGCGTGTCGTCTTGCGGCTCGGGGCCGCGTCCCGAACAGGTGCTGTGGCGACATGGCCGCGGCGGTTTGGGCGTCTGGTCCTGGGAACCGGCGACGGAAGGGTGGCAGAGTGGTCGATTGCTCCGGTCTTGAAAACCGGCGATGCGCAAGCATCCGTGGGTTCGAATCCCACCCCTTCCGCCAAAGCCAATTGATTTTATTGGATAATTCCACCTAAATGGCAATCTTTGCCTGTTGGCGAAGCGGCTGATTCTGCAGGAAAACCGGCAAAAATCTGAAGACGAAACGCAAACAATATTCGAGATTTCTTTGCTTCCGCCGGGCGTAGTTCTGCCGTTTCAAGGCGTTATGTCCCGCGATGTTCCCGACGGCATTTTCGAAGTTCAGGTAAGTTGGTCACAGATGCCTGGCGACAAAAACCGTCAACAGATAGCTTGCAAGACCGAACCGAAAGACGGCTTTCGCGGCGGATGGAACACGAAGGGCTTGCATCAAGTCGCACAAGAAATCGAAAAGCTGCGGAAAGCCCAAGAAAAGAAGGAATAAAAGACCCCCGAAACCTTGCGATACCGGCGGGCAGGCGGCTTCCGTAGTGGCCCTGCGGAAGAACTTAGAACGCGGCGGCAGGCATTCCGACATGGGCAAGGGCCGCATTCCTGCGAGGGGTGTTCATGCGTTGGGGCGAAATTCCGCTGAGAGCGGGCGGCGCTTCGAACAATGCTGTCGCAAACCTGTTGTCAGTCTCTACCAGCGAACGAAGTTCGCCAACAAAGTCTGCATCCCCCTCCCAAAGCAGTCGTGCCTAGAGCAGCCGGGCGCCGGGGCCGTCTTTCGCCAAATGATCATTCGCGTTGACCAGCGGGCAGCGTTGCACGCTCAGGCATCCGCAGCCGATGCACATCGCCATCTTGTCGCGAAGCGCTGTGAGAAGCTCGATCCGCCGTGTGAGGTCGTCACGCCAATTTCTGGCGATGCGCTCCCAGTCCTGTGTCTCGGGGGATGTGTCCCTTGGCAGTTGGGCGAGCGCTTCGGCGATCTCGGCAAGCGGGATGCCCGCACTTTGCGCGATCTTGATCACGGTCACACGCCTCAGGATTTCACGCCGATAGACCCGATGATTGGCGGAGGTCCTTTCGGAGGCGACCAGCCCCTTGCGTTCATAGAAATGCAGCGTGGAGACGGGCAGCCCGCTGCGGCGCGACAACTCGCCGACGGACAACATCTTCTTTGCCATTCGCAATCTCCTTGACCTTAACTAATGTTGAGGTCGTAGCGGTATTTCCGTCAAGAGGAGGCGGGCATGGCCGACACGGGTAGCGACGCAGGGAAGGACACGGAGACATTCGTGTCGTGGAGGGAATTTCTTGGAAGTCCTTACGCGGCATCCCTGGCGCTGGTTTGCCTGGCCGTCTGGCTGCACGCGGCCGACAGCCTGATCGTTGCCACCATGTTGCCTGCAATCGTTGCCGAGATCGGCGGCGCCGCTTTGGTGGGCTGGTCTGTCTCACTCTACGAGATCGGGTCAATCGTCGCGGGAGCGGCCAGCGCATTGCTGACCATGCGCTTCGGCCTGCGCGCACCGATGAGCATGGCCGCCGCCCTGTTCGGGCTCGGCTGTCTCCTCAGCGCCGTCAGCCCGACCATGCCGTTGCTTCTGACCGGGCGCGCCCTGCAGGGACTCGGCGGCGGCGGCCTGGTGGCAATGGGCTTCGTCGCGGTCGGGCTGATCTTCCCGCGCCGCTATATTGCGCGCGCGATGGCGGCCGTTTCAACCCTTTGGGGCATCTCGGCATTCGCCGGGCCGCTGGTCGGCGGCTTCTTTGTGGAATATGCAACCTGGCGCTGGGGCTTTGTTTTCTTTGCCTGCCAGGCATTCGCATTCGCTCTCTGGGTCGTCTTGCGAAGCGATGCGGGCGTGACACGATCCACGACCGGCGCCGTTGATCTCCCTGTCAGGCGTTTGTCCCTTTTGTGCCTTGCCGTCGTTCTGGTCGCCCTTGGCGGCGTCGAGGTCTCGATCCTGCGAACGGTCCCTTCCGTTGCGGCCGGCCTCGCCTGCCTGATCGGTTTTCTTTGGCTGGACGAGCGCGCGGGCGACACCAGGCTTCTTCCGCGTGCTCCGTTCGATCCGTGGCGGCCGACGGGTGCGGCGCTCCTCATGATCCTGTCCATGTCGATTGCGACCATCGCCATCACGGCGTTCGGGCCGCTCCTGGTAACGGCCATCCACGGCGTATCCGCGCTGACTGCCGGTTACATCGTTGCCTGTTCGTCCATCGGCTGGACGATCATGGGCGTTCTGGTCAGCGGATTGCCCGAGCGGTTCGACCGGCCGATGATCGCCCTTGGCATGACGGTCGTGGCCCTCAGCATCCTAGGCTTTCTCCATGCGGTTCCCAACGGCCCTGTCTGGCTGATCGCCGTCTTCGCGGCCATGGAGGGTGGCGGCTTCGGGCTGGCATGGACATTCATTCTGAGACGAACGATGGCGCTTGCCGGTGCTGATGAGGTTCAGCGCGTTTCCGGAGCGATCCCCACGATACAGAGGCTCGGCTATGCTCTCGGCGCGGCCTATGTCGGGATCGTGGCGAATGCCTCGGGTCTGCTGTCGATTGAGACGGCCGCAGACGCCGCGCAGGTTGCCCGATGGGTCTTTGTGTCATGCCTGCCCTTCGCCGCAATCGGGCTGGTCGCCATGAGCGCACTGGTGCTTGATCGAAGGGGGAAATCACAGCAGCAGTAGTCCAGACAGCTTGGACCACAAGTCAGACCGTCCGCTTTCCAGCCCGCTGCTGTGCCATTCCATTTGGGAGATCTGGGGAGGGGAATAGCGCGCGTCACGGGTTGGCAATCGGCGCGATACAGTTTTCGGGGTGGCGGTGCCGGCGCCGGATCGGGTTTTCGATCAATGCGCCGCCGCCGCGAGCTGCTGGTCGGTCGGTGTTGCGACCAGGGCAGGCGTCGCGAAATCGCCGAAGGCCCCCCCCCCGAGGGGGACCCATCCTGCCAGACACCGCCCGCAGCAGACCGTCGATGCGCCGGTCCTAGGCCGGCAGCATTCGTTCCAGCAGCCGGCGCCGTCGGGCAAGCGATGGCATTTTCCATTGCCATCCCGGGCAAAGGCATCTTCGGTTTTCCGGGTGGATGGCGGCGATTTTCCCGAAGCCCGGGGGCGCAAGCCATCTGCCCTCTGCAAAGACAATACTATCCGGCGGCCTGCACCGTCATTCGCTCAACGCACCATAGCGGCTGTCGCGGAAATCGAGCGCCTTGCGCAGGCCCTGCTCACGGACCAGCGTCACGAACTGGGTTTTTTCCGGCGCCTGCGCCGCATTCAGCGTCGCCGCAAGGTCGAGATTGACATTCACCGCATTGCGCAGGCCCATCGCCTCATAGGCGCGGGTAAGCGCGATCTTGGTCAGGCGCAGCGTGACCAGGGGCGTCAGTGCAATCTTCTGCGCCAGTTTCTGGACGGCATCTTCCAGATCCTCGGGTGCGACCACGCGGTTCACCATGCCGATGCGCTCGGCCTCGGTCGCATCGATCGTGTCGCCGGTCAGGAGAAGCTCCATCGTCTTTTTCTGGCCAAGGACGAAGGGCATCAGCAGCGTCACCGGCCCCGAACCGAAGCGGATTTCGGGCTCGCCGAACTTGGCGCGGTCGGTTGCGATGATCATGTCGCAGGCCATCGCAAGCTCGCAGGCCCCGGCAAGACACCAGCCATCCACCGCCGCGATGGTGGGCTTGGTCGAGGCCCAGACCGCCATCGACAGCCCGACATTGTTGGACAGCGCGGCATGCCAGTCCTCGGGTCGCGCCAACCCGACCTCAACCTCTTGCGCGATGTCATACCCGACCGAGAAATTGCGGTTGGCTCCGGTAAGGACGATGACCTTGACGGCATCGTCCCGCTCCAGCGCGGCAACCTGCGCGCGTGCGGCCGCCACCAGCTCGGCGGAAAGCGCGTTGATCTTCTTCGGGCGGTTCAGGGTCAGCCATGCCACCCCGTCTTTGATATCGGTTTCGAGGATCGTCTCGGCATGCTGGTCGGCGCTCATTTCATCTTCTCCGAATGTGGGGTGTCGTTCGTCGGGTGTTGCGGCGCGCCGGTGCGAACCAGGGCAAGGGCTCCGGCGGCGTATTGCGCCCTGAGGGCTGCCTTGTCGGGTTTGCCGAGGCCCGTCCTTGGCAAGGTTGCGGACAGCGACCAAGCGTCGGGGACCCACCAGGACGGGACCAGGGATTTCAGTCGCAACCGCAGATCATCAATGTCGGGCAGCCGGCCATCGGCACAGACAAGAACCGCCAGGGGGCGTTCCTGGAACCGCGCATCCTCCATGGCGATGACGGCGGCGTCGGATATGCCGGGTAGGCTGCGCAGCGCGTCTTCCAGGACCGGCGCCGCGATCCATTCCCCGCCCGACTTGATCGCATCCTTCAGCCGGTCGGTCAGCAGGATGCGGCCCTGCGCGTCGATCCGGCCGATATCGCCGGTGCGGAACCAGCCGCCGTCAAAGGACGCGGGCGCCTCTGCGCCGAGATAGCACCGCGCCACGCAGGCCCCGCGCACCTGCAGCTCGCCTGCCGCGGCACCGTCATGCGGCAGGGGCGCGCCATCAGGATCCACCACGCGCATCTCGATCCCCGGCATTGGATAGCCGACCGGAACCGGCGCGCCCAGGCCCGGCGTCGCATCCGGCTCGATCCGGCCCAGCACCGACATCGACGAGGTTTCGGTCATTCCCCACGCCTGTATGATCTCGACGCCCTGCTCCGCCATTGCATTGCTCAAGGCGCGAGGCACCACGGCGCCGCCGGTGGCCAGGCGGGCCAGCGTCCTGAACCTGGGCGCGCCGGCGGTCTTGCGCAGTTCCATGAGGTCGGTCCAGATCGTTGGAACGCCGGCGGCAACGGTCACGTCGCAATCGTCCATGAAGGCATTCAACACGTCGGGACGGAAGACGGCGCCGGGCAGGATCAGGTTGGCACCCGCCATCACCGCCGCAAAGGGCAGGCCCCAGCCGTTGACATGAAAAAGCGGCACCGCGGCCAGAAGCGTGTCGCGCCGCGACAGGCCCACCGAATTGGCCGCCGTCAGGCTGAGCGCCTGCAGCCAGATCGAGCGGTGCGAATAGACCACCGCCTTTGGCTTGCCGGTGGTTCCGCCGGTATGGCAGATCGCCGCCGCCGCCGTTTCCGCGACATCGGGCAGATCGCCGGGCAGCTCTGCCGGGGCAGTGGACAGCAGCGTTTCATAGCGCGCGACCGGAACCGCGCAGGCCGGCAATGGCCCCTCGCCAGTGATCACGATCAGTTCCAGCGCGGTTTCGGCCAGATGGGGGGCAAGGCTGGCAAACCGGGCCAGATGTTCCCGCGACAGGATCAGAACCCGGTCGCCGGTCACGCGCAGGCAATCGGCAAGGTCGCTGTCATGCATCCTGAGGTTCAGGGGATGCAGCACCATGCCGCGGGCCGGCACCCCGAGATAGGCCTCGAAATGCTCGGTCTCGGCGTTGCAGAAGGTGGCGACGACATCGCCCGGGCGCAGCCCCTGTGCCATCAGCGCCGCCCCAAGGCGGAGGGCGCGTTCGGCGCAGGATTTGAGGCGGGTCCGGCTGCGGCGCCCCTTGCGCTGCGAGATGACGTCACTGCCGGTACCATGGCGCAGGGCCATGCGCAGGATCGCGGCAACGCCGAGCTGGCCGTGCTGCATCGTGCTTTCGATGGTCATCAGCGTCCTCCGCCTGACCGGGTTGGTGCCATGCGAACCTGCGGGCGTGCCATCGGTATCAGGCCACGGTCTTCAGGCCGCCGGTGACGGGAATGCCGTTGCGGACCGTCATGGCATTGGGGCTGAACTCGACTGCGGCCTGTGCGATCTCTTGCAATAGTGCCGGGTCGGCGTCGCAATCGGCGTCGATCTCGTAGTCGATGCCCTGCATCTTTACCTGCGTTCCCGTGCCGATGTTCATGAAGCCGGCAAGATCGAGGCTGCCCGACATCCGCAGTTTCAGCGATCGCAGTTCGACACCCTTCACCGCGGCATTGACGACAAAGCCGACCATGATGCAGGCGCCCACGCCGGACATCAGAAATTCCTGCGGCGTCGGCGCGCTGGCGTCGCCGAGAAGCTGGTTCGGCTCGTCGACAAGCCAGGTGAAATCGCGCGCGATCCGCTCGGTGCCGATCTGCATTCCGGTCGTCTCGGCCTTCATGCGGACCCCGCCCATCCAGGTCATTGCCAGCCCATAGCTGGTGATGCCGGCGGGCCGGTCGGCGGCGATGGCCGCGCGCGCCTGTGACAGGGCTTCCAGATTGATACCGTTCATGTTGTCCTTCTTTCTTGTCTGGGCCGGATGAGGTCAGTTGGGGTCGGCTGGAATCGCGGCGCGATGGCCGGGCTCAGTCGATATTCATCACCATGCGGCCACGAATTTTTCCGGCCAGCAGGGCGCGGGCGGTCTCCTCAACCTCGTCGGGGCGGAATTCGGCGGTGATCTGCTGGAGATGGCCAAGATCGAGGCGTTCGGTCAGCAGCGTCCAGGCGGCGCGGCGATGCGCCTTGTCGGCCATGACGGAATCGACCCCGGCCAGGGTCACGTTGCGCAGGATGAAGGGCATCACCGTGGTCGGCAGGTCATAGCCCTGCGCCAGCCCGCAGGCGGCGACGGCCCCGCCGTATCTTGTCACGGAGAGCACATTGGCAAGCGTCTGGCCACCGACGGAATCGACAGCCGCCGCAAAGCGCTCCTTGCCCAGCGGCCGGCCCTTTTCGGAAAACTCGGCACGATCAAGGATCTGGCTGGCTCCAAGTGCTTTCAGATAGGCGCCTTCCGACCGCTTGCCGGTGGAGGCGTGAACCTCGAACCCGAGTGCGGCAAGAAGGGCGACCGCGAAGGACCCGACCCCGCCCGAGGCGCCCGTGACCAGAACCGGGCCGCCTGCAGGGCTTGCGCCAAGGGCCTGCAAACGCAGGACACAGAGGGCGGCGGTGTAGCCTGCGGTGCCAATTGCCATGCATTGGGCGCCGGTAAGCCCCTCTGGCTTGTGAAGAAGCCATTCGGAACGTATCCGGGCAATCCCGGCATATCCGCCAAGATGGGTCTCTCCGACACCCCAGCCGTTGAGAATGACCTCGTCTCCGACCGCGAATTCCGCCGAATCCGAGGCGATCACCTCGCCCGCCAGATCAATGCCGGGAACCATGGGGAAGCGGCGCACGACGGGGCTTGTGCCGGTGATCGCCAAGGCGTCCTTGTAGTTCATGGTTGTGTGGCGGACGCGGACGGTGACATCCCCGTCCATCAGTTCCGACAGCCCCATCTCGTGCCAGGATGCGCTCTGAGCCTGGCCTTCGGCGCCCTTCGCTATGACGAAGGCTTTGAACGTGTCAGTCATTGGCTTTGCACTCGCTTTCTGCATTGTCAGATCTCGCGGGTCACGGCCTCGATGCTCTCGCGCAGGATCGTTTCCGTCTTGGCGATGATCTCGGGCGTGAAGATGAGCGGCGGCGAGAGGATCAGGCTGTTGCCGAGTGGCCGCGCGATCAGGCCGCGCTTCTGGGCCGCCCGCGATACCTTGAGGCCGATCTCGACCTCGTCAGGGAAGGAGGCCTTGGTCGCGCGATCCTTGACGAACTCCATGCCGATCATGAAATGGCTTCCCCGCACCTCGCCGACGAGATCCAGGTCAGCAAGGCTGCGCATCGCGCTTTCGAAGGTCTTGCCGGTGGTGCGCACGGTTTCGGGGATCTGGTCACGCTCCATCAGCGCGATGTTGGCCAGGCCTGCCGCCGCGGCCGCGGGGTGCCCGGAATAGGTCACGCCGTGCATGAACCGCCCGCCGGGGCTGGAAATCACCTCGTGAATCTCATCCGAGATGATCGTCGCCGAAAGCGGCTGATAGCCCGAGGTCAGGCCCTTGGCGGTGGTGATGATGTCCGGCTCGATACCGAAGACATCCTTCGAGGCGAACCAGTGCCCCAGCCGGCCGAACGAGGTGACGACCTCGTCCGAGATATACTTGATGTCATAGTCGCGGCAGATGGCCTGCGCCTTGCGGTGATAGCCATCCGGCGCGGTGATCACCCCGCCGGCGCCCATGATCGGCTCGGCGATGAAGGCGCAGATGTTCTCGGCCCCGATACGCTCGATCGACTGGCGCATGTCCTCCATCAGCGCATCGAGGAATTCCGCCTCGGTCATCCCGTCACCCTCGCGCCAGTGATGCGGGCTGCGCAGATGGTGAACAATGTTCTCGGCGGTGGACCAGCCGGTGGAATAGCTCGGCGTGGTCATGGCGATCGCCAGATAGGTCGTGCCATGATAGGCGCCGACCCTGCTCAGCACCTTGCGCTTTTCCGGACGGCCCAGACGATTGTTGTAATGGTGCAGCATGCGCACTGCGGTGTCGTTGGCGACAGACCCGGAATTCGCGAAATAGACCTTGTTCAGGCTGCCCGGCGCCAGTTCGGCCAGCCGCTTGGCCAGCATCGCCGCAGCGGGATGGGTAAAATTGTAGAAGGTCGAGTAGAAATCCAGCGTCTCAAGCTGGGCGCGGATCGCGTCGATGATCTCGGTCCGGCCGTGGCCCACGTTGACGCACCAGAGCCCGCCGATGCCGTCGATCAGGTCGCGGCCATCGCTGTCGCGGACCATGATCCCCTTGGCCGAGGTGATGACGGTCCGCGCGCTGGACTGTTTCAGCGCATTGAGATCGGCCCAGGACTGGATGAGGTGGTCATCCGCAGTCAGGACCTCGTCGGTGGAAAGTCGCTTGTTCATGATCCTCGTGACCTCTCTGGCCTGGCCGCTCAGGGCCCGTTGGCGGCGGGGCGGCGGCATGATCGCTCCGGGGGACCGCCCCAGGGGGGCGGACCCGGCTGTCTTGGATGGTGATTGGCGGGGTTACTTCTTCAGGTTGGTCCAGATCGCGTCGTAGAGAACCTGCGAGTCCTGCGGGCAGGTCTCGACAAAGACCCCGTTGCCGTCGGCCGGGGGATTGGTTTCCGGCGCCGCCATAAGATCGGCATCGACGAAGGCCTCGGCGCCCGTCACACCCGGCGCGTAGCGCGCGTAGTTCGAAAGCGCCCCGGCGTTCTCTGGCTCGAGCATGAAGTTCATGAACGCCAGCGCGGCCTTTCGGTTGGGCGCGTCCTTCAGAAGGACGAGGTTGTCCATCCAGACGATATAGCCCTGCCTGGGATAGGCGTATTCCAGATCCGGGTTCTCGGCCCGCGCCTTGGCGCCGAAGCCCGACCAGATCATGCCCGCCGCCGCATCGCCCGAGACCAGCACATCCTTGGCCACATCCGACCCGAACGAGGCCCAGTCGGGCTTGGCGCCAAGCACCAGCGCATTCAGCGCCTTGAGCTGTTCGCGGTCGGTGCTGCATTGCGGGATGCCGAGGTGCAGCGAGGCAAGCGCCAAAGTTTCACCTGAGGAATCAAGGACATTGATCTTGCCCTTCAGCGTCTCCGGTGGGTTGAAGATGATGTCGGTGGTGTCGATCGGGCCGTCATAGAGCTTTCGGTTCACCATGAACGAGGTCGTGCCCCACTGATAGGGCACCGAACTGTGCCGGCCGGGATCGAAGGGCACGTCGAGCCATTTCGGCTCGATGTTGCCGAAGTTCGGGATCTCGTCGGCGGTGAAGGTGTCGAGCATGCCTTCATGGCCAAGGATGGCGACCATGTAGTCGCTGGGGACGGCCAGGTCATAGCGTCCCAGTTTCCCGGCCTTGAGCGCGGCCAGCAATGCCTCGTTGCCATCATGGGTGTCCATGACGACCTTGATGCCCGTCTCGCTGGTGAACTTGTCCAGAAGTTCGGCCGGCATGTACTCGAACCAGTTATACAGCTTCAGTTCTTCCTGCGCCTGGGCCGAGGTGGCGATCAGCGCAGACAGGACGGTGGTTGCAAGCAGTGTTCTCATTGGTTCCTCCCAGTTGTTGGTTTTTTATCAGGCCTTTGATTTGCCACTTCGGCCGGCCCACCAGGACAGCGTGACAAAGATGACCGAGACCACGAGCATCAGTGTGGAGATCGCCATGATGTTGGGCCGGATGCCCTGTTTCACCGCGCCGAAGATCGCGGTCGGAAGGGTTTCGATGCCGGCACCCTTGACGAAGTTGGTGATGAGAAAGTCATCGAGCGAAATGATGAAGGCCAGAAGATAGCCCGACATCACCCCCGGCAGCAGCAGCGGCAGCAGGACCAGCCGGAAGGCCTGCCAGGGCGTGGCGTAAAGATCCATCGCCGCCTGCTCGTAGCTGTCCGAAAGGCCCTGCATCCGCGCCGCAATCGGCAGATAGGCGAAGGGGATGCAGAAGGTGATATGCGCCAGCAGGATCGTCGTCAGGCCGCCGCCCAGGCCGATCGAGGAGAAGAAGATCAGGCTGGCCACCGCCGTGACGATTTCGGGCACCATGAGCGGCAGGTTGATCAGCGCGAAAGACAGGGTCCGGCCCTTGAACCGGCCGGTCCGGAACATCGCCACTGCGGCTGCGATGGCGATCAGGGTGGCCCCCGCCGCCGCCAGCACCGCGATGATCAGCGAGTTGATCGCCGCCTGCCGGAACTTCGGCGATTCCGGGCCGGTGAAGACATCGACATACCAGGCAAGGGAAAACCCTTCCCACCGGGTGATCGAGGCGGATGCGTTGAAGCTGTAGACGGAAACCACCACCAGCGGAGCGTAGAGCACGACCAGGCACAGAAGCGCGATCGGGAAGAAGCCCGGGAAACGCCGCAGATCGATCTTGAGTGCCATCACTTGCTCTCCTTGCCCTGCGCACGGGCGTAGACCAGCAGAACGGCCATGATGATCGTCATCAGGATCGTGGCCACCGCAGAGCCGAAGGGCCAGTTTCCGGCAGCACCCTTGAACTGCTCCTCGATGAGTGAGCCGATCATGAATGTCTTCGCGCCACCGAGAAGGTCGGGGGCGAGAAAGGCCCCGAGCGAGGGAATGAAGACGAGAATGCAGCCCGCGATGATCCCCGGCCGTACGGTCGGCAGGATGACGAGCCGCAGCGTCGTCCACATGCCGGAATAGAGGTCGGCTGCCGCTTCCGAGAGCGAGAAGTCGTATCTCTCGACCGCCGCATAGATCGGCAGCACCATGAAGGGCAGATAGCTGTAGAAGAGACCGAGCTGCACCGCGAAATTGGTGTTGATGAGCCCCAGCGGCGCGTCGGTGATCCCAGTCCACATCAGCAGACTGTTCAACGGCCCTTCGTCGCGGATCAGGAACTTCATCGAGACTGTCCGGATCAGCAGGTTGACCCAGTAGGGTATGGTGATCATGAACAGCCAGGTGGCGCGTTGGCGGGGATCGCGGGTGGCAATGAACCAGGCCGTGGGAAAGCCGATCACGAGGCAGAGCAGTGTCGCCGAGGCGGCCTGCCAGACCGAACGCCAGAAGATGCCGAGATAGGTCCATTCGATCCGTGGCGGTTCGTCGCCGAAAAGCCCGCGGTCGAAGAAGAACTGATCATAGGCCGCCAGCGTCGGTGTCCATTGCACCCCGCCGCGGAATTCCTTGGTCAGGAAGGAATAGACCACCGTCAGGATGACCGGGATCAAGAGGAAGATGCCGATGATGACCCAGCTCGGGCCGATCAGCCGAAGCACGTTGCCCCGGTAGATGCGCGAACTGGTAGAGGCGCCGCCCGGCGCTGCCGCAGCCATCAGTCCACCAGCAGACGCGCAGCGTCCGCCTCTATCTTGATGCCGATCTCCTGTCCGACGGCGGGCAGCGCGATGCTGCCGGCATTCTGGACGCGGAGGATCAGGCGTTCGTTGTCGGGCAATCTGGCCCAGACCTGGATATCGGTGCCAAGATAGATCAGGCTTTCGACCCGCGCGCCGAGATCGCCCGCCTCGGCCGGGCACAATGTCAGTCGCTCGGGGCGCAGCGAGATATGCCCCGTGCCGGCATGTGATTGCGAGGCGGCCGCACATTGGGTGATGTGCCCGCCCGGCAGGACGACCTCGGCGCGGCCGTCCGAGACGCGCTTTACCTCGACCTCGATCAGGTTCGTCTCGCCGATGAAATCGGCGACGAAACGGTTCGTCGGCGCCTCGTAGATCTCGCGCGGGGTTCCCACCTGCTGCACCCGACCCGCCGACATGACCGCGATCCGGTCGGACATTGTCAGCGCCTCTTCCTGATCATGGGTGACGAAGACAAAGGCGATGCCGGTTTCGCGTTGCAGCGATTTCAGCTCGGCGCGAACGGCCTGGCGCAGCTTGAGGTCCAGCGCCGAAAGCGGTTCGTCGAGCAACAGGACCTTTGGCCGCGGCGCCAAGGCGCGGGCCAGGGCGACGCGCTGCTGCTGGCCGCCGGAAAGCTGGCCCGGCTTGCGGTCGGCAAAGCTGTCAAGGCGGACAAGGGACAGAACCTCGCGCGCCCGGGCCTCGGCGTCCGACCGGCTCCACCCCAGGCGCAGGGCGCCGAACATGATGTTTTCGGTCACTGTCATGTGGGGGAAAAGCGCGTAGTGTTGAAAGACGGTGTTCACCGGCCGTTTGTGCGGCGGCAGGTTGGCGATGTTCTGGCCGTAAAGCCGGATCTCACCCTCGGTCACATCGTCGAAACCGGCGATGGCGCGCAGAAGCGTGGTCTTGCCGCAGCCCGACGGGCCAAGCAGTGTGAAGAACTCATCTGCGCCCACTTCCAGGGTGATGCCGTGCAGCGCGGTGAAACTGCCGTAGCGCTTGACTACCCTGTCGATGCTGATCGCTGTGCCGGCGTCGGCCATTTCGCTACCCCTCAGACTGGTAAAGATTGTAGGCAGCGCCAGATCAGAGGGTATATACCACCAAGGAGGTATCGGCATGACCAGCACAATCCGTGGCGCCCCCCTGCTTGGCGCCCTGATTGAGGAACTTCAGGGCGAAGGGTTTGAAACACTGCTGGACCAATGGGTTTCGGCCTGCCTTCCCATTGATAACGTGACGATTCTGGCCTATTTTTCCAACCGCAGGCCGAAGGTTCTTTATGCGAATGCAAAGATGCCGGAGGTTCATGCCCGTCTGGAAACCGACTATGTTTCAGGCGCGTATCTGGTGGATCCGTTCTTCTCGCTTTTCGACGAATCCGCCCCGGCCGGTTGTCACCGGCTGCGCGACGTGGCGCCCGACCAGTTTCAGCGCAGCGAATATTTCCTGCGCTACTACCACCGCACCACGGTCATCGATGAGGTTGCCTTTGTGACCTACCCGTCGACGGGCACCAGCGTTCATCTTTGCGTCGGCCGGGACGCGGCCTCGGGGCGCCAGTTTTCGGCCGGTGAACTGGCGACGTTGCGCGGCATGTCGCCGGTTCTTCGCGCCCTGATGAACCGCAACTGGGCCTCGCTTCTGGGCGAGCCAAGGCAGGTCAACTGGGAAAAGGATCTGCCCGGCAAGTTGGCAAAGAGCATGGTCCTGGCCCATGGCATCCAGCTTAGCCCGCGGCAGTCTGAAGTTGCCCTTCACATCCTGCGCGGCCATTCCTCGGTCTCGATCGGCCTCAGGCTCGGGCTCAGCAGCCAGACGGTGAAAGTGTTCCGCAAACAACTGTACAAGCGCTGCAACATCTCCAGTCAGGCAGAGCTGTTTTCGCTCATGTTGCCGCTGCTCGAACAGATCGGATATTGAGGGTGGAACCGCCCGATCTGCCGCGGTGTCGCACCGGCCGGCGCCAGCCATGCACATTCCGGGCATTCACGGCAGGGACGCGCGGCCATTGCGGGGTTCAGGCCTGCAGCCGGGTGGTATCGCGCTCGGCGCCCAAACTGCCGACGCTGTACAGCAGCCGCGTGAGTTCGGCCTTGTTGCTGACCTGCAGCTTGTTGAAGATCGTGCGGATGTAGTGCCGGGCGGTGTTCGGCGTGATCCCCAGCCGCTGCGCGATCAGCTTGTGCGTCTCGCCCGCCGCATAAAGCTCGGCCACCTTCATTTCCCGATCCGTCAGTTCGGACAGCAGGCGACGCTCGACCGCCCGCACCAGCACCAATCCGGATACGTCCCTGAACGACAGCCTGATCTTGCGGCCGCGATAGTCCCGCTTGCTCTTCAGGTTGGGCCGCAGGTCATCGGGCAGAAGCGGGCCCTTCCAGCGCGGCCATTCCACCGTGATGAACCGGCCAAACAGCGCCTCTGGCGACAGGATCAGGCCGGATGTGTCGGTAATGGCATCCGCGGAGACCTGGTTGTTGCCCGCCGTCGCGAACTGCGCGGTTTCCAGATGCTTGCGCCAGTTCAGATGCAGGGTGTGGATCATATGTGGCATGACCGCCTGCTTGAAGCACCGCTCGGACTGGGTGAAGGGCAAGCCGTTGCGATAAAGCGAGATGAAGGCAAAGAGACCAAGGGCGGGCTCGCTGGTCTGGGTGCACAGGACATGCCGAATGCCAAAGGCCCCCAGCGTCTCTTGCACGACGGGAAAGGGTGCCAGATCATCGGCATTGAAACAGGCGGTGACGAACGGGGCCGCCGCACTTGCAGCCGCGATGGGGTCACTGCCCTTGATCCTCTCCCAGGCTTCCGGGTAGCGGTCGGGCAGGTTGAACCGGGCCTCCGTGTGGATGGTCAGCCCCGAAACCAGCCCCCACCAGGCAGAGTCGAAGGGAACAGACCGTGCCAGAAGCGTCAGCGCCGCGTTCTGAAACTGTGCAAACTCAACCTGCTGCGGCAGCTTGTGCAGATCCAGAAGCACGGCACTGAAACGGTCAAGGTCCTGAGGGTATTTACCCTGCATTTGTAGGGGTCCACATGGGCGTTTCACCAGATTGCCGGGACCATAACATGTCCCGATCTTCAGCAATACTGGGAGCAGGGACATGCGGACAGGATATGTTTTTCGGGAAGAGTACATGTGGCACAACACCGGGATCGCGGCGAACTACGCGCCGGCCGGCGGCTTTGTGCAGCCCGACATGCGACATGCCGAAAGCTCTGACAGCAAGCGGCGCATCGACGGCCTGTTCTCGGTCAGCGGCATCAAGAAGCACCTGCGGATCATCGACGACTTCGAAGCCTTGACGGATGAGCAGATCGCCTTGTTCCACACGCGCGACTACATGGCGCGGATCAAGGAGATGAGCGACAACGGCGGCGGGGACGCCGGCGAACTGACCCCCTTCGGCAAGGGCGGATACGAGATCGCCGCCCTGTCGGCGGCAGGCCCCCTGGTGGCAGGACGCGCCATCCTGCGCGGTGAGATCGACAATGCCTATGTCCTCAACCGCCCGCCGGGCCACCACGCCGAAGCGGACATTGGTCGCGGGTTCTGCATTTTCGGCAATGCCGTCCTTGCGGCCATGAACCTGCGCAAGGAATTTGGCGCCATGAAGATCGCGATGCTGGACTGGGATGTCCATCATGGCAACGGGGCCCAGAAGGCCTTCTACAAGGATCCGACGACGCTGGTCATGTCGATGCACCAGTACAAGAACTATCCGCAGGACTCGGGCTTTGTCGAAGAGGCCGGCGAAGGCGATGGTTACGGCTACAACATCAACATGCCGCTTCCGCCCGGCTCGGGGCATGGCGCCTATCTGCATGCGATGGAAACCGTGGTGGTGCCGGCACTCGAGGCCTTCAAGCCAGACATGATCTTTGTTCTGTCGGGGTTCGATGCCGGCGCGGTGGATCCCCTCGGTCGCAACATGGCCCATAGCGGCACCTATCGCGCGATGACGCTGCGGATGATGGCCATGGCCGAGAAGCTGTGCAACGGGCGGCTGCTGATCATGCACGAAGGTGGCTATTCCCCGGCCTATACCCCCTTCTGCGGCATCGCGGTGGTCGAGGCGCTGACCGGCATCGATACCGGCGTCAAGGATCCGTTCTTCGAGATACTCAGCGGTTACGGCATGCAGGAATTGCAGCCGCACCAGGCCGAGATGATCGCGCAATCCGCCGCGATTGTCCGGCATATCCGCTGACAGCGAGACCGCGGACCCAACGGGAGGAAAACATGCAACAAAAAAAGAGCAAGACCATCGCCACAGGAATCCTGATCGCCAACCTGCTGATCATGCTGTTTCCGCCGATCCATCTGGGCATGGCCAAGGGCTCGATGCCCATGGCCCTGACCTTCTTCCTCGGCAGCGGCCTGATCCTGGTCCTGTCGATGGTCGTCCTGCGTTCGCTCGACGCCAGCGGCACGGAGGAGTGAGATGGATTTCCTTATCGGTTACGGCATGATCCTGGCCTTCTTCGTGCTGGTGATCTACGTCATGGAACGCACGCACAAGGCCAGCGACGACTTTTCCGAATTCGCCGTCGCCGGGCGGTCCTTCGGGTCGTGGTATCAAACCATGGCCTTCCTGAATACCTGGCTGCCCGGAACCATCTTCATCGCCTTCGCCGGATGGACGGCTGCGGCCGGGGTCATCGGATATTATGTCCTGTCCTATTCCCTTCTGGCGGTGCTGTTCATGTATTATCTGGCCGACCGGGTCTTTGACTGGGGCAAGCGCCACAACCTGAAGACCCAGTCGGACTTTGTCGGCAAGCGCTACAACTCCGATCTGGTCAGGGTGATCGCGGCGATCATCGGTGTCGTCTCGATCTTCCCCTGGCTGGTCCTCGGCTTCCAGTCGCTGGGCCTGGTCTTCTCCTTCCTGTCCTTCGGCCGGATTTCGCCAGAAGTCGCCGTCTTTGTCGGCATCGCGGTCCTTGCCATCCGTCAGATCTGGACCGTGCGCATGGGCATGCGTGGGATCGTCATTTCCGACATGGTGCAGGGCATCATCGCCTATGGCCTTGGCGGACTGCTGTCGGTGGCCTTCATCGTCATGCTGATCAACAGCGACCATGGCTTTGACAAGCTCTCGGAAAACTTCGCCATGCTTCCCAGCTTTGGCAGCGATCTCGGCCCGTTCTACTACTTCTCCATCGTGCTGACCGGCGCGCTGGGCTCCTGGTGCTGGCCGGACATCTTCGTGCGGCTCTTCACGGCAAAAAGCGCGCAGACGGTGAAAAACTCGGCCTTCAAGGCGGCGCCGCTGATGTTCCTTTTCCTTGCAGTCATGCTGACGGCGGCGATGCTGGCCGGCTCCATGACAGATGTCGCGGCCGCGCCGGATCAGGTCTGGTTCCTGCTTGCCAGCCACGGCGGGCCGGTGGTCCTCTCTCTGGCCGGGATCTGCGTTCTCGCGGCGACCGTGGGCAACATCAACGCGCTGACCCAGGCAATCGGCGTGCATGCCGCGCAGGACATCTTTCATGTCAAGGGTGGCAGCGACCACGCCATCACCCGTACCGCGCGGATCATCATTGCCGTGACGACCGTGCTTGCGATCATCGGCGCGGTCCTGACGGTCAGCATGACGGCCGGCCTCCTGACACTGGCGCTGGCGGCCTATCAGGGCATCGTGCAACTGGCGCCGTCGCTCTATCTCGGCATCCTGTGGCGCAGGCCCAATGCCGCTGCTGCGGCGCTGGGCATGATCGTGGGCATCGTCGTCGCCGTGACGCTGCAGTTCCTCTACCCGGTGTCGATCCCGGCCCTTGGCGGCCTGACCTCCGGCGTCGTCGGCCTCATCTGCAACACGGTGGTTCTGGTCGTGGTGTCGATGCTGTCGCCGTCACGCAAGGACGAGGACGAACGTGTCTCGGCGCTCTTTGCCTGACGCTTGCCAGAGGTGTCAAAGACAGGAAGCAGGCCGGGTTTTCCCGGCCTGCTTTCCGTTAGTGCGGTCGGGAAACGGTATTCGGGTCCGGCGGTGCCCACGGCATCCGGGCCAGACGCCTTCTGCCCGGTCATCTGCAATCATTCGCGTGCGCCGATATCTGTTGTGACGATTCCGGTCGATTCCGAAGTGGTGGTTCTGTTGCGCCGTCGGGCATGGCGCTTAGTCCGGGACGGTTGCATTAACTTTGATCTGGGATATGCTTTTTTGCATGACCTCGGTCTGCCACGCAATTTTAAGTTCATATATATATCGGAGGTAGCAGCGATGCCTGTCGTCAACGGGAGTGCGAACAACGATTTCATTCATCGCGCCGGGGACGGGCTGGTCCCCCCGCCGGGCGCGACCGAGGTTACGAGCGTCACCACGGGAGATGATGAGATTCGGGCCGGCGCAGGCAATGACACGATCTATGGCGCGGCGGGCAACGATACGCTGGATGGCGGCACCGGCGATGACACGATG
>JACSRN010000137.1 GCA_014879735.1 Paracoccaceae bacterium
GGATCGCCGCCCGCGTTCATTGCCCCTTCGACCAGCCCGACCACGATGAAGCGGTTGCGTCCGAGACGGATCGTCTCGCCGGTCAGAAGACCAGTCTTGCGGTCTGCCACCAGTTCGAAATGGCTTGTACCGATGCCGCGCCCCTCGGCGATGCGCTGCGGGCCGCCGGGATGTCCCGGTTCGTAGCCGATGACGTAGAGCCGCAGCGAAGCGCCGGCATGGGCAGCCTCGATGTTCTGGAAATTGATCGCGCCGGCCTCAGTCACGCCGGGCATCCGCGCCACGGCGTCGCGCGTGGTCAGCGGGATGTTCGAGGCTTCGGCGAACGGCCCTTTAGTGCCGCTCTCGACCACCCAGACATCTGCTGCCGGCGCCTTCACCACCGCCAGCGCATCGGCGACAAGGCCGTTATAGATGCCGATCATCGACAGCACGACTGTCATCAAGAGCCCCAGCCCGAAACAGGTGAGGACGAAGCGGAACAGTCCGTGGCGTATATCCTTGAGGGCAAGGTTCATGGCGTGGTCCTGGTCCGCGCCCGCCGCCCCTCGGTCGCGCCTTGCGGTATCCGGGCGACGATGGCGGCATCGTCCGGCAGGCTGCCCGTGACTTCGACCCGGCCCCGATCGTCGCGCGCGCCGAAGGACAGTTCGACCTGCTCCAGCTGTCCGTCCCGCACCAGCCAGACCCGGCCGCGATGCCCGTCGAAACCGGTGATCGCCACCTCCGGCACCATCAGCGCACTGTTGCGGTTGCCGGTGGTGATGCGCACCTCGGCCTGCTCGCCGAGATACAGCGGCTGGGGGCAGTCTGTGCAGGTCAGCCAGATTCGGCGTTCCTCATTCACCCGGTCGCTTTCAAGCCCGATGCGGGCGATACTGCCTTGGAACTCAGCCTGCGGCTGCGAGCGCAGCCGGATCGTGCCGGGCTGGCCAAGCGCAAGCTGGCCGGCGCGCTCCTCATCGACATAGGCCTGTATCCAGACGGTTTCCGGGGCGATCAGGGTGAAGATCGGATCGCCGGCCCGTACCACCGTTCCCGCTTCGGCATGGCGCGTGACGATCACCGCGTCATAGGGTGCGCTCAGCCGATGACGGGCGAGAAGGACATTCTCCTGTTGCAGGGCTGCCGCAGCGTCCGCGCCCTGAGCACGGATCACTGCCACATCCGCCTCGGCAACCGCAAGATCGGCACGGGCCACATCCTCGTCGCGCTGCGCTTCCTCGGCGCGCTGGATCGAGGTCACATCGCGCTGCGCCAATCCCTGCTGACGCTGATTTGCCGCCTGGCGCTGCGCCAGAACGGTACTGGCACGCGCCACCGTTGCCTCGGCGCGGGCGAGGGCGGCGACATTGGCCTCGACCGCGGCGCGGGCGCGGGCGGTGCGCGCTTCCTGCTCGGCTGGATCGAGGGTCGCCAGTTCCTGCCCCCTGACTACCCGGTCCCCGACGTCGGCGGCCAGCCCGGTCAGGGCAGCCCCGACCTCGAATCCCACCCGGCTGAGAATCCGCGCCTCGACCGAACCGAGGCCGTAGATGCGCAGGGCCACATCCTGCTCGGCCTGCACCACGTTGACCGTGAGCGGCCGCTCGGTGAGGAACAGCACACCCACGCCGAACAAGAGAACCACTGCCGCTGCACCGAACATCCACCGACGCCGCATGGCCTAATCTTCCTTCACGGTCAAAAGCCGAAGTTGTACTTCAAGGAGCCGCTTTCCTTCCCCGATCAGCGAGAAGTTGCGCGCCCCGAGCGACCAGCGGATCGCCATGCCCTGCACCAGCGACGTCAGCAGAACGGCGGCATCCTCCGGGGCGACTTCGCGGCGCAGGCAGCCGCCGTCCTGACCGCGAGCCAGTTCGGCTACAATCAGCGCCTGAAACTTCATCAACAGGCCTCGAAAGGCCGCGCGCAGATCCTCATTGCCGACATTCAGCTCGCGCGAGAACAGCAGCATGGGCAGCGTCGGTGTGGCTGCAATCTGTCCCAGTTGCGCGGCCATGAGCGCTGTGACCCGGTCGAGGGGGTTATCAGTCCCAGCCAGTGCCCGCTGCCATTCCATAGCCAGTTCCCCGGCCACATGATCCGCCACGGCAAGCCACATCGCGGCCTTTGTCGGGAAATGCCGGAACAGGGCAGCCTGACTTACGCCCACCGCCGACGCCGCAGCGCCTGTCGTCACCCGGTCCGGTCCGATCTGGTCGGCCAGGTCGAGGACGGCCGCGACGATTTCGGCCTTGCGCAATTCCGCGGATTTTCGCATAAAGTACCTAGTAAGTGAGCAATCACAT
>JACSRN010000128.1 GCA_014879735.1 Paracoccaceae bacterium
TGAAGCCGTTCAGCCGCGCGGCATAGCGCGGGCGGTTCGGGATCATGCGGTCCTCCCTTCGGGGTGGAAATCACGGGTCGAACAGTTCGGGTCGCTGGCGTTCGAGAGGTTCCAGATGCCGGATCAGCTGGCCCAGGTGCAGCCGCACCGCCGCACGCGCGCGCGGCGGATCGCGGGCTTCCAGCGCAGCCAGGATCGCGCGATGCTCGTCCAGCGTCCGGGCCACCCGGCCCGGCACCGGCAGCACCAGTTGCCGCGCCCGGTTCACATGCAGCCAGGCGGTCTCGGAAACCTGCGCCAGCCGCCGAAAGCCGGTGAAGGACAGGATCATCTCGTGCATTTCGGCATCGGCCAGGTGAAACCCGGCATGATCGCCGCCGGCCACCAGCGCGGCCTGCACCGCCAGGTTGCGGCGCAACTGCTGCAACTGCTCTTCGGTAATGGTCTGGGCCACCCGCTCCACCGCGGCCAGTTCGATGGCCTCGCGGACAAAGGCGCCCTCGCGGATCTCGCTCATGCAGAAGCGCGCGACATAGGTGCCGGCCTGCGGCACCACATCGACCAGCCCCTCGCCGGCCAGCCGCGCCACCGCATCGGCCACCGGGCTTCGCGACACGCCCAGGGCCGCACAGATTTCCGGCTTGCGCAGGATCTGGCCGGGACGATAGCTCAGCGACAGGATCGCATGGCGCAGCGTCTGATAGACCCGTTGCCCGAGCGAGCCCTGAAACCTGTCGAGCGGCAGAAGCCGACGCTCGGCGGGGAGGTCTTGTCGATCCGTGGTTTCAGGTTGTAGCATGCTAACATGTTAGCGGGTGCACCCGGACTGTCAACTGCCGGACGGACCGCGACAGAGATGCGGAGCGAAGACATGGCCGAGGGAATCATCCGCCTGAACGACGCCGACAACGTTGTCATCGCGCTCTCCAACCTGCGGGCCGGGACGGCGCCCGCCGGCCTGGGCGGCGCACTGCCCGCATCGGTGCCGCGCGGGCACAAGATCGCCAGCCGCGCCATCGGCCGCGGCGAACGGGTGATCCGCTACGGCCAGATCATCGGCCAGGCAACCGAGGACATCCCCGCCTTCGCCCATGTCCACAGCCACAACCTTGGCATGGGCGCGCATTCCGGCGATTACGCCCCTGGCCGCGACTGCCGCCCGCTGCCCGCCCTGCCCCCCCGCGAATTTCTGGGCTATGCCCGCGCCGATGGCAGCGTGGGCACCCGCAACTACCTGGGCATCCTGACCTCGGTGAATTGCTCGGGATCGGTCGCGCGTTTCATCGCCGAGGCGGCAGAGCGCGATCCGGTGCTGTCCGCCCTGCCCGGCATCGACGGCATCGTTGCCATCGTCCACCAGACCGGCTGCGGCATGTCTGGCACCAACGAGGGCTACCGCACGCTGATGCGCACGCTGAAGGGCTATGCCCGCAACCCGAATTTCGGCGGCATCCTCCTGGTCGGCCTTGGCTGCGAGGTGATGCAGGTGCCCGATCTGGTGGGCCAGGGACGGCTGCGCCCCGACGGCAATTTCCGCTACATGACCATCCAGGACGAAGGCGGCACGCGCGCCACCATCGACCGGGCGCTCGGGACGCTGCGCGAGATGGCCGCAGTCGCAGCCCGCATCCCGCGCAGGCCCGCGCCGGTGTCGAAACTGGTCGTCGGCCTGCAATGCGGCGGGTCCGACGGCTATTCCGGTATCACGGCGAATCCCGCGCTGGGGACGGCCAGCGACATGCTCGTCGCCATGGGCGGCACCACCATCCTGTCGGAAACCCCGGAAATCTATGGTGCCGAGCACCTGTTGACCCGCCGCGCGGTCTCGCCCGAGGTGGCGGAAACACTGCTGGAGCGCATCCGCTGGTGGGAGGATTACACCGCAAGAAACGGGGGCGAGATGGACAACAACCCCTCGCCCGGCAACAAGCGCGGCGGGCTGACGACCATTCTGGAGAAATCGCTCGGCGCCGTGGCCAAGGGCGGCACCGCGCCCCTGGCCGGCGTCTATCGGTTTGGCGAGGCCATCACCACCCCGGGCTTCGTCTACATGGACAGCCCGGGCTACGACCCCTGTTCGGTGACGGGCCAGATCGCCTCGGGCGCAACGCTGATCGTCTTCACCACCGGCCGCGGCTCGGTCTCCGGCTACAAGCCCAGCCCCTGCATCAAGCTGGCCACCAATTCCGAGGTCTATGCCCGGATGACCGGGGACATGGATGTGAACTGCGGCGATATCCTCGATGGCGTGTCGATTGCCGACAAGGGCGCCGAAATTCTCGACCGGATCATCGCCGTCGCGTCGGGCGCGCGCACGAAATCCGAGGATCTGGGCTTCGGCGGCGCGGAATTCGTACCCTGGCAGATCGGCGCGGTGATGTGAGCGGCGGCGACCATTATCCCGCCCGGCTGATCGCCATGTTGGAAACCCTCTGGGGCGAGGGTTTCCTGTCGCCCGGTGGCCCGGCCGAGGTGGCGCGGATCCTCGAAGGCCACGACATCGCCGGAAAATCGCTGCTCGACATCGGCTGCGGCGCCGGCGGCATCGACCTGGCGCTGGTGCGGGCCCATGGCGCCGGCTATGTCTGCGGGCTGGACGTCGAGGATCCGGTTCTGGCCCGCGCCCGCGCGCTGGTGGCGCGCGACGGCCTTGCCGGGCGGATCGGCTGCCTGAAGGCCGCGCCCGGCCCGCTGCCCTTTCCGCCCGGCACGTTCGACGTGGTGTTTTCCAAGGATTCCATCGTCCATATCCCCGACAAGACCGCGCTGATGGCCGAGGTCTTCCGGGTGCTGAAACCGGGCGGCTGGTTTCTCGCCTCGGACTGGCTGATCGGAACCGATGCGATCTCGCCGGCGATGGCCGAATATATCGCCGCCGAGGGGCTGGATTTCGGCATGGCAACCCCGGCGCACTACCGCGCCGCCATGGTCGCGGCGGGCTTTGCCGATCTGACGATCCGGTCGCGCAATGCCTGGTATCTGCAGGAGGCACGGGCGGAACTGGCACGGCTGCAGGGCGAGACCGGCCGGATGGCCGCGGCGCGGCTGGGCCAAGCCTTCGTCGACCATAATATCGCGATCTGGCAGCGGATGATCCCCGTCCTCGAAACCGGCGAACATTGCCCGACCCATCTGGCCGCGCGAAAACCCTGATACCGCACCACTGCCGCGGCCCCGCCGGCCCAGCCGCGCGCGCCAGGCCTCGGCCGCAAGGGCGCCAGCAGCCCCCGCCCTGCCCCACGGGGCGACGATGACACCCCCGGCAAACACCGGATCCCTGCCGCCGCGAAACAGCGGACTCGGCCGGACCGGCCCGCCGCGCATGCCACGATGCGACGGCTCCCCGATCCAGCGCCCGCATGCACCGGGCGCAACCTCGGTCACGCCGCCCTTCACCTTCCTCTTGACCGAAATACCCCGGGGGGCTCGGGGGGCTGGCCCCCCGAATGTGCGGCGGCTTGGCGGGCTGGCCCCCCGAATGTGCGGCGGCTTGGCGGGCCACCAGCCGGCACTCAGCCCCTGCCGATCAGTTCGGCCATCTCCTCCTCGGCACGGCGCGCCTCGTCCAGGCGGGCAGCCTCGATCCGCACCCTTCTGCGGCGGTTCGCCTCATAGATCACCGCCAGCACCAGCGTGACGCAGATCAGCAGGAAGGCCAGCGCGTTGATCGTGGGCGTGATCCCCGAGCGCACCTTCGAGAAGACATAGACCGTCAACGTATCGGCACCGCCGCGGGTGAACTGCGTCACGTTGAAGTTCTCGATCGACTGGAAGAAGGCCACCGCCGCCCCGGCCCCGATCGCCGGATAGAGATGCGGCAAGAGGATGCGGCGCATCACCTGGGCATGACTGGCGCCAAGATCGAGCGCAGCCTCCTCCAGCCCCGGATCGAAGCTCTGCAGCCGCGCCAGCACCAGCAGCATCACCATGGCGGCGATATAGCTGACCTGGCCCAGCACGCTCAGATGCAGCCCGGCGCGGAACAGGAAGAACTCGGTCCCCAGCGCATTGCCCATCTTGGTCCACAGGATCATGGTGGAAATGCCGATCACCACGCCCGGGATCAGGATGGTCGAGATCATCATGCCATAAAGCGCAGTCCGCAGCCGGCCGGAGACGGAATTGATCAGGATCGCCGCGGCGGTGCCGATGACGACCGAGATCAGCGCCACCGCCGCCGCCACCCAGAGCGTGTTGGCGAAGGCGATCATCATGCGCTCGTCCTCGATCATCTCGATGAACCAGCGGGTCGTCCAGCCCTTCCAGGGCACGATCGAGGGCAGCTTGTTGTCGTTGAAGGCCGCGCCGGACATGACGGCCAGCGGCGCCAGCATGTAGAGCAGAAACAGCCCGGTGTAGGTATTCAGGAGCGTCAGTCGGAACCTGTGCATGGCGCGCCCCTATTTCGCGATGTCCGAGAGCCGGACCTTGAACAGCTTCATCGCGACGGTCACGAAGACGGTACAGAGCACCAGAAGCAGGAAGGCATAGGCCGAGGCGGTGTTCCAGTCGAGCGCGTCCTTGAACCACTGGTCGATGGTCTGGGTGAACCATTGCGAGGTGGTCGATCCCAGGATCGAGGGCACCAGCAGCGAACCTGCCGACAGCATGAACACCATGACCGACCCCGAGGCGATGCCGGGCTTGGCATGTGGCATGACGATGCGCCAGTGGATCTTCCACCATGGCGCGCCCAGATCCTCGGCCGCCTCGATCTGGTTGGTATCCAGCGACGAGACGGCATTGTAGAGCGGAAACAGCATGAACAGGACATAGGTATAGACCAGGCCCACCACGACGCCGTCGTAGCCCACGATCCAGCGCACCGGCTTGTCGATCACGCCGATGCCGAGCAGGATCCAGTTCAGCGGCCCCTTCAGTGCCAGGATGATCCACCAGGCGAAGGCGCGCAGCACCTCGCTGACCCAGAGCGGCACGAACAGCAGCAGCAGCAGCGTCGGCAGCGTCTTGGGATTGACGACCTTGGCCATGAAATAGGCCAGCGGATAGGCCAGCAGGAAGCAGGCGACGGTGACGACCATCGAATACCAGATCGTCAGCAGGAAGGTCTTCACATGGACCGGGATATGGAAGGTGATGCCCAGGACGCTGGTCTCGATCTCGCCGTTGAACACCTTGAGATAGTTGCTGAAACTGTAGGTATCCTTCGGTCCGCCGACATCGACCACCGGCAGGTAGGGCCGGAAGCTCTGTTCCAGCAGCGTCAGGTTCGGCACGATCACCAGCATGATCAGCCAGAAGGCCACCAGCAGCAGGATGATCGTCGTCAGCCCGGGGCCATAGCGGCGTGCAAGATCGCCCATGACTCTAGTGCCTCACATCGACATCGGGCAGAAGGGCGGCGCGGGCGGGGTCGAAGCTGGCATGCAGCGCGGCGCCCTTTTCCGGCACGGTGGCCGATCCGTCGTTGCGCAATTCCGCGGTGATCGGCTTGCCGGTGGCCGTGCGGCCATGGACCGAGATGAAGGCGCCCTCGAAGGCCACTTCCTCGACCGTGACCGGGACCGAGTTTTCCGCGGCGGGGGTGGCGGACAGGATCGTATGCTCGGGCCGGACGTAGAGGCGGACGGGCTTGCCCTCGGTCCCGGCGACCTGGCGGGCACGCAGCCGGCCCTCGGGTGTGTCAAAGGCGGCATGACCGCCCGAGGCGGCACCGGCCGTGCCCTCGAAGATGTTGTTCTCGCCCACGAAGCTGGCGACGAAACCGTTCGCGGGATTGTTGTAGATGTCGCGCGGATCGGCGATCTGCTGGATGCGGCCCTGGCTCATCACGCCCACGCGGTCGGACATGGCCAGCGCCTCGCCCTGGTCATGGGTGATGTAGATGAAGGTGACGCCGGTGCGCTTCTGGATGGTGCGAAGCTCCGCGCGCATGTGCTGGCGCAGCTTCAGATCCAGCGCCGACAGCGGCTCGTCCAGCAACATCACCTTCGGTTCCACCGCAAGGGCGCGGGCGATGGCGACGCGCTGCTTCTGCCCGCCCGACAGCTGGCTGACCATCTTGTCGGCGGCGCCGGGCAGGTCGACCAGTTTCAGCAGTTCCTCGGCCTTGGCGCGGCGGGTGGCTTTGTCGACGCCGCGCATCTCCAGCCCGAAGGCGATGTTTTCCCAGATCGGCATCAGTGGAAACAGTGCCAGGTTCTGGAAGATCAGCGCCGTCGGGCGCTGGTTCGGGCGCTTGCCCTTCACATCCGTGCCGCCGATGCGGATGGTACCGGCGGTGGGATCGATGAACCCCGAAATCATCCGGAGGATCGTGGTCTTGCCGCAACCCGAGGGGCCGAGGAAGGAAAAGAACTCTCCGGGCCGAATCGATACGTTCGCGTGATCGACGGCCCGAAAGCTGCCGAAATCGCAAACCACGTCTTGAAGATCTATACCGGCGCTCATCGCGCGCTGTCCCCCTGTCGAAGTTATAGTCTTTTTGGTTGGTTTTATTTGCTTGGTCGCCGTGGAATCGGGCTGGCCGTTGCGGCTGCCCGACCGGTATCGCCAGTCGCTGGCCTGACGTGGCGCCATGCGACCGGCCGATCCCGAACTGCGACATGCCGGACCCCGAGAGGCCCGGCATGCCAGGGCCGCCGATGGCTCAGGCGGCCTTGTACTTGTCGGCGTATTCGCTGCGCTTGGCCACGAATTCGGCCGTCTGCTCGGGCCACCACCACAGCGATTTCAGCGCGCTGTCGTCGAAGGTGCCGGCATAATAGGCGGCGATTTCCGGATCCATCAGCTCAGGCGCGCCCTTGGCCACCGGGTTGGCCATGAAGGCCGCAGCCCATTTGGCCGAAGGATCGGGCGTGGCCACGAAATTCGCCAGCGCTACCGCCTGTTCCACGTTCTTCGCCGTCTTCAGCAGCGAGAAGCCCTGATTCCAGGCAAAGGCCCCCTCGACCGGGGCGATATAGCGGAAACCGTCGTTGCGCAGGTTGAAGCCGGTCGAATCCCAGCACAGGCCGATGGCCGCGCCATTGGCGGTAAAGCCGGCGACAGCCTCGTTCTCGCCCGACCACCATTGCACCACATTGCCCTTCCGCGCGATCGCCTCGGCCAGCGCGATGTCCCACAGCTCGGTCATCACCGCCATGTCGTGATAGCCCTCGCGCCAGGGCTTGGGCAGCTTGCCCTGGGCATCGAGCCAGCGGCCCATTGCCGCCAGGGTCGAATGCGGGCGCAGCACGGCGGGGTTCTCGGCGGCGAACAGATCGCCCAGCGAGGCCGGCGCGGACAATTGCGCATCCGCCTCCGAAGCGACCAGCGCCTCGGTGCCCCAGACCGAGGGCACGATCATCAGCTGGCCGTCCAGCCGCGCCATCTCGCCCGCCTCGCCATCGGCAAGGCCCGGCAGATAGCTTGCCAGCGACATCTTTGCCTCGTCCCAGGGCTGGATCAGGCCATTGGCATTGTAGCTGCCCCAGCGGTCGATCGTCGTCTCGACCATGTCGTAGATGCCCGAGTCCTGCGCGACCTTCGATTCGGCATACATCGTCTCGTGGTCGGGAACCTCCTTGAAGTTCACCTTGATGCCGGTCGCCGCCTCGAAGGCGGGAAAGATCGTCTCGGCCAGTGCCGGATAGCCGGCCCAGCCGACAAAATTCAATTCGCCCGAGGACGACAGCGCCTTCGACGAGATCAGCGCCGGCGCGGCGAGAAGGCCGGCTGTGCCGGCGGTTGCCTGAAGAAAGCGGCGGCGGTTGAGGGGATGGGTCATCGGAGGTCTCCGGTTTGGGCGCCTCGGGGGCGCGGCTGAAACAGCCTTCTGCACCCGCCTGGTAACAGGCCGGTGTCAGGACGGCATCTGCCGGACGGCGAAAGGGCGGCGACCGTTTCCCGGCCGCCGCCCCCGTCCTGCATTCGGCCCGGGTCAGGCGGCCTTGTACTTGTCGGCGTATTCGGCGCGCTTGGCCAGGAAGTCGGCCGACTGGTCGGGCCACCACCACAGTTTCGCCAGCGCCTCGTCGTTGAAGGTGCCGTTGTAATAGGTGGCAACATCCGGGCTCATCAGATCGGCCGCGCCCTTGCCCACCGGGTTGGACGAGAAGGCCGAGGCCCAGCCCGCCGCACCTTCGGGGGTGGAGACGTATTTCACGAACTCATGCGCCTGGTCGATGTTGGCGGCATTCTTCATCAGCACGAACCCCTGATGCCAGGCGAAGGCACCCTCGGTCGGGGCGACATAGGCATAACCGTCGTTGCGCAGGTTGAAGCCGGTCGAATCCCAGCACAGGCCGGCGGTGGCGCCATTGGCGGTAAAGCCGGCATTGGCCTCGTTCTCGCCCGTCCACCACTGCACCACATTGCCCTTCATCTCGATGGCCTTGGCCAGCGCGATGTCCCACAGCTCGACCATGGCACCCATGTCGGTATAGCCGTCCATCCACGGCCGCGGCAGTTGTCCGGTGGCATCCAGCCAGCGGCCCATGGCGGCCAGCGCCGAATGCGGCCGCAGCGTGACCTGGTTGTCGGGGCTGAACAGATCGCCCAGCGAAGGCGGCGTGGACAGCTTGGCATCGGCGCTGTTCACCACCAGCGCCTCGGTGCCCCAGTTCGACGGCACGTATTTCAGCACGCCGCCGGGGCGCGAGCGTTCGCCCGCCGCGCCATCGGCCAGGCCGGGCAGGTAATTGTCCATCGCCAGCTTGGATTCGTCCCAGGCGCCAAGCAGGCCGTTGGCATCCCAGGCGCCGACGCGGTCGATGGTGGGCTCGATCACGTCGATGCCGCCGGCTTCCAGCGCGACCTTGCCTTCGCCGAACATCGTGTCCTGGTCGGGCAGTTCCTTGAAATTCACCTTGATGCCGGTCGCGGCCTCGAAGGCCGGAAAGACCTTCTCGACCAGCGCCGGATAACCGGCCCAGCCGACGAAATTCACCTCTCCCGACGAGGCGAGCGCCTTCGACGAGATCAGTCCGGGGGCGGCCAGAAGGCCCGCCCCGGCCGCCGAGGCCTTCAGGAAACGGCGGCGGTTCATTTGGTTCGTCATGGTCAAATCTACTCCCTGGGTTGACGCATGCAGTGCAAGCCCGGCAGGTTTCCCCTGCCTGTTATTTCGTCCTGTGTCCGGGCGTTTTCGGCCCCATCGGGGACCCGCCTCTGTTCCACATGGCGCACCATAGTTCAGCAGCCCCCCGGCCTGTCAACGCGCCTCTCGCGGCCGGAAACCAACCACACGAAGATTTTCGTCGCCCGCCGGCAGCGGCGCCGGCGGCAGGCATGAAAAAGGGCGACCCCGGGGGCCGCCCTTCGCCTGCCGCGTGCGTTCCGCAGCAGAAAGACCTATCCGATCATCATTCGATCATCGGGATCAGCGCATCGAGGGACTTTTTGGCGTCACCGTAGAACATCCGGGTGTTTTCCTTGTAGAACAAGGGGTTCTCGATGCCGGAATATCCGGTACCCTGGCCGCGCTTGGAAACGAAGACCTGCTTGGCCTTCCAGACCTCCAGCACCGGCATGCCGGCGATCGGGCTGTTGGGGTCCTCTTGCGCGGCGGGGTTCACGATATCGTTCGAGCCGATGACGATGGCCACGTCGGTTTGCGGGAAATCCTCGTTGATCTCGTCCATCTCGAGGACGATGTCATAGGGCACCTTGGCCTCGGCCAGAAGCACGTTCATGTGCCCCGGCAGCCGGCCGGCCACCGGATGGATGGCAAAGCGCACGGTCTTGCCGCGGGCGCGCAGCTTGCGCGTCAGCTCGCTGACCGATTGCTGCGCCTGGGCCACCGCCATGCCATAGCCCGGCACGATGACCACGCTGTCGGCATCGTTCAACGCCGCGGCCACGCCCTCGGCATCGATGGCGACCTGTTCGCCCGTCACCTCCATCGCCGGGCCCGTCGTATTGCCGAAGCCGCCGAGGATCACGCTGACGAAGCTGCGGTTCATCGCCTTGCACATGATGTAGCTCAGGATCGCGCCGGACGAGCCGACCAGCGCGCCGGTGACGATCAGGAGGTCGTTGGACAGCGAGAAGCCGATCGCCGCCGCCGCCCAGCCGGAATAGCTGTTCAGCATCGACACCACGACCGGCATGTCCGCCCCGCCGATGCCCATGATCAGGTGATAGCCGATGAACAGCGCCGCCAGCGTCATGCCAACCAGCGCCAGCGTGCTGCCGCTGTTGAGATAGACCAGCAGCAGGATCAGCGACAGCAGGGCTGCGCCGGCATTCAGCACATGGCCGCCGGGCAGCTTGCGCGCCTTGCCGTCGACCTTGCCGGCCAGCTTGCCGAAGGCCACCACGGAGCCGGTGAAGGTCACGGCGCCGATGAAGACGCCGAGGAAGGTCTCGACCCGCAGGATCGAGATCTCGACCGCGGTCTTGTGCGCCACGACCGCGGCAAAGCCGGTCAGCGCGCCACGCGCGGCCTCGTCCAGGCCGGCGACGCGAAGCAATTCGAGATGGGTGTTGTAGCCGATGAACACGGCGGCCAGGCCGACAAGGCTGTGCATCGCCGCCACAAGCTGCGGCATCTCGGTCATCTGCACGCGCTGCGCCACGACCCAGCCGGCAGCACCGCCGACGGCGATCAGCACGACCGACAACCACCAAAGCCCGGCGCCGGGGCCGATCAGCGTGGCCGCAACCGCCAGCGCCATGCCGACAATGCCGTACCAGACCGCGCGCTTGGCGCTTTCCTGGCCGGAAAGCCCGCCCAGGGACAGGATGAACAGGATCGCGGCAACGACATAGGCCGCGGTGGTGAACCCGATTTCCATTCTCACCCTCTCCTTCTTACGACTTCTGGAACATGGCAAGCATGCGCCGGGTGACAAGGAAACCGCCGAAGATGTTCACCCCGGCCATCAGGACAGACAGCGCCGCCAGCACCACGACCAGCCAGTTGCCCGATCCGATCTGCAGCAGCGCGCCCAGGATGATGATCGAGGAAATGGCATTGGTGATCGCCATCAGCGGCGTGTGCAGGCTGTGGCTGACATTCCAGATCACCTGGAAGCCGACGAAGCAGGCCAGCACGAAGACGATGAAATGCGACATGAAGCTTGCCGGCGCGAACCAGCCCGCCAGAAGCAGCAGGCCGCCGCCGATCGCCAGCAGGCCGACCTGGGTGCGGGTCTGCGCCTTGAAGGCGGCCACTTCATTGGCGCGGCGCTCCTCGGGCGTCAGTTCCTTCGGCTTTTCCTTGGGTTTCTGAACGGCGATGGCCTGCACCTTGGGCGGCGGCGGCGGCCAGGTGATCTCGCCCCCCTTCGTCACCGTCGCACCGCGGATCACGTCGTCTTCCATGTTGTGGTCGATGACGCCATCCTTCTTCGGCGTCAGGTCGGTCAGCATGTGGCGGATGTTGCTGGAATAAAGGTTCGAGGCCTGCGTCGCCATCCGGCTGGGAAAGTCGGTATAGCCGATGATCGTCACGCCGTTGCCGGTCACAATCTTCTCGTCGGGCACCGTCAGGTCGCAGTTGCCGCCGCGTTCCGCCGCAAGATCGACGATGACCGAGCCGCGCTTCATCAGCGCCACCATGTCCGCGGTCCACAGCTTCGGCGCCGGCCGGCCGGGGATCAGCGCGGTGGTGATGACGATGTCCACCTCAGGTGCCAGTTCGCGGAACTTCTTCAGCTGCGCATCGCGGAATTCGGGGGATGACGGCGCCGCATAGCCACCCGTCGCCGCACCGTCCTGCGCCGCCTCTGCAAAGTCGAGGTAGACGAACTCGGCCCCCATCGATTCGATCTGCTCGGCCACCTCGGGGCGCACGTCGAAGGCATAGGTGATGGCACCCAGGCTGACCGAGGCGCCGATCGCCGCCAGCCCGGCCACGCCCGCGCCCACCACCAGCACCTTGGCCGGCGGCACCTTGCCTGCCGCCGTCACCTGGCCGGTGAAGAAGCGGGGAAAGTTGTTCGCGGCCTCGATCACGGCGCGATAGCCCGCCAGATTCGCCATCGACGACAGCGCATCCATCTTCTGCGCCCGGGAAATGCGCGGCACCATGTCCATGGCAACCACCGTCACGCCCTTCGCCCGGGCCTGCTCCAGCAGTTCGGGGTTCTGCGCCGGCCAGAAAAACGAGATCAGCGTCTCGCCTTCATGCAGCAGCGCCAGTTCCGCAGGCTCCGGCCCGCGCACCTTGACCACAACGTCTGCGGCATCCGCCACCGCAGCGGCCGTGGGCAGAACCGTCACCCCCACCGCCGCATAGGCCGAATCCTCGTACCCCGCCGCAAGCCCCGCACCCGCCTCGATCAGGCTCTCATGCCCAAGCTTGCCCAACTGAACCGCAGACTCGGGCGTCAGGGCAACCCGGCCCTCCCCCAAATATACCTCGCGAAATGCCCCGATCTTCACTTCGGTCTCCCCATCTGCCGCCCGTTTCGAACCCTGACGTCCCTAACTTTCGCGCAAGTTTATTTCAACACGCTATTTTTACCCTTGCGGGAAATTTCGTCCTCCCGCCGTACCGTCACCCTAGATCCGGCCGAACCAGCGCCCGGTTCGCCTGCGCCAGACGGCAAAATCTTCCCCGAAGCGCGCGGCCAGAACGTCCTCCTCGCCGCGGATGAAACGGATCTCCAGGATGAAGGCGAAGACCACCACCAGCGGCAGCATCCAGACTGCCTGATACCACAGCATCGCGCCGGCCACGACCAGAACGTCGCCCAGATAGACCGGATTGCGGCTGAGGGTAAATATTCCCGTTGTGACAAGAGCTTGCGGAATCCGCCGCGGGATGACGGTGGTCTTTGCCCGCCGCATTTCCCAGACGGCGGCAGCCATCAGGCCAAGCCCGACCAGGACGAGCGAGACGCCGAACCCGCGCCCCGGCTCGCCAAGGATGGGCCATGGCAGCACCTGCCCGCCCGCCCAGGCCAGCGCCACCCCGCCCAGCGTCCAGACCGGCGGCCAGTCAAGCCAGAGCCATCCCCTTTCCGGCAGAGCCCCGTTCATCCGCGCTCAGCAGCGGTGAGCCAAGGCTGTGCGCGTTTTCTTCGATCACCTTGAAGGCGGCCGGTTTGTGCCGCCCGACAACCACGGGCCG
>JACSRN010000199.1 GCA_014879735.1 Paracoccaceae bacterium
TGTGCATCCTGCAGCGCTGGCCGCATCTGGCGGCGGTGCTGGCGCTCGGGCTCTGGGCGGCGACCCGCTGGCGGATCTGGCCCTGGCTGGGCGCGCTGGCCGCGGCCACCACCGCGGGAATCGGCCTGTTTCATGCCGGGGTGGAACAGGGCTGGTGGGAATATATCTCGTCCTGCACCCAGGGGTCGATCGCCGGACTGTCGGGCGCCGACCTGCTCGACCCGACCAGGGCCGCTCCGGCGCCGGTCCGCTGCGATGCGATCCCGTGGTCTTTCCTGGGCCTGTCGATGGCCGCCTGGAACGCAATCCTGTCGACCGTCCTCGCGCTGCTCTGGCTTTATGGCGCAACCGGCCGCGACGCGGCCGGTCGGCGCGGCGGGCGCTAGCCGCCGGTATCGGGGCCGAAGCCCTGATCAACCAGTTGCACGCCGAAGAGCCGGACATGTTCCTGGATCGCGAAGCGGTCGGTCATGCCGGCCACATAATCGGCCACGATGCGGGCCAGCGCCGTCCGGTCCGCCGCCGCCGCGACATCGGCCCGCCATTCCTCGGGCAGGAGGCCCGGCTCCGACAGGAACAGCGGGAACAGATCATCGACGATCCGGGTGACGCGGGCGCGCACCTCCATCACCGATGGCGCGCGATACATCCGGGCGAACAGGAAGCCGCGAACCGCCTTCAACTCCTGATAGAGCGGCTTCGAGAAACGGATGATCGTCATGCCCATGTGGCGGATGTCGTCCACCGTCTGCGGCTGCGCGGCGGCAAGGCGGTTCTGCGCCACCGCGATCACATCCTCGACCATGCGGCCGAAGACCCGGCGCAGCGCCTCGTGCCGGCGCCGCATCCGGTCCAGCCCGGGATAGATCTGGTCCACCTCCTGGAAGGCGGGGCCGGTGACGGGCAGATCCATCAGATCCTCTTCGGTGAACAGCCCCGAACGCAAGCCATCATGCAGGTCATGATGCGAATAGGCCACGTCATCGGCGATTGCCGCCACCTGCGCCTCGGCGCTGGCATGGGTGTCGAGTTCCAGATCCCACATGGCATTGGCCTCGGCCAGCGCATAGGGCAGCGCATCGGCCATATGGCCGTGTTTCGGATCGGCATTCGGCCCCGTCACCGGGCCGTTGTGCTTGGCAATGCCCTCCAGCGCCTCCCATGTCAGGTTCAGCCCGTCGAAATCGGCATAATGCCGTTCCAGCCGGGTGACGATGCGCAGCGCCTGGGCATTGTGGTCAAAGCCGCCATAGGGCGCCATCAACCGTTCCATCGCATCCTCGCCGGTATGGCCGAACGGGGTATGGCCCAGATCATGGGCAAGCGCGATCGCCTCGGCAAGATCGGCATTCAGGCCAAGAACGCCGGCGATGGTGCGCGCCACCTGCGCCACCTCGATCGAATGGGTCAGGCGGGTGCGATAATAATCGCCCTCGTGTTCGACGAAGACCTGGGTCTTGTGCTTCAGCCGGCGAAAGGCGCTGGAATGGATGATCCGGTCGCGATCGCGCTGGAACGGGCTGCGGAAGCTCGACATCCGCTCGGGATGGAGCCGCCCGCGCGAAGCTTCGGGAAGGCAGGCATAGGGGGCGAATGTCACGGGCGGCGGGCCTTGTCTGTCACGGGGTCTGTCGCGGAGGGGGGCGGATCGGGGTCGGCATGCCGGCGGTCGGCTTGTCCGGGGCCGGCGTTCTCCCTATATTCGGGATGTCTGCCGAAGGATACGTGAACAGCCATGGAACTGACCCTTCCCCCCCGTGTCACCGACCGCGCCTATGCCAGGCTGGCCGAGATTGCCGGATTGACCGGCGACGCCCGCCCGTTGCGGGTGGGGGTCTCTGGCGGCGGCTGCTCCGGCTTTCAGTACGACATCCGGCTCGACGATGCGGCCGAGGATGATCTGGTGCTGGAAAAGGACGGTCAGATCGTGCTGGTCGATCCGGTCTCTCTGCCGTTCCTGCAGAATGCGGTCATCGACTTTTCCGAGGAACTGATCGGTGCGCGCTTCGTGATCGAGAATCCCAATGCCTCGAGTTCCTGTGGCTGCGGCACGAGCTTTTCGGTCTGACCACCCCGCCGGCCGCGTGGATTGGGGTATTTGGATCAAGAGGAAGACGATGCCGCTTCCTCTTGATCCAAATACCCCAATCCACG
>JACSRN010000112.1 GCA_014879735.1 Paracoccaceae bacterium
ATCGTGCCCGCCAGTGGCGCATTCTCGGGAACAAAGGGGCGAGAATTTGCGTGCCCGCCGGTAATACCGGCTTGGCATGACGGCTTTCCGTCGCCATCGACTGGATCATGGGATAGGCGGGCGTTCCGGCCGCGATCCTAGTCCGCAGCGCAAGGCGCGCCTCGCCCCGGTGACCGGACCGGGCCGATCGCCGCGCCAACAGGTTCGGCCCGGTCTTCCGGGCCGGATCAGGAGTGCACAGAGCATGTCGACGAAGAAGAGCGCGCAGGCCCGTCTCGGTTTCAAGACGGGCGAGCATATCGTTTACCCGTCGCACGGCGTGGGCCGCATCACGGCCATCGAAGAACAGGAAGTCGCCGGTTTCAAGCTCGAACTTTTCGTGATCTCGTTTGAAAAGGACAAGATGACGCTGCGCGTTCCCCTGTCCAAGATCGCCACCGTCGGCATGCGCAAGCTTTCCGAGACCAACATCGTCGAGAAGTCGCTGGAGACCCTGCAGGGCCGCGCCCGCATCAAGCGCACCATGTGGAGCCGCCGCGCGCAGGAATACGAAGCCAAGATCAATTCCGGCGACCTCGTCTCGATCTCCGAGGTGGTGCGCGACCTCTACCGCTCCGACGCCCAGCCCGAGCAGTCCTATTCCGAGCGCCAGCTCTACGAGGCCGCGCTCGACCGCATGGCGCGCGAGCTGTCGGCGGTTCAGAACATCACCGAGACCGAATCGGTGAAGCTGATCGAGCAGAACCTGCTCAAGGGCCCGCGCCGCGGCCCGGCCAAGGCGGCCGACGAGGCCGACGTGGACAGCGACCTGGAGGCGGAAGAGGCGGCCTGATCGCCCTTCTTCCAAAGCAAAATCCCCTTGTCGAGGCCCGGCCCAGCGCCGGGCCTTCGCTTTTTCGCACCACGCTGCGGCGCCCGCGCCATCCTGCCGTAGCGGAAGTGGCGGAACCTTCGGGGGGCGACCACGTTGGTTTGGCGGGGCTGGTTGGAGGACAAGATCATGACCAACCGCGATCAGGATCAACGCCATCAGATGCCCGGGGAAAAGCCGCAGAACCCGGCGAAGGGCGATCCCAAGAACCAGCACGATCCGAAGAACCAGCAGCAGCACGCGCAGACGCCCGGCCAGAACCAGAAGGGCCAGCAGGGCGGCCAGCACCAGGGCGGTCAGCAGGGTGGCCAGCACGGCAACCCGCAGCACCGCGACCAGCAGGGCCAGCCCGGCGAGCGCCGCGACGAGCGTCAGCGCTGAACCGAACGCTGCACCAGCGCCCTCGCTAGAGGGCCAGAGCAGCGATCCGGCTGACATAACGGAATGAGGAAGGGCGCTCCGGCCAATGGCGGGGCGCCCTTCGCGCAGGCTGCGCCTTGACCGTCCCAACTTGCCCGCCCCGAATTTGCCCGCCGCAAAGCGACCTACCCCGCCCGCGGCACCAAAGCGATTTCCCACACATGCGGCCAGCACTTGCCGGTGACGAGCAGGTTACCGGTCGCCTCGTCGAAGGCGATGCCGTTCAGCACATAGGGATATTTCAGCGCCGCCGGGTCCGGATTGAGCCCGGTGAGGTCGATCCAGCCGGCGAGCGTTCCGGCAGCAGGATCGATGATGGCGATGAAGGGCGTCTGCCAGACATTGGCGTAGAGCCGGCCACGCGCGAATTCCAGCTCGTTCAGGAAGCTCACCGGCGCCACTGCGTCGGACACATAGAAGCGGTGCACGCGATCGAAGGTCTTCGGGTCACGATACTCGATCATGGACGAGCGGTTGCTCATGATGAGATGCGCGCCGTCATGGGTCAGGCCCCAGCCCTGGGTGCCGTAGTCGAACTGGCCGATCTTCCCGAAGGTCGCCTGGTCGTAGATGAAGGCTCGGTTGTCCAGATAGGTGAGCTGGTAGATGCGCCCGCCCAGCACCGTGACGCCCTCGCCGAAATAGTTCGGGTCGAGGTCGAGGCGCCGCAGCACGCGGCCGCTCTCAAGGTCCCACTCCAGCAGCCGCGAGCGGCCGTAGAGGCCGGTGCCCTCGAAGATCGTGCCTCCCACCTTCACCAGCCCCTCGGTATAGGACGAGGGGTCGTGCGGGTGGGTCTTCACCACCCTGTAGCCGAACACCGGAATGGCGGTCTGGTTCAGCACCCG
>JACSRN010000067.1 GCA_014879735.1 Paracoccaceae bacterium
AGCGACGCGAACACCGGCCGCATCCGGCTCGGCATGGTGGGCGGCGGGCAGGGGGCCTTCATCGGGGCGGTGCATCGCATTGCAGCCCGGATGGACGGTGCGTTCCGGCTGGTGGCCGGGGCGCTGTCGTCCGACCCTGACCGGGCCCGCGCCTCGGGGGTGGAACTGGGGCTGGATCCGGCGCGCTGCTATGACAGCTTTGCCGAAATGGCCGCGCGCGAGGCCCGCCGCCGCGACGGGGTCGAGGCCGTGGCCATCGTCACGCCGAACCATCTGCACGCCGCACCGGCCATCGCCTTCCTGAAGCGCGGCGTGCATGTGATCTGCGACAAGCCGCTGACCGCGACGATGGCCGAGGCGAAGCGGCTGGCAAAGGCGGCGGCGGATTCGCGCGCGCTGTTCGTATTGACCCATAATTATACCGGCCATCCGATGGTTCGCCAGGCGCGCGCCATGGTCGCGGCCGGAGAGATCGGGCCGGTCCGGCTGGTGCAGGTGGAATATGCCCAGGACTGGCTGGCGGTGCCGGCCGAACACCAGGGGTCGAAGCAGGCGGAATGGCGCACCGATCCGGCCCGGGCCGGGGTGGGCGGCGCGCTTGGCGATATCGGCACCCATGCCTGGAACCTGGCGGCCTTCGTTGCGGGGGCGGAGCCGGAGACGCTGGCGGCCGATCTCTCCAGCTTCGGCGCCGGGCGCAGCCTTGACGACAATGCCCATGTGCTGCTGCGCTATCCCGATGGCGCGCGCGGCATGCTCTGGGTCAGCCAGGTCGCGCCGGGCAACGAGAATGCGCTGCGGCTGCGGATCTATGGCGAGACCGGCGGGCTGGACTGGAGCCAGGAGGACCCCAACAGGCTGTGGTTCGGCCGACTGGGACAGCCGAAGCAGATGCTGACGCGGATGGGTGCGGGCACCGGCCCCGCGGCGGCGCGCGTCAGCCGGGTGCCGGCAGGCCACCCCGAAGGCTATCTCGAGGCTTTCGCCACGATCTATGCCGAGGCCGCCCGTGCCATCCGCGCCCGGCAGGCCGCCCGGCCGGAGCCGGAGGGCGTGACCTATCCCGGCCTTTCCGACGGGCTGTCGGGGATGCGTTTCGTTTCGGCCTGCGTCGCCTCGCACCGGCGCAACGGTGCCTGGGTGCGGATCTAGGCGGGACCGGAGCCGCAACGCGGTTGCGGCCGCCGCGGGCCGGATGCGGGCGGGTTCAGGCCTTGATCCGCGCCATGGCCGGATCGTAGAGCGGGCGCAGCGTCACCTCGCAGGGCACCCGCTTGGTCGCAACCTCCAGCTCATAGCGCCCGGACAGGACATATTCCGCCGTTGCGCCCGCAGGGTTGCGGACATAGCCGAGACCGATGGCGCAGCCGAGCGTATGGCCGTAGCCGCCCGAGGACAGCCAGCCAACCCGCGCGCCATCGCGGTAGATCGTCTCGCGGCCGTAGAGGATGACATCGGGTGCCGCGGTGAAGGTGGCGAGGCGTTTCTTCACCCCCGACTGCCGCTGCAGCGCCACCGCCTCGCGCCCGCGGAAGGGAATGTCGGTCCCCATCTTCACCGCCCAGCCCAGGCCGGCCTCGTCGGGGGTGTGGTCGGGGCCGATGTCGGCAGCCCAGGCGCGGTAGCCCTTCTCCAACCGCAGGGTCTCGATGGCGCGATAGCCGGCATTGCGCAGCCCGTGCGCGGCACCGGCCCGATGCAGCGCGGCATAGACGCCGGCGGCATTTTCCACCGGGATGTGCAGTTCCCATCCCAGTTCGCCGACATAGGTGACGCGCAAAGCAAGGATTGGCGCCCCGGCAATGCCGATCATCTGCGCCGTCCCGAAGGGGAAGGCCGCATTCGACATATCGGCGCGCGTCACTGCCTGCAGGATGTCGCGCGCCCGCGGGCCCATCAGCGACAGCACCGCATGGGCGCCGGTGATGTCGAAAAGCTGGGCATTCATGCCTGTGGGAATGTTTCGCGCGATCCAGTCGAAATCGCGGGTGGCAAAGCCGGTGCCGGTGACGATGTAATATTCGTCCCGCGCCCGGCGGACGACGGTCAGGTCGGCCTCGATCCCGCCGCGGTCGTTCAGCATCTGGCTATAGGTCAGGCTGCCCACGGGTCTTGCGATGTCATTGGCGCAGATCCAGGACAGCGCCGCCGCGGCATCCGGCCCTTTCAGGGCGAATTTTGCAAAGGAGGTCTGGTCGATCAGAACCGCCGCCTCGCGCGCGGCGCGGTGTTCGCGGCCAACGGCGGCATGCCAGTTCGGGCGCTGATAGGTGTAGATGTCCTGCGCCGGCTCGCCGGGTTCGGCAAACCAGTTGGGACGTTCCCAGCCGAGTTTTTCGCCGAAGACGGCGCCGGCGGATTTCAGCGCCGGATAAAGCGGCGAGATGCGGCACGGCCGGCCCGAGCGGTGTTCCTCGCCAGGCCAGGCCATGGTGTAATGCTTGCCATAGGCCTCGTAGGTGCGTTTGCGGATCCAGTCGGTGTCGAAATGCGGCCGGCCGAAGCGGCGGATGTCGGCGGCCCAGAGGTCGAAGGGTGCCTCGCCGCGGGCGACCCATTCGGCCAAGCACATGCCGGCCCCCCCGCCCGAAGCAATGCCGAAGGCGTTGAAACCTGCGCCGACGAAGAGATTCCGCTGCTCGGGCGCCTCGCCCAGGATGAACATGCCGTCGGGGGTGAAACTCTCGGGCCCGTTGATCATCTGCTTGATCCCGGCCGTTTCCAGCGCCGGCACCCGGCCGAGGGCAAGTTCCACGATCGGGGTGAAATGATCGAAATCGGTGTCGAGCAGCGTGTAATGGAACCCCGGCGGCAGGCTGCCGTCGCGCCACAGCTTGGGGTTCGGCTCATAGCCGCCCATGACCAGCCCGCCGACCTCTTCCTTCCAGTAGGTCAGCCGGTCGGGGTCGCGCAATGTGGGCAGGCCGGTCGGAATGCCCTCGATCCGCTCGGTGATCAGATACTGGTGCTCGACCGGGACGAGCGGCACATTCACCCCATGCGCGGCGCAGAACGGCCGGGTCCACATGCCGGCGCAGACGACGACCTTTTCGCAGGCGATCCGGCCGGCTGTGGTGATCACGCCCCTCACCTCGCCATCCTGCAGGTCGACCGACAGCACCTTCACATCCTCGAAGATCCGCGCCCCCGCCATCCGTGCCGCCCGGGCCAGCGCCTGGGTGATGTCAGAGGGGTTGGCCTGGCCGTCGGTCGGCAGGAAGGCCGCACCGACCACATCGTCAACCTGCATCACCGGGAACAGATCCTGCGCCTCCTTCGGCGTCAGCAGATGCATCTCAAGCCCGAAGGAATGCGCGGTGGTGGCCTGCCGCTTCACCTCGGTCCAGCGTTCGGCATTGCAGGCCAGCCGCAGCCCGCCGTTCATCTTCCAGCCCGTGGCCAGCCCGGTCTCGGCCTCCAGCCGGCGGTAGAGATCGACCGAATAGCCCAGAAGCTGGGTCACATTGGCACTGCTGCGCAACTGGCCGACCAGCCCCGCCGCGTGAAAGGTGGTGCCCGAGGTCAGCTTCCGGCGTTCCAGCAGCGTGACCTCGACCCCCATCTTCGCCAGATGATAGGCGGTCGAGCAGCCGACGATCCCGCCGCCGACCACAACGACCTTCGACGATCCGGGCAGATCTTCCATCGGTTTCTCCTCAGTGCTGCAGTTCGGCAAGGGCGGCGCGATAGGCCGCAAGGTTGGTGGCCGTATAGGCCCGGTAGTCGATATCCAGGGTCGAGGTGATCTCGGACACCATCGACCACAGGGTCTCGCGCAGGAGCGAGGCACATTTCATCGCGCGATAGGCATGCCAGCGCGCGGCATCGGGTGCGCCGCCGTCATAGGTGGCCAGCAGGATCCGTTCCTGGTCGGGGGTGAAGCCATTGTTGCCGGCAAGGCCGCCCAGATCGAACAGCGGATTGCCGAAGCCGCCATATTCCCAGTCGATCAGCCAGAACCTTTCACCATCGGTCAGGATGTTGCCCGGCAAGAGATCGTTGTGGCCAAGGACGGTGGGGCCATCGCCGACCGCAGCCTCCAGCGCCTCGGCTTCGCTCAGAAGTGCCGGCAGCAGCGGCACATGCGGCGAGCGCTGCGCCATTAGGAAGCGGGCATAGCCGCGCAGGATGTGGAAGACATCGAAGGCCAGAACCGGCCCGGCAACCTGCCGCATCGTATCGCGATGGACCCGGGCGATCAGGCGGGCCAGCGCCGCGACGGTGCCGGGCCGTGCAATGTCGTCGGGCTGCAGCGGCCGGGCGTTGATATGGTCCAGCACCAGCACGCCTGGCGCGGCATAGACCACGGCCGGCCCCACGCCCGAGGCCTGGGCTGCCCGCGACAGCGCCAGTTCGTTCCAGCGCAGGATGCCATGTTCGGGGATGTCGTTGCCGAAACGCACGACGAAGCGGCGGCCGCCATCGGTGACAAGGATGTTGTGGTTGGTCTTGCCGCCGTCCAGCGGCCGTGCCCCGGCGGGGGCGGAAAAGCAGGGCAAGGCCTGCGCCCGGGCCAGGATCGCCTCATCCTCGGTCATCGGTTTCTCCCTGTCGGCGGCCGGCCCGCCGACTCGGGGCGACTTTCGGGAACGGTAGCATTGATTCAACATCCGGCAACATTTATCCACGACTATTCGACGATATTCCGCTATTGGTGTGGAAATATGTGAGATATCGGGCCAGGATTCCTGAATGAACACCGCAACTGACCGACTGTCCGATCCCGATGCCACCGCCAATCACCGGCAGGTGGAAATTCTCGATGCGCTGCGGCGGGCCGGTGGCGCCGCGCGGATTCAAAGCCTGGCCAATGCGCTGGATGTGTCGGACGAGACCATCCGGCGCAACATCCGCCGGCTGGCGGCAGAGGGCCTGGTCGAAAAGCTGCACGGTGGCGCGCGGCTGGTCGAGCGGGTGGACGAGGCCGATCTGCAGACCCGGTTGCAGGAGAATATCCCGGGCAAGCGCCGGATCGCCGGATGTGTCGCGGCGATGGTGGCCGATGGCGCCTCGGTTTTCCTTGATGTCGGTTCGACCACCAGTTTCATCGCCGATGCGCTGCAGGCGCACAGTCGGCTGAATGTCTTCACGAACTCGCTGGCGGTGGCCTGGAAGCTGGCCACGCGCAACGCCAATCGGGTCTTTTTCGCGGGGGGAGAGTTGCGGCCCGCCGACGGCGGCACCTTCGGGCCGGAGGCGCTGGAGTTCCTCGACTATTTTACCGCCGATCTGGCGATCATCTCGGCGACCGGCCTCTGCCCAGACCGCGGCTTTCTGCTGGCCGACCTGTCCGAGGCCCGGCTGGCGCGCAAGATGATGACGCGGGCGGCGCGGGTGATCGTGGCCGCGGACAGCCGCAAGTTCCACCGGCTGGCGCCGGTCTCGCTGGGCGATCCGGCGCAGGTGGACATGCTGGTCTGCGATGCCCCCCCGCCCGAGGTGATCCGCCTTGCGGCCGAAGGCTGGGGCGTCGACATCTGCGTTGCCGCGTGACGGGGCGGCGCAGGGGATGGCCATCGCCTGCCCGCGCCCTCCGGCCCCGGGGATCGGCCGGCGGCCCGCCTGTCAGCCCTTTGGCGCGGCGTCCAGCGCCCGGCGCATGGCGGCCACGGCGGTGTCGATCCGGGCGGGATCCTGCAGCAGGCTGCCGCCCAGCAGGAAGACCACATCCTCGCCATACATCGCCTGCATGTCGGCAGCGCGCGCCACACTCATCCCGCCGCCGGGGCTGGGCAGCATCGGCCGGCCCGGGCCGGCCGGGGTGCGGCAGGCACCGGCGATCTGCGCGCATTCGGCCGCGGTAAAGCCGAAACGGCCGCCCACATTCGGAAAGACCGAGATGTCGACCCCGGCCAGCCGCTGGATCGTGCCGAACAGGGTGCCGTGATCGATCCCGGTATCGGGCGCAAGGACATAGGGACCGAGAAAGGCCGGATGCGTCATCACCGGCAGGTTCAACCCGGCATCCCCTGCGATCCGCTCGACCAGTCCGAAACCGAAAAGCCCCGGCATGACCAGAATGCCGCCGGCGCCGGCATCCCGGGCGAAACGCAGATTGGCCTCGATCTCCTCGGGGCGGCCCGAGAGATTGGGAAAATACAGCGCCGCCGTGCCGCGGCGGGCATTTTCCTCGGCCACCGCGCGGGCCACGGCCTCGACCCGGGCGCGGAAGGGGGCGGTGGGCTGGCCGGCAAGGCCGTGATCTTCCTTGACGATATCGGCGCCACCGCGGACGCAGCCGGCGGCCAGGCGGGCGAAATCCTGCGGCGACAGGCCCATGGGTTTCAACACCGGCGCGATCATGCCGCCGGTGGCGCGGCCGGTCAGCCGCCGCAGCCCGGCAATGCCGAACCTTGGCCCGGGGTGGCGGCGGGCCATCTCGGGGCCGGGATCCAGGCCGATGACCCGGATGCCGGCTTGAATCGAGGAATTGCCGAAGATCACGTTCAGGAACTGGGTCAGATCGTCGCCGGCGCTGTCGGGAGAGTAGCTGACGACCGCACGCCAGACATCGGCGGCGAGGCGGCCCAAGTCCTCGACCCGGCCGAGGATCTCGTCGGTCACATAGCCTGGGGGCACCAGGTCGCGCGGGATCTCGACGGTCTGCTCCAGCGCGATGCCTTCGGCCCGGGCCATGGCTTCGGCCCGGGTTGCGGCGCGGATCCGGTAGGTGACGGCAAAGCGGGTCACAGCGCCTCGGCCTTTGCCGCGGAATGCACCGCCTCGATCCGGACCGCATCGAGGGCGCCCTCGTCGATGCCGGTCTTCTGCCCGGTCAGCCGTTCCACGGCGCGGACCAGGCTCAGCGCATCCATCCCGTAGTGCCGCATCAGATAGGGGCGAGAGCCGCCATGGGCATAGGTGTCCTGCAGCCCCAGCCGGATCAGCCGCCGCGCCAGCCCCGCCTCGGCCAGGGCCTCGGCAACCATGCTGCCGATGCCGCCGGTGACGAGGTGGTTTTCCAGCGTGATCACGCCATGGCGGACGCTGGCGGCATGATCGACGATCTGCGCGGCATCGAAGGGTTTCAGCGTGTTCAGATGCAGGTGCCGCACCGAGACGCCGGCCCGCGCCAGCGCGCCGCGCGCCCGGATCGCTTCTTCGGTGGTGATGCCGGCGGTCACGACCAGCACATCGCCGCCCTCGGCCAGCACCCGCATGCGGCCGATCTGCAACGGCGTGTCAAAGAGCCGCGGCACCGATCCGCGCAGGATGCGGCAATAGACCGGGCCGTCGACGGTGTCGGCCTCGGCCACGATGCTTTCCACCTCGGTCGCATCCCCGGTTTCCAGCACGGTCATGTTCGGGATGGTGCGCATGACCGAGATGTCCTCGATCGCCTGATGCGTCATGCCCCCCGGGGTGGTGACACCCGGCAGGAACCCCATCAGCCGGACCCGGCGGCGGGGATAGGCGACCGAGGCCATGAGCTGGTCATAGGGCCGGCGGTACAGGAACACCCCGAAGGAATGCAGGAACGGCCGAAAGCCCGCAAGGCCGAGGCCGCCGGCAAAGCTGAGCATGTTCTGCTCGGCCATTCCCAGCGACAGGAACCTGTCGGGATGGCGGTCGCGGAAGCCGTCGATCTCGCAGCTCGATGTCAGGTCGGCGGACAGGCACAGCACCTCGGGGTGCTGCATGGCGTGGGCCTCGAAGGCGCCGGCATAGGGGCGGTTGACCATCTCCATCAGCGGGCCTCCAGTTCGACGGGGGCAATGCCCAGTTCGGCGGCGATCTCCAGGTTCATCCGCAGCCGTTCGTCCTCGGATTTGAAACGGACGTAATGCAGGCGGGGAAAGCGGCTCATCAGGCTGTCCATGCCCTGGGTGGGCCGGGAATGGGCCAGCACGATCAGCGGCCGGCCCGGATGGGGTGTGGCGGCAGCGGCGCGCATCGCGGCCAGGTCATGGGCGTCGCATTCGGCGACGGTCGCGCCGAAGTCGCGGAACTTCGTCGCGATGTCGCCCACCGTCATCACATCCTCCATCGCGCCGTCGCATTGCTGGCGGTTCACGTCCATGATCGCCCAGAGATTGTCGATACCGTGATGCGCGGCGGCCTGCACCGCCTCCCAGGTCTGGCCTTCCTGCACCTCGCCGTCCGACATGAAGACGCAGACCCGGCCGGTATGACCAAGCCGCCTGCGGCCGAAGGCAAGGCCGGCCGCGGTCGAAAGCCCGATGCCGAGCGTGCCGTTGTGCACCTCCATGCCGGGAGAATGCTCGGCCCCGATCATCTCGACCGACGAGCCGTCCTTGTTGAACATCGCCAGCCCCTCGGGTGCCATGCGGCCGACCTCGATCAGGCAGGCATAGGCCACCAGCGCGTAATGCGCGGGGGCGATGAACAGCCGGTCATGCACGGCATCGAACGGGCCGTTGTAGCCCGCTCCGGTGACATAATCCAGATTATCCGCCGAAGGCACGCCCGAGAAGGGCGGCGGCACCGCCGGCATGGTCGAGGGCCCGAGGTTCAGCCCCTCGTTGTAAAGAAAGGCCAGTTGTTCGGCGGCGGAACAGGCCTGGCTCAGATACCCGCCGTTGTTGCGGATCGTATGTTCGAAGACGCGGGCACGGATGCCGCGCGCCACCTCCTCGGTGCTTTTCTCGTTGCGCAACGGGGCCTCCTGCGGGTCGGTTGGGGTACGGGCCGGTCATGCCGGCCCGTACCGAAAGGTCAGCGCTGCGGCAGCTTCATCCAGGGGGTCATCGCCACATCGGCATGGGCAAAGGCCGGAAGCTTGACGCCCAGCTCTTCCATGGTCTTGATGTCGAGGTCGTTCAGCATCGCCTGGGTGATCAGGGTCGGCGGAACGATGACATTATGGCCGGGATCCTCGCCCGCCAGCAGCATCGCCAGCGTGCGTACCGAAACCTCGCCCACCACGGCGGGGTTGGTGGCAGCGGTGGCCTTCCAGGACGAGCCGGGTTCGCGCATCAGGGCGATGTCGGCGGTGGAGATATCGGCCGAATAGATCGAGACCTGACCCGACATTCCGGCCTCGTCCACGGCGATTTTCACCCCCTTGGCGAATTCGTCATAGGGTGCGAACATCACGGTGATGTTGGGATTGGCCGACAGCACCGCCCGTGCCTGGTTCGCGACCGAATTGGCGATCGGGTTGTCGAGCGTGCCGAACATCGCGACTTCGTTGATGCCGGGATTGTCGGCCTTCACCGTCTTCCACGTCTCGTCACGGCGATCCAGCGGCGCGATGCCGGCGACATAGACATAGCCCGCGACGAATTCGGTGCCATTGTCGGCCAGGGCCTGTTCCAGCGCAAGGCGCGCCAGATCGCGGTCCGACTGCTCGACCTGCGGGATCATGTCATTCTCGACGTTGACGTCGAAGGCGACGACCTTGATGCCGGCATCGACCGCCCGCTGCGCCGCCTCCTTCATCGACTCGGTCAGGCCGTGCTGGATGATGATGCCATCGACCCCAAGCGCGATGGCCTGATCGACCATGTCGGCCTGCAGCGCGGCATCCTGCCGGCTGTCGAAGACCTGCAGGTCGACGCCCAGAGCCGCCGCCTGCTTTTCCACGCCCGAAAGATAGGCCTGGAAGAAGTCGCCGGTCGAGAGATAGCGCACAAGCGCGATCTTCACCTCGCCCGGATTGTCGAGCGGCGCGGGAGCTGTCTCCTGCGCCAGGCCCAGCGAAGGCAGAAGCGCCACGCTGCCGATCAGTGCCGTGAATATCCGTCTGGAGATCATGGTATCCTCCCGTTTCTCCGTGCCGTCTGGAATGGGCGGGGCCGGTTCTGCCGCCGGCCTGCCCGCCCGTCGAAGATCATCCCCGCGCCCGGCCGGTGCGGCCCGACAGCGCGAAGGTGAAGACCAGCGCCACCACGAGGACGGCGCCCTTGATGAAGTCCTGCGTGTAATAGGGTGCGTTCAGCATGGTCAGCCCCTGCAGCAGGATGCCGACGAACAGCGCACCCACCGCGGTGCCGAAGGCGTTCGGCTTTGCCGCGCCAAGGACGGCAAAGCCGATCAGCGCCGCGGCCACGGAATCGAGCAGCAGGTTGTTGCCCGAGGCCACGTCGCCCCGCCCCAGCCGCGCCGACAGCAGGATGCCGCCGATCGACGCCATCACCCCCGAGATCACATAGGCCAGCACCCGATAGCCCGCGACATTGATCCCCGCCAGGGCCGAGGCCTGCGCGTTGGAGCCGATGGCATACATCACCCGGCCGTGCCGGGTCTTTTCCAGAAACACCCAGACCAGGACGGCGATGGCCAGCAGGAACACCACTGACAAGGGCACCAGGTCGGGCAGGATGAAGTCGATCCGGTAGCGGCCGAGCATCAGGAACTCGGGCGCGAAGGTGCCCGTCGCGTTGCGCCCGTCCGACAGCACCATGCCGGTCGAGATCGAATTGCCCTCGGTCGGGATACGCTGCAGCCCGACCAGCAGGAACATCATCCCCAATGTGGCCAGCAGGTCGGGCACCCGCATCTTCACGATGAGCAGCCCGTTGATCAGCCCGACGGCGGCGCCGAGCGCCAGGCACAACACCACCGCCGCCACGGCGCCCATTTCCCAGACCACCATCACATAGGCCGACAGCATCATCGCCGAGGTGGCCACCGCCCCGATCGACAGGTCGAACCCGTCGACCACCAGCGTTGCCGTAACCCCCAGCGCCAGAATGCCGGTGATGGCCACCGACTGCAGGATGAAGACCGCGCTCTGCGGCGAGACGAAGGCCGGCCGGGCGATGGCGAACACCACGATCAGCCCCGCCATCAGCAGGAGAAATCCGTAGCGGATGGCCAGGTCGGCCAGCGATGTCTCAGGCTTCATGCATATTCTTCCATGGATTGGGCGGCGCCCGACAGCGTGCCGGCGACCTGTGCCATCAGAAGGTTCAGATCGATGTCTTCGTTGCGGTGGCTGCCCGCCAGCCGGTGTTCGCTCATCACCAGGATGCGGTCAGCCACTTCCAGTGCCTCGTCGATCTCGGCGCACAGCACCAGCGTTGTCCGGGTGGGGGCGCTGTCGCGGATGCGGCGGCAGATGTCGCGGCGGGCCTGGATGTCGACCCCCTGAAACGGCTCGTCCAGGATCAGCAGGCGGCTGGCCTCGGCCAGCCAGCGGCCGACGACCACCTTCTGCTGGTTGCCGCCCGACAATGTCATGATCCCGTCGCGCGGACCCTGGCAGACCACGCCCATATCGACGATGGCGCGGTCGGCCGCCGCACGTTCGGCCGCCCGCCGCATCAGCGACAGCAGGCCGGAATATCGCCGGGTGAAGGGCAGTGTCAGGTTCTTCTGGATGTCGAAATCCGGGATCACCGCATTCGTGCGGCGGTCCTTGGCCGACAGGAACACCCCCGAGGCGACCGCCTGCCCCGGCGAGCCGGGCGCGAAGGCGCGGCCGTCCAGCGTCAGACGGCCCGCCACCGGCGGTTGCAGGCCGAACAGCACTGCGGCCAGTTCGCTCTTGCCCGAGCCGACCAGCCCGGTGATCGCCACCACCTCGCCTTCGCGCAGCGTCAGGTCGAAGGCCAGCGCCTCGGCCCGCAACTGCAAGCCCTCCGCCTCCAGCACCGGGCGGCCGGGCGGCGGGATGGTGATGTCGACTTCGGTGATCTCATGGCCGAGCATGGCACGCACCGCCCCGGCATAGTCGAGCGGCTTTGTCTCCGACAGGCCGGAGATCTGTCCATCGCGCATCGAGACGATCCGGTCGGCCAGCCGGCGGATATCGGACATGCGATGCGAGATGTAGAGGATCGCCACGCCTTCGCTGCGCAGCCGGTCGACCAGTGCGAACAGCCGTTGCGCCTCGGTCAGCGACAATGACGAGGTCGGCTCGTCCAGGATCAGCAGCTTCGGGCGCCGTGCCATGGCCCGGGCAATGGCGACAAGCTGGCGGTCGGCCAGTGTCAGGCCGGCGACGGGGCGGGTCACGTCGATCTCCAGCCCCACGGCAGCAGCGATCCGCCGCGCCTCCTCGCGCATGGCCCGCGCGTTGAGGAAGATGTCGCGCCGTTCCGCCAGCGCGTCGAGCAGCAGGTTCGAGGCGACGTCGAGGTCGGGCACGACGCCATCGTTGATGTTCTGGTGCACGGTCACGACGCCCGCCCGCAGCGCGGCTGCAGGGCTGGCCGGGGCAAAGGGCCGCCCTTCCAGCCGCACCTCGCCGGCATCGGCGCGATGAACACCGCACAACACCTTGACCAGGGTGGATTTTCCGGCGCCGTTCGCGCCCATCAACACCGTGACCTGCCCCGCCGGCAGATCAAGGTCGATCCCGCGCAGCACGGCGTTGCGGCCGAAAGCCTTGGTCAGCCCGCGGATGGCGATGGCGGTTTCCGGCATGGTCTTCCTCACTCCCGCCGTTCACGCTAGCCGCTTCCAGTCAATTGTCAATATTATTTGACATATGGCAGTTTTGCGGAGAACCTGCCGCCAAGACGAGGTGCGGGGGAGGAGAACATGACCGCGCAAACCTATGCGCCGCTGACGCCCGAGACCCTGGCGCAGCGGCTGGGATCCTTGCCGGAACTGGCCGAACGGGTCGGTCCGGCGGATAGCTGGACGGTGAAGGAGGTCGGCGACGGCAACCTGAATCTGGTCTTCATCGTTTCCGGCAGCGCCGGGCAGGCCGTGGTGAAACAGGCCCTGCCCTATGTGCGGCTGGTGGGCGAAAGCTGGCCCCTGCCGCTGAAGCGGAGCTTCTTCGAATACCATGCGCTGATCCGGCAAGAGGCGCGCGACCCCGGTTCCGTTCCCGCGGTCTGGCATTTCGACGAAGCGCAGGCCATCATCGCGATGGAGTTCCTGTTCCCCCATGTCATCCTGCGCCAGGCGCTGGTTGAGGGGCGGCGGGTGCGCGACCTGGGCGAGCGGCTGGGCCTTTTCTGCGCCCGCACGCTGTTTCGCGGGTCGGATCTGTCGATGAAGCCCGCCGACCGCAAGGCCGATCTCGCGCTGTTCGCCGGCAATGTCGAACTGTGCGACATCACCGAGAACCTTGTCTTCTCGGATCCCTATTTCGATGCGCCGCTGAACCGCCACACGGCGGGGCTGGAGCCGGCCATTGCCCGGCTGCGCGGCGATCTTTCGCTGAAGGTGGCGGCGCAGCACCTGAAGCTGGCGTTTTCCAGCCGGGCCGAGACGATGCTGCATGGCGACCTGCACACCGGATCGGTGATGGTGACGGAAACCGAGATCCGGATGATCGATCCGGAGTTCGCCACCTATGGCCCGATCGGCTTCGATGTCGGCATGCTGATCGCCAATTTCCTGATGGCCCATCTCAGCCAGCCCGGGCACGAGGTGGCGCCCGGCGACCGCGAAGCCCAGCAGGAATGGCTTCTCTTCGTGGTCGAGGCGGTCTGGGACAGGTTCGAGGCCGAGTTCTCGCGACTTTGGCGGACCGAGCGGCGCGGCATGCTGTACCAGGCCCGCCTCTACGAGGATCAGGGTCACGGCCTTGCCGCCGAACAGGCGCTGGCCGATCTGCTGGGCCAGATCTGGCGCGACATGCTGGGCTTTTGCGGGATCGAGATGCATCGCCGCATCCTGGGCCTGGCCCATAATGCCGATTTCGAACGGATCGCCGACACCGGCCGCCGGGCCGCCTGCGAGGCGCGGGCGCTGGCGATGGGACGGCAATTGATGCTGGGGGCGGGCAGCCTGCCCGGGATCGGAACCGTTGCCGCGATGGCGCGCCGCATGAACCGGGAGGATCACCTGTGAAGATCGATGGAACCGCCTACCGGACGATCTGGCGCGATGCCGATGGCGTGGTGCAGGTGATCGACCAGCGCTGGCTGCCGCATGAGCTGCGGGTGGCCGCCCTGCGCAGCCGTGCCGATTTTGCCACCGCGATCCGCGACATGTGGGTCCGCGGCGCCCCGCTGATCGGGGCGACGGCCGCCTGGGGCATGGCCATGCAGATGGCCGAGGATCCTTCGGATGCGGCACTGGCCGAGACCTGGCAGGTGCTGCATGAAACCCGCCCCACCGCGATCAACCTTCGCTGGGCGCTGGACGAGATGCGCAGGGTGCTGGGCCCGCTGCCCCCTGCCGCGCGGGCGGCGGCGGCGGCACGGCGGGCCGCCGAAATCTGCGACGAAGACGTCGAGATCAACCGGCAGATCGGCCTGCACGGGCTGAAGATCATCCGCGAGATTGCGGCGCGAAAGGCCGGCCGGCCGGTCAACATCCTGACCCATTGCAACGCGGGCTGGCTGGCAACGGTCGACTGGGGCACCGCGACCTCGCCCATCTATCACGCGCATGACGCCGGCATTCCGGTCCATGTCTTCGTCGACGAGACCCGGCCGCGCAACCAGGGGGCGCATCTGACCGCCTGGGAGATGAACCGCCACGGCATCCCGCACGACCTGATCGTCGACAATGCCGGAGGCCATCTGATGCAGCATGGCGAGGTGGATCTGGTGATCGTCGGCACCGACCGGACCACGGCGCGGGGCGACGTCTGCAACAAGATCGGCACCTATCTGAAGGCGCTGGCGGCGCGGGCCAATGGCGTGCCGTTCTATGTCGCCCTGCCCTCGCCCACCATCGACTGGCGGGTGCACGACGGGGTGGCGGAAATCCCGATCGAGGAGCGCAACCCCGCCGAGGTGACGCATGTGCAGGGCCGGGCGCCGGATGGCACGATCCTGTCGGTGCAGATCTCGCCCGATGGCACGGGTGCCCGCAACCCGGCCTTCGATGTCACGCCGGCCGAGCTGGTGACAGGCCTTCTGACCGAGCGCGGGCTTTGTCCGGCGACCGCAGACGGCATGGCGGCGATGTTCGGCGATCTGAAGGCCGCCGTTTCGGGGCGCTGATCGGGGTGCTGACAGTACAGGCCGGCCCGGTGGCGCGGCGCGGCGCCCGCGCTTCAGCCGGGCGCGGCAAGCAGCGCCTCGGCCACGCCGGTGCCCGTGACCAGATGGGTGACATAGCCGCCCCGGATCGCCGCCATCGTCGCCTGCACCTTGTCCAGCCCGGGGGTGACGAGAATGCCCATGTCCAGCCCCACCAGCCGCGGCAGCGGAATGCCGATCATCCTGTCCTCCATCGGCCCCGGCATCTGGCGACCGTCGGCGTCGATGAACCGGCCGCAGATCACCCCCACGGCACCGCGTGCGACATGCCAGTCCAGATCGGCGGCGGTGGCCAGCCCGCTCATCACGATATGGCTGTCGGTCGTGGCGGTGCCCACGGAAAACAGCAGCTTGTTCACCGTCTCCAGCTGGTCGAGCTGGGCTTTCAGGATCGGCTCGTGCCGCAGGTCCGCGGCCAGTTCCGGGCGCGACAGGATCGCGGGCGCATGCAGGTTCAGACAGCGCGCACCCAGCCGCTGGGCCAGGCGGGTGGAACAGGCCTCTGCGGTAAAGCCGTAGGGCGTTGCCATCGAGCCTACCAGTTGCAGCACCGTCAGGTCCTCGACCGGCTTCGCTTCGACCACCTCTGCCAGTTCATAGACCGTGCGGCCCCAGGCCACGCCCAGCCGATCGCCGGGGGCGATCAGGTCGGGCAGCCACAGTGCTGCGCCATGGACCACTCGCAGGAAAGCCTCTTCCAGCGCCACGCCTTCGTCGGGGACGACATAGGCACCGGAGAGCCCGAAGCGGTCGCAGAGTTCCACCGCCAGCCGGTGCGTGGTGAAGGCCGGCGCGGCCAGGGTGATACGGATCAGCCCCTTCTCGCGCGCCTCCTGCAGATAGTTCACCACCGTCGCGCGCGAGATCCCCAGCGCCGCGGCAATCTCCTGCTGGTTGCGGCCGTCATGGTAATACATCCAGGCCACCTGGATCACCGCATTCTCGCCGCTGACCTGGGCCAGATTGCGCCGCCGTGCCGTTCCGCCCATGCCGCGGCCTCCCGATTTCGCCGTTTGACAGACATATCTGACAAAAGTACAAAAGCCAAGCGGCAGCCCGCGGCTGCGGCCCCTTTGCAGGCCCCATAGCAGGAGAATGCCATGATCGCCAACCGCTGGACCGAGACCGGGGCATCGCATTGGCAGGAGGCGGCGGGCGCGGATGCGCGGGCGCGGGAGCTGGCGCTTCGGGTCTATTCCTCGCGCCTGATCGGGCAGGACCCGGATCTGGTGATGCATGGCGGGGGCAACACCTCGCTGAAGGCGACGGCGCCGGACATGTTCGGCGAGGAACTGCGGGTGCTGCATGTCAAGGGTTCGGGCTGGGATCTGGACACGATCGAGGCGAAGGGCCTGCCGGCGGTGCGGCTTGATCCGTTGATGCAGCTGCGCGCCCTGCCCGCGCTGTCGGACGAGGCGATGGTGAATGTCCAGCGGCTGAACCTTCTCGATGCGGGGGCGCCCAACCCGTCGGTCGAGACGCTGCTGCATGCCTGGATCCCGCATCGCTATGTCGACCATACCCATGCGACGGCCTTCCTGGTGCTTGCCAACCTGCCGGAGGTGGCCGCCGTCACGCGCGAGCTGTTCGGCGACCGGCTGACGCTGGTGCCCTATGTGATGCCGGGCTTTGCGCTGGCCCGGGCCGCCGCCGATGCCTTTGACCGGAACCCAGCGGCCGAGGGGCTGCTTCTGATCAACCACGGGCATTTTGCCTGGGGGCCGGATGCGAAATCCAGCTATGACCGCATCGTCGCGCATACCAACCTGGTGGAGGCCTGGCTGGCCGACCGTCGCCCTGCCCCGCTGGTGCCGGCGGCGGCACTGCCCGCCGCCGATCCGGCATCTGCCGATCTTGCCCCCGTCCTGGCCGGGCTGCGCGGCGCGCTTGCCTCCTGCCTGCCGGAGGCCGCAGCTTTGCCGGTGCTGGATCTGCGCGATGGACCTTCGGCCCGGGCCTTTGTCGCGCGGGACGACCTGGAGGATCTGGCGCTGCGTGGCGTGGCGACACCCGACCATGTGATCCGCACCAAGGGCGAAGTGCTGGTCCTGCGCCGCAATGCGCAGACGCCCGAAGGGATGCGCGCCGCGGTGGCCGATTTTGCCGATCGCTACCGTGGCTATTTTGCCGCCCATGTGGCGAGTGCCTCCGGACCCAAGAGCATGCTGGCACCGATGCCGGGCCTGGTCTGGCTGGAGGGTGCCGGAGTGCTCGGCGTGGGGGCCAGTGCCGCCGCGGCCCGGATCGCCGCCGATATCGGCCTTCAATCCGCCCGGGTCCGCGCCGATGGCGAGGCGGCGGGCGGCTTCCGCCCCATCGGACCGGCCGATCTGTTCGACATGGAATACTGGTCGCTGGAACAGGCAAAGCTGGGCAAGGGCAAGCCGCCCGCCCTGCAGGGCCGTGTCGTGCTGGTGACGGGCGGCGCCGGGGCCATCGGCCTTGCCACCGCCCGCGCCTTTGCGGCCGAAGGCGCCAGCCTCTTTCTGGTCGACCGCCAGGGCGAGGCGCTGGACGCCGCGGTCGCGGCGCTTGGCCGCGACCATGGCGGCCATGGTTGCGACATCACGGCGCCCGGATCACCGGCGGCGGCCGTGGCCGCCTGTGTCCGCCGGTTCGGCGGGTTGGACATTCTGATATCGAATGCCGGTGCTGCGGTGACGGGCGAGATAGCCACCCTGCCCGACCGTGCCCTGCGCGACAGTTTCGAATTGAACTTCTTCGCCCATGTCGGCTTTGCCCAGGCCGCCGTCGCCATCTTTCGTGCCCAGGCGCAGGGCCGTGGTGCAAGGGGGGCGGAACCGGGGCAGATCCTGTTCAACGTCTCGAAACAGGCGGTGAACCCCGGCCGGGGCTTTGCCGCCTATGGCCTGCCCAAGGCGACGACCTTCTTCCTGCTGCGCCAGCTTGCGCTGGAACTCGGGCCCGAGGGGATCCGGGTGAACGGCATCAACGCCGATCGAATCCGCTCAGGCCTGCTGACCCCGGGGATGATCGCCGCGCGGTCCTCGGCCCGGGGTGTCGACGAGGCGACCTATATGGCGGGCAACCTGCTGCAGGCCGAGGTCGAAGCCCGGCATGTGGCGGATGCCTTCGTGATGCTGGCGAAGGCAGAGCGGACGACGGCCCATGTGATGACGGTCGACGGCGGCAACATCGAGGCGGCGCTGCGCTAGGACGGGCAGCCCGCCCCGCTGTTCGGGCATGGCGGCGCGGAGGAACGTGCCGTTCAGTGTCCGCCGTAGCGCAGGCGGTGGCGGCGTTCGATCCGCGCGAAAAGACGCGACAGGAAGAAGCAGAGCACGAAATACAGAACGGCGACGACGATATAGACCTCGAACCGTCGCTGGCTGGAGATGGCGAGTTCGGTGCCCACGAAGGTCAGTTCCTGCACCGAGATCAGCGACACGATGGAACTGTCCTTCACCAGCATGATGAACTGGTTGGCCAGCGGCGGGCTGATGGCACGAAAGGCCTGGGGCATCACGACCAGCCGGAACAGGTGCAGGGGGCCGAGGCCAAGGCTCTTGCCCGCCTCGATCTGCGATTCCGGCACGGAATCGATGCCGGCGCGGACGATCACGGCGATATAGGCCGCCTCGAACATGGCAAGGCTGATCACCCCGGCGATGAAGTTTTCAAGCAGGCGCGGTTCGCCCGCCGCGAAGTCGATCAGCCAGGTGGCCGTCGGCCCGAGATCGCGGACCCAGCGCGAGATGCCAAGCGCGGGCACGATCTGCGACGAGACGAAGAAGTAGAAGACGAACAGGAAGACCAGCGGCGGAATGTTGCGGATCAGCCCGACATAGGCACCGCTGAGCAGCCGCGGCAGCAGGCGCATCCGGCTGCCCAGAATGCCCAGCACAAGGCCGAGGACGCTGGCGATGATCATGGCCCAGATCGACAGCCGGATCGTGGTGAACAGGCCCTCCAGCAGCAGGTTGGGCTCCCACCCGCCGGTTTCGGGATCGGGGCGGAAGAAGGCGCGCGGCAGGAAGGACCAGTTCCATTTGTAGATCAGCACGTCCGAGACGCGATAGGAGATAAAGGCCGCAAAAGCGACGACAAGGCCGATGATCACCAGATCAAGGCGGGTGAACCGGGGCTTTCGGTCGGGATCGGGATACATTCATGCCTGCGCTTGGGTTTGCAGCAAGGGGCGGTCCGACCGTCCCTTGCTGCAGGGTTTTGGGGTTGGGCTATTCGGCGACCTGATCGGCCCAGGGGCGACCGCCGAACCAGTAGCTGTGACGCTCTTCAAGCCAGCCGTCGACGGTATGCAGCATGATCCAGTTCGAGAAGAAGTTCAGCGCATCCGGATCGCCCTTGCGCAGGACGAAAGCTTCGGACCCCGGGTTGATCGGCTCTTCGTTCGGGGCGAAGACGATCTCGGGGTTGTCGTAGATGGTGAAGGCCGGCAGCGGCTGCGACGACATCATCACCTGTGCATTGCCGTTCAGCACCTCTTGCACGGTCTGGTTCTGGTCGTCGAACACGCGCAGCGTGGCCTTGGGGAAATTCGCCTTGATATAGTCGCAGGGCGTGGCGCCGCGGCGGCAGGTGAAGGTGATGTCGGGCGAGTTGTAGTCATCGGGCCATTTCAGGCCCTTGGTCGATGCGATATGCGCCATCACCCCCACCGAGGAATGCGCGTAGGGCATGGTGAAATTGACGGTCAGGTTGCGCTGCGGCGTGATCGACATGCCGCCGATGATGACGTCGAAATTCCCCGCCAGCAGCGCCGGGATGATGCCGTCCCAGGCGGTGGGCACGAATTCGATCTCGACGCCCATGTCCTCGGCCAGTTTCTTGGCGACATCGACCTCGAAGCCGATCAGGTCGCCGTTCTTGTCGCGCATGGCCCAGGGCACGAAGGTCGACAGGCCGACGCGCAGCATGCCGCGCTGCTTGATCGTTTCGATCACGCTGTCGGCCGCCAGCGCCTGCTGGGTGTCCTGCGCCTGGACAGGTGGGCCGGCGGCCAGGCCCAGGGCCGTGACCGCAGCGAGTGCGATAGTGCGGAAGAGTTTCATCGGCAATCTCCTGTTGGTTGTGGTTTCGTTTCTTTACGTTGCGGGGGGCGGCGTCATCGCCGCTGCGACCGTCGGACCCGTCGCTCCAGATCGCGCGACAGTCCCGACAGGCTGGCCGTCAGCACCAGATAGATGCCGGCCACCGTCAGCCAGACCTCGAAGGTCATGATCGTGTCGGCGATCAGGTTGCGGCCCTCGTTCGTCAGGTCAAAGATCGCAATGGTCGAGACGATGGCCGAACTCTTGATCAGGTTGACCAGCGACGAGGTCAGCGGCGGCAGCATCAGCGGCACCGCCTGTGGCAGCACGACCCGCGCATAGGTCACGCGCTTGCCCAGCCCGAGGGCGGAGGCCGCCTCCCACTGGCCGCGGCGCACCGACAGGATGCCGCCGCGGATGATCTCGGAGATGAACGAGGCCTCGAAGACGGCAAGGCACAGGACGCCGGTCCAGAACCGCTCGATCCCGAGGATCGGCGAGAGGACGAAGTAGAACAGATACATCTGCACCAGAAGCGGCGTGTTGCGGATCGCCTCGAGATAGACGGTCGACAGTGCCCGCCCCGAGAATGACCGCGACAGCCGCAGCAGGGCCACGACCAGCCCGATGCCAAGCGCCAGCGGCGCGGCGGCAAGCGTCACCTCCAGCGTCACGCCCAGGCCGCGAACAAGCGGCCCCGCGATCAGTTCGCCATCGATGCGGCGAAAGAAGAACTGCGGCACCCGGTACCATTGCCAATTGTAATGCATGGCCGCGGCACCGGCCAAGATACCCCAGAGAATCAGTCCGGCACCGGCCAGGAACATCAGCCAATCTGACAGATTCCGCCGCAAGGCCCTGCGACGGAACCGTTTGCTGTAGCTTTCGAAGGCCTGGGCGGCGTCGGGCTGGGTCATCCTGGCTTCCGGTCAGAGACATCGATAAGGTGCTTTCATAATCCCCGTTTTGGCGCGCATCTCAAGGAATTCTATTAACAAGAGAAATTTCTACTACCAAATGTCCCTTTTCGGCCTGCAGCCCGGCCGGCCCCTGCGGTGCGGCATGCGGCAGCGAGGCAATTGCTCCGCGCTTCGGCCCGTGCCAACCTGCGCCGGTTCGTGAAGACGGGGCGGGGCATATGAGCGTTGACGAGCAATCCGGCGGCCTGGCCAAGGAGGATCTCGACCATCAGGTCGGGATTGCCCTGCGCGGGGCGCGGTCGCAGTCCGGCCTGACACTGGCCGAGCTTTCGGCGAAATCCGGGGTCTCGACCGCGATGATCTCGAAGATCGAGCGCGGTCAGGTCTCGCCCTCGCTCGTCACGCTCAGTGCGCTGGCGCGGGCGATGGGGATGCCGATCATCAATTTCTTTGCCGGCACGGTCGAGATGCACGAGGTTTCGCTGGTCCGCACGGGCGAAGGGACCACCGTTCGCCGCGCGGGATCGACCTATGGCCACAGTTACAAGCAGCTGGGCCGGATCGCGACTGGCGGGATGGAGTTCGAATCCTACCTGATCACGCTGGCGGCGCCGGTGCGCGGCACGCCGGTCTTCCAGCATGGCGGTGTCGAGATGATGCATCTGCTGGAGGGCGACCTCAGCTACCGCATCGGCGATGACGTCTACACGCTTTATCCCGGCGATACCCTGACCTTCGAAGCCAGCGTGCCCCATGGCCCCGTGCATGTCGAGGCGGCGCGGGCGCTGTTCCTGACAATCATCGCCCGGCCAAGGTAAATTTCTCTGTAGTAGAAATATCTCTTAGTGGTATAACCTCCTCGGATGCGATCTCCGAAGGAGCGACTCATGGCCGAGGCCGTACTGACACCCATCACCCAGGCGCTGCAGGAGGGCGCGCTTTCCCGCAAGGAGCTGAAGGCGCTGATGCAACGGTCTGACCGGCCGACACTGATCCGGCTGGCGATCTGGCTGGCCCTGCTGATCGTGACGGGCGGGATGATCACTCTGGCGATGGACAGCTGGCTGCTGTGGCCGGCGATGTTCCTGCATGGCATCCTTCTGGTGCATCTCTTCTCGCTCGAACATGAATGCGTGCATTACACCCCGTTCCGCACCCGGTGGCTGAACGACGTGGCGGGCAATATCTGCGGCTTTGTCATCGCGTTGCCGTTCCAGTTCTTCCGCTATGAACATTGCGACCATCATACCTATACCCAGTTGAAGGGCCGCGACCCCGAGTTGATCGAATTGCCGATCTCGGTGTGGAAATATCTCTGGTACGTTTCGTCGCTGCCCTATTGGTGGGCCAAGGTGAAGGAATTCGCCCGCCATGCCGCGGGCCGGCTGAGCCAGGACGACCGGACCTTCGTGCCCAAGGAGGCCGAGGCCGCGGTGATCCGCGAGGCCAGGGTGATGCTGGGGCTTTATGCGGCGATCCTGATCGCCTCGGCCGTCAGCGGCTGGTGGGGTGCGATCTGGTACTGGTGGCTGCCCGTCGCGCTGGGAGAGCCGGTAATGCGGGCGATCCGGCTGACCGAACATGTCGGCCGGCCCAATGTGCGCGACATGCGCGAGAACACCCGCACCAATCTGGTCAGCGCGCCGTCCTCGTTCCTGTGCTGGAACATGAACTATCACGCCGAGCATCACTATGCCTCGTCGGTGCCCTACCACGCCCTGCCGCGCCTGCATGAAAAGCTGCAGGGCTATGTCTATGTCGAACCGCGCGGCTATCTGGGTGCGCATCTCGACATCCTGTCGCAACTGACCGGGCGCAAGCGGCGCAGCGACGACAGGCCTGCCGAAGGCATGTCGCTCGAATGACCGGGACGGAGGAAAAAGCCGCGCCCGAGGCGCGCGGCAAGACCTGGCAGCCGCTGATCGCGGTGGCCGATCTGGAAAAGGGCGATGTCACCCCCGTTACGCTGGGTCGGCGCGCGCTGGCCGTCTACGACACGGTGGACGGGATTTTCGTCAGCCTTGCGCGCTGCACCCATGGCGGGGCGGATCTCTGCGACGGTTATTTCGATGGGCGGCATATCGAATGCCCCCTGCATCAGGGCCTGTTCGACGCCCGCACCGGCAAACCGCTGGCTGCCCCCGCCCGGGTGCCGCTGCGGATGATCGAGGCGCGGGTGGTGGACGGTCAGGTCCAGGTCCTGCTTTAGAAAGGGTTCCCCCATGTCCGCCTGGATCCACATGATCCCCGACGAAGAGGCAGATGCCGATCTGCTGGATGCTCTGGCGCTGGCGCGTACGCCGCATGGCACGGTCGACAATGTGATGCGGGTGCATTCACTGCGCCCCAACACCATGCGCGGCCATGTGATCCTGTATCGCGCCGCGCTGCATGATGCGGCGAACACGCTGCCGATGTGGCTGCAGGAGACGATCAGTTCCTATGTCTCGATCCTGAACGATTGCCCCTATTCGCTGGCAAACCACTGGAAGAACGCCCGCCATCTGATCGGCGATGCCGCCCGTGCCGATGCGATCGAGGCGGCGCTGCAGGCGCGGCGGCCGCAGGACGCCTTCTCGGGCGCCGAACTGGCGCTGATGGCCTATGCCGAGAAACTGACGCTTTCGCCGGGGCGGATGGTCGCGTCCGATGTCGAAGGCTTGCGCGCCGCGGGCCTGGACGACGGCCAGATCCTCGAGGCGAACCAGATCATCGGCTATTTCAACTATGTCAACCGGCTGCTGAACGGGCTGGGGGTTTCGACCGCCGGCGATGTCGTGGGCTATTACGCCGGAGGGGAGGCAGGCTGATGCGGCAGCCGGACTTCTCGTCCTCGCGGCTGACGGTCGAGATCGACCTGACGCATCCGGGGCGGCGTTCCGGCAGTTTCGGCCTGGTCTGGTCGGACAATACCAATCCGCTGGGGGTCTGGCCGATACCGGCCATGGTGATCGTCGGGTCGCCGGGGCCGACGGTGCTGCTGATCGGTGGCGTGCATGGCGACGAATACGAGGGTCCGGCTGCGCTGGCCCGGCTCTATCAGGCGCTGGCACCCGAGGAGGTGACGGGGCGGTTGATCTTCCTGCCGGCGCTGAACCTGCCTGCGGTGCGGGCGGGAACGCGCTGTTCGCCGCTGGATGGCGGCAATCTCAACCGGATGTTTCCGGGTCTGGCCGATGGCGGGCCGACCGCGCAGATCGCGCATTTGGTCGCGGCCTGTCTGATGCCGATCTGCGACGCGGTGATCGACCTGCACAATGGTGGCACGGCAAGCTGGTTTCTGCCCTGTGCGCTTCCGGCGCGGGCGGCGGACGGCGGTCTTGACGCCGCGAACATGGCGCTGGCACGGGCCTTCGGCACCGGGGTGGCCTGGCTTCTTGGCGCGGCGAACGACAACCGCTCGGTCAATGGCGCGGCGACGGCGGCGGGCGTGCCCTGCATCGCGGCCGAGCTGGGCGGGGGTGGCAGCATCGGCATCGCACCGTTGGCGCTGGCCGAAACCGGGCTGCGCCGGGTGCTGGTCCATCTGGGCGTGCTGCCGGGTGCCCTGCCAGAGACGCCGCCGCCGCGCCTGGTCGAACTGACCGGCCCGGCCTCGCGCGTGGTGGCCCCCGTCGAGGGGCTGTTCCTGCCCGAGCGGCCGGCGGGCCGCGACATTGCCGCGGGCGAAAGACTGGGCCGGATCGTCGCGCCCGAACGTCCCGACGACCCGCCGGTCGACATCATCGCCCGCACCACGGGCCTGATCCTTGCCGAAACCCGCCGCGCCGCAGTCCGGCCCGGCGCCTTCCTTGCCCTCATTGCGACGGACGTCCGTTGATCCGCGCAGAACCCAGGAGACCGGAAATGAGCTATGCCACCGCCCGCAAGACCATGGCCGAGGAAATCCCGGTCATAGATATCACCCCGCTGCGCGACGGCAGCGATCCGGAATCCGTCGCTCAGGCGCTGCATGCGGCCAGCCAGGGCCTTGGCTTCATCTATGTGCGCGGCCACGGCATCCCCGAAGAGGCGATCACCGCCGCCCGCGCCGCTGCCTATGATTTCTTCCATGCCGACCCCGAGGCGAAGGAAAGCGTCCGCGTCTCGGACCGGCATCGCGGCTGGCTGGGCCGCGGCGGGGCAAAGATGCAGGACGATGCCAAGGCCGACCTGAAGGAAAGCTTCATCTGGGGGTTCCAGGACAGCGAGGGCAAGACGCCCGAAGACCATCCGCTGCGCGGCCAGAACCGCTGGCCGGCCTTCCAGCCCGGGCTGGAGACGGCGGCGATGACCTACTTCCATCACGCCCATGCCGTGGCGCATCATCTGATGCGCGGCTTTGCCCTGGGGCTGAACCTGCCGGTCGACTTCTTCCTGCGCAGCGCGGACAAGCCGCTGTCGCGCTGTTCCTTCGTCTATTATCCGCCGCAGGATGCCAGTCTCGGCGCGGACCAGTTCGGTGTCGGCCCGCATACCGACTTTGGCGTGCTGACCGTGTTGTGCCAGGACAATGTGGGCGGGCTGCAGGTTCAGGACACCAAGGGCGAATGGATCGAGGCGCCGCCGATCCCGGGCACGCTGCTGGTCAATGTGGCCGATCTTCTCACCCGCTGGACCGATGGCGCCTACAAGTCGACCGTGCACCGGGTGGTGAACTCCTCGGGGCGCGAGCGGATGTCGCTGGTTCTCGCCTTCGATCCGAACCCCGAGACCATGATCGATGCGCATGAAGTCTATGGCCCCGGTCATGTGGCGAAGGAAGAGCCGATCACCTGCGGCGATTATCTGGTCTGGCGCTTCGGCAAGGCCTTTGCCTATCGCGCCAAGGCCTGAGGCATGAAGGACCGTTCCGATCCGGTTCTGGCCGCCGATGCGCTGGCCGAAGCCGCCGCCAATCTGCTGGTGGGATGCGGCGGCTTTGCGGCCGGCGATGAGGTCGTGATCTGCCGCGAGGATCCGGCACATGGCTGGTACGATGGCCGCCTGGCCGCCACCGTGGCCGGTGTGGCCGATGCCCTGGGCATGCGCGCGCGGGTCTACGATGTTCCGGCACCCGGCCTCTTGCCGGATGCCGATACGGCAGAACTGCTGGCCTCGGCGTCCAACATCGTCTTCTTTGCCCGCCTTGGCGATCAGGGCCGGTTCGGCCCCTCGGGGGGGCTGGGTCGGCGGGTGATGGTCTATGCCCGCGATCTTGCGGCCCTCGCTTCGTCGTTCGGGCGCATGCCGCATGCCGCAATGCTGGCCTTCAAGGTCGCTATGGACGAGATCCTGTTTTCGGCGGAGGAGATCGTGATCACCTGTCCCGCCGGGACGCGGATCGCCGGGCAGGTCCCGGCGGCGGCGCGGCGGCACAAGCCGCAGGACGTGACCGTGCGGCGCTTTCCGCTGGGCGTTCCCGCGCCGGTTCCCGCGGCGGGCTTTTCGGGGGGCGTGGTGCTGACCGATGCCCTGACGCCGACGGGAAACCGGACCTACGATCCGCCGGTGCTGTTTCTGACGGCGCCCGTCGTGGCCTGGGTCGAAAGCGGCCGGATCGTCGGGTTCGAGGGGGCGCAGGCCGATGTCGCGGCCATCGATGCGCATTACCGGCATCTGGCCGATCTGTTCGGCATCACCCCTGATGTGGTCCATTCCTGGCATGGTGGCATCCATCCGGGATGCCGGTTCTATCCGGCGCGGGGGACAGACCGCGATCTCTGGTCGAACACGGTGTTTTCCAGCCCGCGGCTGCTGCATTTCCACACCTGCGGCACCGAGGCGCCGGGCGAGATCAGCTGGAACCTGGTCGATCCCACGGTGACGGTGGACGGCACGGTCCTGCTTGACCGCGGCCGCCTGTTTCCCGGCCGGTTTGCAGCGCTGGCCGGCGTTATCGCGGCCAATGCCGACTTGCAGGCGTTGTTCGGCGCAGGGGGCTGACGGGCGCCGCGTCGCGCGGCGTCATGCCCGTTCCTTCAGAGAGATATTGCCGCGATCGCCGGCCGGCGCTGTCTCAGAGCCGGTCGAGATAGAATGTCGCGCTGCCGTAGCTGGCCCGCAGCCCCGGTCGGGCGGGATCGGCCGGGGGCGTCGCGGTGATCAGCAGGCCACCGGGATGGGCGGCAATCCAGGCGTCGACCGCATCTTCCGCCACGGTTTCGATCGGCTGCGTCAGCCGGGCGGCAAAGCCGAACTCGCCCTGATAGCGGTAGCCCGAGATGCCGATCCCGGCCGGCGGCCCGGCACCGATCATCGCGCCCAGGCCTTCTGTATCGTATTGCGCGCGCATCGGGGCCATCAGCGCAAGATGCACGGCAAGCATTGTCGTCGGCGCGATCAGCGCCCAGCCAAGCAGCGGCGCGCGCCGGCCGGCAAGGCCAAGGCCAAGGACCAGGGCAAGCCCCAGCACAAGCCAGGCCGCGACGCCACCCGCCGTCAGCACGGTGACAGGGCGGCCATCGATCCAGGCGCGCCCCGTCAACAGTAGCACCAGCCAGGCCGCCACCGGCGCCAGCACGGCCAGCGCCAGCACGGCCGGGGCCAGGCTGCGGCGCGGTACGGGGCCGGCGGCGATGGCCAGCGCTGCGGCCGGCAGCGCCGGCAGCAGATAGTGCAACTGCTTGCCGGAGATCAGCGAGAAGACGACCAGCGTCGCCCCCGCCCAGATTGCCAGCAGCCGGCTGCGCCGATCCTGCCGCAACCGCCGGCGCCCCAGTTCGCGCAGCAGCGCCAGGCGCCAACCCCAGGGCCAGAGCAGCAGCGGCAGCGCCGCCACGAAGAACCAGACGGGGCGGGCATGGTCGAAGGCATGGACCATGCGGCCCGCGCTTTGCCGCCACAACACCTCGTCACGGTACTGCGGTCCGCCGAAGACCAGGGCCGGACCAAGCCAGATCGCCACCAGCGCCAGCGCGACGATCAGCGCCAGACCCAGCCGCGCCAGCCAGCGCCAATAGGACGGGGCGGCGCCCGACAGGCTCCAGACCGGGCGGGACAGCGCGAGGGGCGCCAGATGCACCAGGATGACCGGCCCCTTGGCATAGACCCCCAGGGCCAGTGCCGCGCCGAACAGGGCGGTCGGCCCGAGACCCGGCCCCCGGTCCATGGCAACAAGGGCGGCGATCCCGGCCAGCGTGGCCACCGTCAGCATCGTGTCGAACATGGTGAGCGAGCCGAAGACCACGAAGGCGCCGGTCGATGCCAGGATCAGCGCGGCGCGGCCTCCCGTCTCGGGCTGTGCCGGCCAGAGCAGGCGGCCAAGTCGCCAGGTCAGCCCGACTGCAATCACCGCAAAGGCCGGGGCGACCAGCCGGGCTGCCGTCTCGCTGACGCCGGTCAGGGCCCAGACCAGGTTGATCAGCCAGAACAGCAGCGGTGGCTTGTGAGCATAGATTGCGCCGTTCAGATGCGGCACGATCAGCGATCCGCCGGCGTGCATTTCCCAGGCGACGGTCAGATAGCGGGTCTCGTCGACGGGCAGCAGGGGGCGAAGCTGCGGCAGGAGCACCGCCCAGGCGACGGCCAGCGCCAGCGCCGCAAGCCCGGGCGCAAGACGGGCGAGTGCCGGCCGCGGCAAGGCGGGCATTGTCCGGGGCGCATTGATCCGGATCATCGGCCTAGGCCCTGCGTGCGATGCGGATCAGCGACAGGTTGCGCGCGTAGATGAACACTCCCAGCGCCTGGCCCAGCGTGAAGACGGGATCGCGGCGGTAGATTGCATAGGCCAGCAGCATCAGCCCGCCCACCAGCGAGAAATACCAGAAGGCTACCGGCATGACCGAGGACCGTGCCCGTTCGGAGGCAATCCACTGGACCAGGAAACGCCCGGTGAACATCAGCTGTGCCATCAGGCCGAAGATCACCCAGATCAGCTCTGTCCGGGTCTGGACATGCAGGATCGTCATCAGCGCCGTCATTCGGCCGCCTCCTGCATCGAGGGGGTGGCGGGCAGGACGGGCAGGGATTCCGCGGCCGGCGGCGCCAGTTCCACCGGGCGGGCCCTCTTGCGCCGCTGCAAAAGCCAGGCAACCCCGACAAGATCGCGGATGCCGACCAACCCGCGCTGCAGATTGGAATAATGCGACCGTCCGCCACCGCGCGGCCGGTGCGACACATCGACATGCGCGATCCGCCAGCCATCGCGGGCAAAGAGGGCGGGCAGGTAGCGGTGCATGTGGTCGAAATAGGGCAGCGCCAGAAAGGCCTCGCGCCGGAAGGCCTTCAATCCGCAGCCGGTATCGCGTGTGGCATCCTTCAGCACCCGCGCGCGCAGCCCGTTGGCAAAGCGCGAGGCGAGGCGCCGCGCCAGCGTATCCTTGCGACCGATGCGCTGGCCGGCGACCAGGCCCAGATCGGCCGTCCCGGGTTTGGCAAAGGGGGCAAGCAGGTGCGGAATCTCTTCGGGTGGGTTCTGGCCATCGCCGTCAAGCGTGCAGATCAGCGGGTATCGCGCGGCAAGGACACCGGAGTGGATCGCCGCGGACTGCCCGGCGGACCGCGGATGGCGCAATACGCGCAGGGCGGGGAAAGCGGCGCGCCCGGCGGCCAGAATCTCGGCCATGCCGTCGTCCGATCCGTCATCCACCACGATGATTTCGCAGCTGTCGAAGGCCGCGCCAGCATGGCGGATGCCGGCAAGAAGCGGAAGGATGTTGCTTGCCTCGTTGCGGCAGGGCACGATGATTGAGACGTCCACCAGGTTACGCTTTCCCGATTGGCCCGCGATGCTGCGGGCGGCGGTCCCCGGCTGACGGCACCCGCCACTCCGGAGACATTTTCCATTGTGCTAGCCTCCGTCCGGTGCCGCCGCCATACCGCGGGTGCCGGCAAAGCGCTGATGGCCGCGCGCGTAAACTCGTGCTTACGGTATCGGTGGCACCCACGCCGTAGTTGCGGGTGGGGCTGTGCGGCGAAAGCGCGCAAGACTGCGGGTTCGGAGGCAGTTCCGGTGCAATCCGCCGGAAGGAGGCGGGCGTGACGAAAAGCAGCGAACGGCCGCAAGGCGCGGCCTGGTCGGGATTGCCGGCCGGAATCTGGGCGCTTGGGATGGTATCCCTGCTGATGGATGTCTCGTCCGAGATGATCCATGCGCTGCTGCCGGTCTATCTGACGGTGGGTCTTGGCGCCTCGGCGCTGGTCGTGGGCCTGATTGAAGGCATGGCCGAAGCGACGGCCGCCATCGTCAAGGTGTTTTCCGGTGCGCTGTCCGACCGGATTGGCCGGCGCCGGGAACTCGTCGTGCTTGGCTACGGGCTGGCCGCGCTGACCAAGCCGGCTTTTCCGCTGGCGCCAGGCATTGGCTGGCTGGTTGCTGCCCGGTTCGTCGACCGGCTGGGCAAGGGGATCCGCGGCGCCCCGCGGGATGCGCTGATTGCCGATCTGGCGCCCGAGGGCCGGCGCGGTGCAGCCTTCGGGTTGCGCCAGTCGCTTGACACCATCGGCGCCTTTCTCGGGCCGCTGGCGGCAATCGCGCTGATGTGGGCGTTTTCCGGCGATTATCGCGCGGTGTTCTGGATGGCGGTGATCCCGGCCTTTGCGGCGCTGGCCCTGATCCTGCTGGCCGTGAAGGAGCCGCCGCGCCCGCCCGGCCTGCGCCGCGTGCGCCATCCGCTGTCGCGCGCCGAACTGCGGCTGTTGGGGGGCGCCTATTGGGTTGTCGTCGCCGTTGCCGCGGTCCTGACGCTGGCGCGGTTCAGCGAGGCCTTCCTCATTCTTGCCGCCGAGCGGGCAGGCCTGCCGGTGATGCTGGTGCCGCTGGTGCTGGTCGGGATGAACGCAGTCTATGCCGCGTCGGCCTGGCCTGCGGGAGTGCTGGCGGATCGGGTCAGCCGGACCGGATTGCTGGCCATCGGATTGCTGCCGCTGATCGCGGCCGATCTGGCCCTGGCGCTGGTGCCCGGCCTGGGCGGGCTGGCGGCGGGTGTCGCGCTCTGGGGGCTGCACATGGGGCTGACCCAGGGCCTGCTGGCGGCAATGCTGGCCGAGACCGTTCCCGCCGAGTTGCGGGGCACCGCCTTCGGCGTGTTCAACCTGATCACCGGCATCGCCCTGCTGCTGGCCAGCCTGATCGCCGGCGGGTTGTGGCAGGCTATAGGCCCGGGGGCGACCTTTCTGGCTGGGGCCGCATTCGCCGGTATCGCGGCCGCCGCGACCATCGAACGCTGGCGCCGTTCGCGGTAGGAAGGCGGCAGCGGACCGCCGTCGCGCGGTCTGGGTCCTGCCGGTGCAAAAACCGTTTCAACGCAACCCGCGGGACGGCGGGATCGCCCTGCCCCGGCTTTCCGCCCGCCGTCTCAGGATATTGCGCGGCCGGCCGCGGGATGTGCGATGCCCTCACCCCCGAACCGCGGCACCGCGGTGGTGACGGCATCGCGGCCGGGGCCGCGGGCAAGTTCGTCCACGGCGCGGATGATGGTATCGGCCTTGGCGTCATCCATCAGATAGCTGAGGTTCAGGCGCACCCAGCCCGGCCTTGCCTGATCTTCGCCCGCGGCGATGCGCCGGCGCAGATGTTCAGAGGCCGCCTCGTCGATGCCAAGCAGCCGGTGGCCGTAGGGCCCGGCACAGGCACAGCCGCCGCGGGCCTGAATGCCGTAGCGGTCGCTCAGAAGGCGGGTGAACTGCTGGGGATCGACATAGCCGCAGTCGTCCTGAATCTGGAACGAGAAGATCGGCAGCCGCGGCGCATCGGGCAGGCCGAGGATGCGGATCCGCGGATTGCGCTGCCAGACGGCGCGCGCCCGCGCGAGCAACTCGCGATGGCGGCGGTCGATGTAGGATTGCCCGATGGCGGCCTTGACCAGAAAGGTCATCGCCGCGCGGATGTCGCCCAGCGTGTTCGGCGTCCCGGCTTCTTCGCGCCGGACCAGATTGCGGGAATAGTCATGCGCCCAGGGCGAGACGAAGGCGACGGTGCCGCCGCCCGGCCAGGTTGGAACCTGCGTCGTCACGGCCGAGTTGCGCAGGATCAGCAGGCCCGAGGCACCCGGTCCACCGGGAAACTTGTGCGGCGAAAGCACCACCGCATCCTTGTCGACCATGTCGATCGGCAGATAGGGGCCGCCGCCGGCATAATCCCAGACCGACAGCGCGCCATGGCGCCGCAGCAGAGCCGAGACGGCGACCGTATCGGTCAATATGCCGCTGACGTTGGAGGCCGCCGAAAAGGCGCCGACCGTCAGCCGGCTGCCGGCGTTTTCCGCCAGCAACATCGCAAGCTGGTCGAGATCCGGCCCACCCCCGGGCGCCTCGTCCAGCATGATCACCTCGGCACCGCTTTCGCGCCAGGGCAGGATGTTCGAGTGATGCTCATAGGGGCCGATAAGGACCAGCGGCACCTCGCCACGGGCAACCGCGGCCGAGAGCCCCAGCAGGTTGACCAGCCGGTTCAACCCCGCCGTCGCCCCGGATCCGGCAAAGATCACGCTGCAGTCCGGCCCGGCGCCGGTCAGCCCCGCAATCACCGCGCGCGCCTCTTCGCGCAGCCGCGTCATGAAGGCGCCGCAGGCCGAAGCCTCGGTGTGACTGTTCGAGTAGAACGGCAGGATCTGGTCGCGCACCACATCCTCGACCTGGGCCAGCGCCCGGCCCGAGGCGACGTGGTCGGCATAGATCAGCGGCTTTGGTCCGAAGGGCCCGTCGATCACCGCATTCTCGCCGATCAGCCCCCGGCGCAGCCGCGCCACGGCATCGGGGCCGGTGATCGCCATCTGGAACCGCCGCAACAGGCCCTGGCCGGACGGGGATAGTTTCGCCTGGTCTTGCATCGGATCCTCCACCACTTGCGTCCTGGGGATCTTCTCAAGAATATACCGGAAATACCTCACTGTTTCTATCGTCTGTCGATATAAAATGTGGTCATATGATCGCATGAAGCGCCAGAAGATAGATCAGATTGACGCGGCGATCCTGCGGGCGCTGCAGCGGGATTCCAGTCAGAGCCAGCGCGCGCTGGCCGAAGAGGTGGGTCTGTCGCAGAACGCCTGCTGGCGGCGGCTGCAGGCCATTCGCGACAGCGGCATGATCGCGGGGCATTCGCTGCGGCTGGTGCGCTCGGCACTGGGGCTGGATGTCGTGGCCTTTGTCGTGGTGCGCACCCGGCAGCATTCGCGTGACTGGCTGGCCGCGTTTCGCCAGCATGTCAGCAGCATTCCCGAGGTCGTCGATTTCTACCGGATCAGCGGTGAATACGACTACATGCTGAAGATCGTCACCCAGAATATCGCCAGCTACGACCGCATCTATCAGCGCCTGATCGAGAAGGTCGAATTGGAGACCGTGACAACCTATTTCGCGATGGAAGCCATCGCCGAACAGCGGCCCTTCCCGATCACCCCCAGTGTCGATTGAGGCGACCGGCGACCGGCGGCCAGATCGGCATGTGCCGGAGGAGCCGCGCTCAGCTGAGCGATTGCAGATCGCTGTCGATGCCGATCGCCTGACCCGAGGTCGTCCGTGCCCGCGGCGAGGCCAGCCAGACCGCCTGGGCGGCGATCTGCTCCGGCTCGATCATCTCGGGGATCGATGCCTTCGCCATGGCTTCGATCCGCATCGCCTCGAGGGCAACGCCCCGGGCAGCGGCCTTGGCGGCCAGTACCTCGTCCTGCCTCCGGCCGCGCACGATGCCGGGCAGGATGGCATTGGCACGGATGCGGTGCGGTCCCAGTTCGACGGCCAGCGAGCGGGTAAAGCCCACCACTGCCCATTTCGATGCGGCATAGGGCGTGCGCAGCCCGAAGCCCAGCCGCCCCGCGGCCGAGGCGATGTTGAGGATGCTGGCGTTTTCGCTTTGCCGCAGCAGCGGAACGGCCAGCCGGGTGCAGTTGAACTGCCCGGTGATATTGACCGCCAGCGTGCGGTCCCAGTCCTCGGGGGCGATCTGGTCGACGCCGCCGGTCGGGCCGCCGATCCCGGCATTGTTCACCAGGCAGTCGAGCCCGCCCAGGGTGCGGCCGACCTCGTCGAACATTGCCGCCACCGCGCCACGGTCGGAGACGTCGCAGGCCGAGACGCCGAACCCCTCGGCCGCCATCTCCTGCAGGAGACCGAGGTCCAGGTCGCAGAGTTGGACCTGCGCGCCCTCGTCGCGGAAGGCGCGCGCAATGGCGGCGCCGATGCCGCCGCCGCCGGCCGTTACCAGCACCCGCAGTCCTTCGATCCCGAGATCCATCGCCGATCCTTCCGTTGCATGGCCCGCGCCGCAGATCCCGCCGGGCGTCCGGCCGGGGCGCGCCACCGCGCCGGGTCACGGTTCCGGCTGCATGGCGTTCGCGCCTGCACAGCCGCCGCAGCACGACCGCCGAGCCTCGTCGGATCAAGGGCTTGACGGCATTCTGATAACACAGCTACCCTGCCCCGCAAGCGTTTTCAGACCCAAGGAAACATGCCCCGCGGCGGGTGATGGGGGGCCACGGCCATGGCCAGCAACAAGATCATCATCACCTGTGCCGTCACCGGGGCGATCCATACGCCTTCGATGTCGCCGCATCTGCCGCTGTCCGCCGGGGATATCGCCGAGGCCGCCATAGGTGCGGTCGAGGCCGGGGCGGCCATCGTCCATCTGCATGCGCGTGGCAAGGACGGCATCCCCGACCAGGATCCCGAACTGTTCGTCCCCTTCCTGCAGGCCATCAAGCAGCGCTGCGACGGGATCGTGAACATCACCACCGGCGGTGCGCCCAGCATGACGGTGGAGGAGCGGATGCGCCCGGTTGCCCGCTTCCTGCCCGAGATCGCTTCGCTGAACATGGGCTCGATGAACTTCGGCCTCTATCCGATGCTCGACCGCTTCAGGGATCTGCGCCACGACTGGGAGCGCAGCTATCTCGAAGGCTCGCGCGATCGGGTGTTCAGGAACACCTTCAGCGACATCGAGGCAATCCTTGCCACCTGTTCGGAAAGCGGCACCCGGTTCGAGGTGGAGTGCTACGATATCGGCCATCTCTATACGCTGGCGCATTTTGTCGACCGCGGGCTGATCCGGCCGCCGTTCTTCGTGCAAAGCGTCTTTGGCATTCTGGGGGGCATCGGTCCGCATCCCGAGGACGTGGTGCATATGAAGCGGACGGCGGACCGGCTGTTTGGGACCGATTACCACTGGTCCGTTCTGGGTGCGGGGCGCAACCAGATGCGGATTGCCGCCATGGCCATGACCATGGGCGGCAATGTGCGGGTCGGGTTGGAGGATTCGCTCTGGATCGGGCCGGGGCAACTGGCCACCAGCAACGCCGAACAGGTCTTGCGGGTCCGTCGTATCGCCGAGGGGCTGGGGCTGGAACCCGCCACGCCGGAAGAGGCGCGCGCCATGCTGGCGCTGAAGGGGGCGGCGGCGGTCAATTTCTGACCGGCGGCCGGCCGGCGCCTTGCAGGCCGGGATCACATCTTTTCCGTGCCGCCGTGCATTCGGATCGGATTCGGGCCGCACTGGCAGAGATTTGCATGGCGGGGCCTGTGCCGGGCAGATCGGCGCAGGGTTCTGCCGGCCCCGGCTATGACGATGGTGCGGGTCAGGCCTTGTCCGGCTGGTTCCACGGCCGACCGCCGGCCAATGCGGCCGCCAGATGCTCGATCAGCGCCCGCAGCTTGACGGGAATCGGCGAAATCGGCGGCCAGACGGCGTGGATCGGCAGGATCCGCGTCTCATGTGCGGCCAGAACCTGCAGCAGCCGGCCCTCGCGCAGCGCGGGGGCGACGATGAAATCGGGCAGCATGGCCAGCCCCAGCCCGGCCAGCGCCATGTCACGCATCGCCTCGCCATTGTTCAGCGTCAGCCGCGCCGTCACCTGCGGCGCCTCGGACCGCCCGGTGCCGTGGAATTGCCACAGCCGGGCATCGGGCAGATGGCTGTATCCGATCACCTGGTGCGCGGCCAGATCGGCAGGCACCGCGGGCGTGCCATGCCGCTTGAGATATAGCGGGCTGGCACAGGCGATCATCCGCCCCTCGCACAGCTTGCGCTGCATCAGATGGGCATCGCGCATGTCGCCGATGCGGATCGCGATGTCGAACCCCTCACGGGCAAGGTCGCGGGCGCGGTCGTCGAAGTCGATGCGCAGGTCAAGCCGTGGATGCGCCTCGGCAAAGCGGGCAAGGATCGGGCCGAGGTGCAGGATGCCAAAGCTCATGGGTGCGGAAATCGCCAGCGTTCCCTGCAGCGGTGCCGGGCCGCCCATCGTCTGCGCCGCACCTTCCGCGGCCGCGCGCAACTCGGCCAGCGCCGGGCGCATCCCGGCGGCCAGCCGCAGTGCCGCATCGGTCGGTGCGATGCGGCCCGCATTGCGCCGGAACAGCGCCGCGCCAAGCGCAGATTCGAAATCGGCAATCCGCTTCGACACCACGGATTTGGACAGGTTCAGCCGTGCCGCCGCAGCGGTCACGGTGCCAAGCTCCATCACCGCCAGGAAGGTCTCGATCTCGTCCAGGGAATAGCGCATGGCGACAGGATAACGGCGCGCCCGGGGGAATGCCACCGCCGGCGACCGGGCACTGGGCAGGCCCGTTGCAAGCGGTTAAACTGATCGCGGGCCACAGGAAACGGGGGGCGGGACGGATGCTGTCCCAGAGAGCGAACGGACATGTTCCCGGCCGCCCGCGCGGCCCCCGGCGTGGTGCCTGCGACGCCCAGGCCCGCCCTTGCCGCGCTTTTGCGGCGCCCGATCACCCGAAAAACCGCATAGGGAACTGAGATGACCACGATCCTTGGGCTATCCGGCAGTCTGCGCCGTGCCTCGTTCAACGCCGGCCTGCTGCGCGCTGCGGCCGAGGTGGCCCCGCCCGGCGTGACGGTGACGATCGGCTCCATTCGGGAGGTGCCGCTCTATGATGCCGATCTGGAGGCGGAAAAGGGCCTACCCCCTGCCGTGGCCGAGTTGCAGGCGCAGCTGGCCCAGGCGACCGGGCTTCTGCTCGTCACGCCGGAATATAACAACGGCATTCCCGGCGTGTTCAAGAACGCCATCGACTGGATGTCGCGCGGGCCGGGGCTGGCCTTGTTCGTGGGTAAGCCGGTGGCGTTGCTGGGTGCCTCGCCCGGCGGGTTCGGCACGATCCTCGCCCAGGCGCATTGGTTGCCGGTCCTGCGCACGCTGCGGGCCGAACTCTGGACCGGGGGCCGCATGCAGGTGTCGCGCGCGCGGACGGTCTTCGACGAGCACGGCACCCTGACCGAGGATACCACGCGCCAGCAGCTTGCCGAATTCCTTCATGGCTTTGCCGCCCGCCTTCAGGACGAGCGGCCGGCGGTCACAGCTTAGGCTTCTCGCCGGGCGCCGTGGTGAAAAGCGGCGCCCATTCGGGATGCCGGGCATATTGCGCCTGCACATAGGGGCAGAGCGGCAGGATGCGAAAGCCGTTCGCCCGGGCATCCTCGAGCATGAAATCCAGCAGGCGCCGCGCGACGCCGCGGCCGCCCATCGCCTCGGGCACGCCGGTGTGGTCGGCGCTGATCACGCCTTCGCGGCGGCGGGTGAAGGTGATCTCGCCCTCGGCGTCGATCCCCTCGATCCGCGCGACATAGCGGCCGTGGCGGGCATCGCGGTCTTCCTTCGTGATGATGACATCGGTCATGGCGCGGCTCCTCAGAATTCGCGTTTCAGGATGGTGCGGTCCACCGACAATGGCCCCGCGCCATAGGCGGCCAGGAACAGCGCGGCGACGGTCCACAGCGCCGAGAAGCCCTCGGCCTTGAACTGCACCTGATGCAGGAAGACCGCCCCGCCGTCGGCCGCAAGGTTGCGCAGGCCGTCTTCGGTAAGCAGCGTCTGTCCGGCGGCCTGGGCTGCGGCCAGGCCCTCGGGCGTCAGCAGGACCGTGCCATAGGGATGGGTGGCGTGAAACCAGTAGGTGACGGCCAGCATGACCGCGTTGGCCAGCGCCACCGGGCGGGTGAGAAAGCCGGCAAGGATCAGCACCCCGCCGCCGAACTGCAGCACCGCCAGCACCGCCGACCACAGCCAGCCGGGATGCATGCCCAGGTTTTCGGTAAAGCCGGCCATGGCGAAGGGTGCGGTGATCTTGGGCCAGCCCTCCAGGATCAGCATGCCGCCGACCAGGACGCGAAGACCCAGATGCGCCAGCGGTTTCGCGACGGTTTCGTAGAACGGACCCATGAACGGCAGGATCAGGCGGGTCTTGGAGGCGTCTTCCATTCTTGCGAACTCCTTGTTGTCCGTCGGGTCGAGTTTGACCGAGGTCCGCGGCAGGGACAACGGCTCTTGGTGCCAATCTGCATCGCGCCGCCCGGGCCAGCCAGCCGGGGAACATGCAACGCCGTGTTCTCTGCGGTCGAACGCCCTGCCCCTTGGCCTGCAGGTCGGCCTGCCCCATCTTGGCAGCAAGCGGGGCATTGCGGCCCCGGGAAAATGGAGAAAACGATGAGAGAGATCGTAGCGGCCAGCACAGCACCCGGTGGCCATTGGGTGGGTGACGGCTTCCCCGTCCGTTCGCTGTTCTCGCACATGAACGGCAATAACGAGAGCACGCCCTTCCTGCTGCTCGACTATGCCGGCCCGGCCGAATTTGCCCCGACCGGCCAGCCGCGTGGTGTTGGCGTGCACCCCCACAAGGGGTTTGAGACCGTGACCATCGTCTACCAGGGCGAGGTGGAGCATGGCGACTCGACCGGCCGGGGCGGCGTGATCCGCGAGGGCGACGTGCAGTGGATGACGGCGGCGAACGGTATCCTGCACAAGGAATTCCACAGCCAGGACTTCACCCGCAAGGGTGGCACGCTGGAAATGGTGCAGCTTTGGGTCAATCTGCCGGCCGCCGACAAATCGGCAGAGCCGGGGTATCAGGGCATCGAGGACGCGCAGATCCCGGCGGTGGATCTGCCCGATGGCGCGGGACGGTTGCGGGTGATCGCCGGCAGCTATGCCGGGGTGGCCGGCCCGGCCCGCACCTTCACCCCGATCGAAGTCTGGGATGTGCGGCTGGGTGCCGGCAAGACCGTGACCTTCGATCCCGAGGACGGCCATACGGTGATCGTCGTCCTGCTGGACGGCACGGTCACGCTGAACGGAGAGCGCGCGCTGACCGGCGCCGCACAGGCCCGGCTTTCGCGCGAGGGTGGCAGCTTCACCGTCGCGGCGGGAACCGATGCAAAACTGCTGATCCTGGCCGGCGCCCCGATCGACGAGCCGGTGGCGGCCTATGGCCCGTTCGTGATGAACACCGAGGGCGAGATCCGTCAGGCGATCAACGATTTCAATGCCGGGCGTTTCGGCCGGCTGTGACCCCGGACGGGGGGCGGTCTTCGGGCCGCCCCGTTTCGTCAGCCCATCCAGTGGCGCACCACCTCCTCATCCTCCGGCGACAGTGCATGGCCGGCGTCGAGAAGCTGCGTGTCGACCTCGGCCCCTGCGCCGCGCAATGCGCCGGCCAGCACCAGTGCGGCACCCTCCGGCACAAGGTCATCCTGCCGGCCGTTCGCGATCAGCACCCGCGTGCCGGCCAGATCCACCGGGGGTGCGTCCTCCAGCACCTGAATTGCCCGCAACAGCACCGCGCGCCGCACCGCGCCGGGGCATAACTGCACAACCGCGGCAAGAAGATTGGCGCCGTTCGAATAGCCAAGGCAGGTCATCGTTGCAGGGTCGAGACCATAGCCGGTGACGGCGCCCGACAGGAAGGCGGCAAAGGCCTCGGCTTCGTCGCGGATATCGGCCTGGTCAAAGCCGCTTTCGCCGGATCGGCGGAACCAGCGCGCGATGCCCTCCTCTGTCGCCCTGCCCCGGACCCCGAGCAAGGTGGCGCGCGGTGCAATCCGCGCCGCCAGCGGCATCAGATCGGCCTCGTTGCCGCCGCTGCCATGCAGCAGCACGATCACCTGGCCGTCCGGATCGGCCGGGGTGTGAAACCGATGGACGAAGGGCAGATCGCGTGCGGGCAGGCGCGGCTCTCCGGGCCGGGCGAATTGCGGCAGCATCACCCGCAGATCCTGCGCGCGCGCGGCATCCTGTGGCGGCACGAACAGCGTCTCGCCCAGGGCATCGGGCGCCTCGTCGACGGTGAAGCCCGGCCCGTCGGTGGCATATTCGAACAGCGTCCCCGCTGGTTCGCGCACGTAGAGCGACAGGAAATACTTGCGGTCATGGACATGGGTCAGGTCGGCGGCATCGCGCAGGTCCAGCCGCATCTGTCGTACCGCCGCCGCATCCGCTGCGCGAAAGGCGACGTGATCGAAAATGCCGGTGCCGGGAATGCCGGGGAAATACCCCGCCGCCTCGCGGATATCCACGGCATCGGTCTCCGAGACCAGGCGCCGGATCGCGCCGTCCTGCCGGGCCGGCCGGTAGCCGAAGCGCGCGGTAAAGGCTGCGGTGTCCTCGGCCCGTTCGGTCAGGATCGTGACCGCGCGAATGCGGGTCGGCGCCATCGGGTCGGGCAGCGGTGCGGTGGCGGGCATGTCGATGCCCACCAGCTTGACGATAAGCCCGTCGGGGTCCTTCAGCCGCAGGACGGTTTCCCCCATCTCGCGCAGCGGTCCTTCGACCGGCACGCGCGCGGCCAGCGCCCGGGTCAGCCAGTCGCCCATGCTGTGCGGCGGTATGGCGAAGGCGATCTCTGACACCTGGCCATGGCCCACCCGGCCGGGTGCCCCGCTTTCCCAGACCAGAAAGGTGACGATCGACCCCGGGCTGCCGGCGCTGTCACCGTAAATGAGGTGCAGTTGCTCGGCATCCTCATAGCCGCCGGTCTGCTTCACCAGCCGCAGGCCAAGGAATCCGGCGTAGAAATCGACATTGGCCTGAACCCGCCGGGTGATGGCGGTGACGTGATGTATTCCGCTGGTCATTCCCTGCCCCGCCTGACGGATCCCTTGTGCCCGCGCCGCAGGCTGGCGCCTTTGGCAGCCGCGTGCAAGCCCCCGAGGGATGGCCCTCCGGGGTGAACAGCCGCGGGGCCGATCCATGCCGGGCCGTCCCGGAGATCGACACCTCCAGCCATTCCCCACTTGCCCGGGTCGGGGGAGAAATCCCCTGGCCCGGCGGACCTGCTCAACGCGCCCTCGCGCGGCGTGACTTTTCGTGGCCGCGACGGCTCATTCCGTACCGCGACGATTCCTCTGTCCGATATGAAAACGTTTGAGTTGTGGATCGATTGGCGCCATGCTCGCTCCAATTTAGTTTGATCGAGTCATAGATGAAAAAGCCAACTGTTTCGCATCGGGATCTGGGCCCGATCATTTCGATTGCCCAGCCTGTAAAGGTAGGCCCGCCGGGAAAGGGCGGGCGGACATCCGGTCAGCGGCGGGGGGCCTATCACAGCTTTGCCAACATCGCATCCGACCGCAAGGCGTTGTCGGAAAAGACCCTGTGCAAGCTGGCAGCGGTTCTTCATGAAACGGTGGTGCAAAGTGCCAATCTTGCGCAATCCCCGCTGAACAGCCCGGCGGTGGGGCCGGACGGCACCACCTATTCCGGCATTTCCGCCGGTTATACCTATCTGTTTCAGCTTGCCGGGCATGATCTGCTGAACACTTCGATTTCGATCGCGAACCTATTGCTGGGCGAGGGGCCGCTGAATCTGATGCGCCAGCCCCTTGCGCAGCGCACCGTGCTGGGGGAAAGCGCGCGGGTCTGTCCCTTCGCCTATGAGACCGGCACCAATGGGCCGCGGCTGCGGACCGGCATGGTGAAGGTTCAGGCGCCGGCGGGCGCACACCAGCCCTGGATCCTGTGCGCGCCCCGCCGTGACCTGCCGCGCGGCGCCTTTTCGGACAGCACCGGCAAGCCCGACCCGGCGACCGGGCTGAATGTGGTGCTGATCCCCGACGCACGTAACGACGACAACCTGTTGCTGGGCCAGGTGACGGGGTTGTTTCACGGCATAGCCAATCATGTCGCCGAGACCGTGGCGGCAAAGACGGATCCGCTGACCGATGTCGAGGCCGAGATGCAGGCGGTGATGGCCGGGCTCTGGCGGCGGATCCTGCGGGAGGATCTTCTGGCGCGGATTCTGCATCCCGAGATCCACCAGTTCTATATGGCTCCCGATGCGCGGCGCCTCGACACGGCGGCCACCGATGACCGCCCGTCGATCGAGTTTGCCTTTGCCGCCGGGCGGCTTGGCCATGCGATGGTGCGCGACCGCTACCGGATGAACGAGAAGATCCCGACGCTGGACCTTGACCGGATTATCGAAATCTCCTCCAGTCACCGGCCGCAGGCGCTGCCCCTGCTGCGCGACTATGTCGTCGACTGGTCATATTACTTTCCCTCGACGACAGGCGCCCTGCCGGAAGGGTTCAACTGGGCGTTCCGTTTCGGTCCGCATGTCGCTGTCGGCATGCAGCTGAGCGCCGCGGCAGAGACGCCGCTGCAAGAGGGCGGGGTCGCAGTCGGCACCGTTGCGCGTGATCTGTTGCGCGAAGCGAGCGGCCGGTTGGCAAGCGTTCGCCAGATCCTCGATGTGGTGCGAGATCGGGCGCCGGAACCGGGCTGGGGTCCGGACTTGCAACATCTGCTGGCACCGGGCGTGCCGGACAGGCTGTTCACCGATGGCCTGGCGGCGATGGAGGCGGCCATCACCTTTGGCGGGCTGGACCGGCTGGACGACACCGAGCGTCAGGCGCTGGCTGCCGATCCCCCGCTGTCGCTGTTTTTGCAGTTCGAAGCGGTGGCGCTCGGCGATGGCGGCCGGACGCTCGGTCCTCTCGGCTCCATCATCGTGGCCGAGGCGATGTGGCCGGCCTTTTCCGCCCGCGCCGGTGCCGCGCATGAAGAAATCGAGCGTCGTGCCTTTGGCCTGGTGCCGCGAAGCATGCCGGAACTTCTCGATGCCCTGCGCATCCATGCGCCCTACCTTTTTGACATATGACCACAGGAGAATTGCCATGATATCAGATAAATTCATCAAGGTTCGTGACTGGGTGCGCGTCGGAAAGCAGATCGAGGCATGGTCACGGGGCACGATTACGGCGCCAGGAACGATTGCCGAGTTGAAAGATCAATTGCCGGGATCTGTGCTGGAAATCGGGCCCGGCTATGCCGATAACGACGCGATCCACTATTCCCGGCCGCCGGCCACTTCGCAGCAGGTGAGCTTCATCATCCCCCACAAGGACGACATCGACGATCCGATTCCGCCCGGATCCTACCCGCTGCCGATGTTCTACAGCGCGATGGCCTTTGGCGAGGTCGATCCGGTCATCGCCCATGGGGAGGAATTCCGTTCGTGCCGGATCGCCGATTACAGCGCCAGCAAGTGCATGTAACGGGCTGCGTCTGACGGGTGCCGGCGCCTATTGCCCCGGCACCGGCACGCCTGCCAGCGCCAGCCCTTCGCGCAGCCGGTTCCATCTTGCGCGCGAGCGGATCGGGAAACAGGCCAGCAGCCAGGCCGCAATCTCGGAATCCCCGGGGCGGCGCGGATGGATCCATTCCCCCCGCGCCATCTCGATAAACCGTCCGGCCACCCGACGCGCCTCGTCGATGCGGCCGGACTGAGCCAGTGCTGCGGCATGCCAGGCCGGCACATCGCAGGATATTTCGCGCGCGCGCTGCGATTGCGCGATGCAGGCGGCATCGTCGCCCAGCAGGAAGGATGCCGCCGCGAGATAAGACCAGTGGAACGGTTCAAGCGCGAGGCCGAGGCCGCCGAGATAGTCGGCCAAAGCCCGGGCGCGGGCGATATCTTCGCAGAAGGCAAAGCCCACCAGCGCCGAGGCGATGGTCCAGGGATCGTTCTCGTTATGCTGGAACGCCAGTTCATAGGCGATGGTCGCGCGGTCGAACTGGCGCGACATGGCGCAGGCCCAGGCCAGGGCAAGCTGCGCGCGGCTGTCCATCGGATCGGTCAGCGCCGCCGTGCTGGCCCAATCCAGCGCGCGGCGGTGCAGTTGCGGCGTGGGGATTACCCCGGGAAAGGCGATCTGCCGCATGGTCTCGATCGAGGCCCGTGCCGACAGCGCCCGCACATGCAGCGGGTTCTCGATCAGGATGCGGTCCAGCGCCAGTTCGGCATCGCGCCAGCCCGCGACCGTGAACTCCCGCAGCTTCTGCTGTGCCTCAAGCCAGAGGTCGTAATGGTTGGCGAACCCCTGCCCACGCACCGGCTGCAACGGCCGGCCCGGGCCGGTCAACAGCAGGTTGATCGCGGTGGCAAACCGCCGGATCACCGCATCCAGCGTCTCGGGTGCAATGTCGCGGTCGCGGCCCAGGTGGTCAGACCAGATGATCTGGCCGCTGTGCAGATCGGTCAGGATGGCGGTGATCCGTTCAACCCCGTCGCCGGAGGGTGTGGCGACAAGGGTCAGCGCGCACAACAGCCCCTTGGTCTGGCGCTGCAGCGTCTCGCGGTCGGGGACGTGGCGATCGTCGATCACCCGCCATTCGCGAAACCGTGCCAGCGCCGACAGCGTCAGGTGCAGCACGTCCTGCAACCGGCCCCCGCGGTTGGGCGGGGTGTCCGGACCCATGCCGCCCGCCTCCAGACGGACCAGCAGAAGCGGCCGGTCCTCCGGCACAGGCCCGGTCCCGGCCTGTTTCAGGGCGACGATCAGCGCCTGGGTCTCGGCGGCCGGCTCTTCGCCATATTCGGTGTCGAGATGGCTCCAGAGCCGCTGATAGACGGCCAGCGCCTCGGCCTTGCGTCCGCTGCCGGCCAGCCGGGCGATCAGGGCGCGGTGATATGCCTCGTTACCGGGCTCCAGATCGACCAGAAGCGACAGAAGTCCGGTCTGATCCTTGTCCGAGGCGCCGGGCAGCGCGGCCGACGCGGTTGCCGCCAGGTGTCGGACGACCGATTGACGAAAGGCCGCAAGCTCGGCGTCGAACAGATCGGTTCCCTCGATCCTGGCCAGGATCGAGGCGGGAAAGCCCTGATCGGCAAAAAGCGCGGTATCGATGCGCCCTTCGGCCAGCTTCTGGCGCAGGATCTGCAGATCGGTCACAAAGCTGTCGGGTTCCAGCCAGACCTCATGGCGCGACGCCTGTAGCCCGTCATACCCAAGGTTCAGCAATTGATTGCGCAGCAGCGACAGCGCGTTGCGCAGGCTGTTTTGTGCATCCGCATCGGTGGAATCGCTCCACAACAGCCCGCGCAGCCGGCTGCGCGGGCTG
>JACSRN010000129.1 GCA_014879735.1 Paracoccaceae bacterium
CCGGGCAGGTTCAATGCCGGAAATGCCGCTGGCCGGTGAAGACCATGGCAAGGCCCAGCCGGTCGGCTGCTTCGATCACCGCGGGGTCGTTCATGCTGCCGCCGGGCTGGATCACGGCGGTTGCGCCGACCGAAGCCAGGACCTCGATCCCGTCGGGGAAGGGAAAGAATGCGTCGGAGGCTGCGACGCAGCCGCGGGCCGGCGTTTCTGGCAGATCGAGGATCTGGCCCATCTCGCCGGCCTTGCGGGCGGCGATCATGGTGCTGTCGACCCGGCTCATCTGCCCGGCGCCGATGCCCACGGTGGCGCCGTCCTTAACATAGACGATGGCGTTCGATTTCACGTGTTTTGCCACCTTCCAGGCGAAGAAGAGATCGTCGAGTTCGCCTGCGGAGGGAGCCCGCCGCGTCACCACCTTCAGTCCCTCGCGCGTCACGCCGTCCACGTCGGAGCCCTGCACCAGGAACCCGCCCGCCACCTGCCGGAACGACAGGACCGCGGTTTTCGGGTCGGGCAGCGCCTCCGTGGTCAGAAGCCGCAGGTTCTTCTTTGCCGCGAAGACTGCCTTTGCGGCCTCGGTCGCGCCGGGGGCGATCACCACCTCGGTGAAAATCCTGACGATTTCTTCCGCCGTTTCCGCATCCAGTACCCGGTTCAGCGCGACGATACCGCCGAAGGCCGAGGTGCGGTCGCAGTTCCAGGCGCGCAGATAGGCTTCGCGCAGGGTGCCGCCCTGACCGACGCCGCAGGGATTTGCATGTTTGATGATCGCGCAGGCCGGGCCGCTGCCGGAAAATTCCGCCACCAGTTCGAAGGCGGCATCGGTGTCGTTGATATTGTTGTAGGACAGCTCCTTGCCCTGCCATTGCCGTGCCGTGGCCACCCCCGGGCGGGACGAGCCGTCGCGATAGAAGGCCGCGCGCTGGTGCGGATTCTCGCCATAGCGCAGGGTTTGCGCCAGCTTGCCGGCAAAGGCGCGGTAGCGCGGTGCAGCCTCGTCCAGCGCGCGGGCAAGCCAGGTCGAGACGGCGGTGTCATAGGCCGCGGTGCGGGCATAGGCGGTCAGCGCCAGCCGCTGGCGGAAGGCGAGCGTCGTGCCGCCCTTGGCTGCGATCTCGGCAAGAAGGGGGGCGTAGTCTTCGATATCCGTGACCACAGCCACGAAGGCATGGTTCTTCGCCGCGGCGCGGATCATCGCCGGGCCGCCGATATCGATGTTCTCGATGCAGGTGGCATAATCGGCGCCCCGGGCCACCGTAGCCTCGAACGGGTAGAGGTTCACGACCAGCAGGTCGATCGCGCCGATACCATGCGCCTCCATCGCGGCGCGATGCTCGGCATTGTCGCGCAGCGCCAGCAGCCCGCCGTGCACGTTCGGATGCAGGGTCTTGACCCTGCCGTCCATCATCTCGGGAAATCCCGTCACCTCGGACACGTCGCGCACCGGCAGCGCGGCATCGCGCAGCGCCGCGGCGGTGCCGCCGGTCGACAGCAACTCGACCCCGTGGTCGTGCAAGGCGCGGGCGAAGTCGACGAGGCCGGTCTTGTCCGAGACGGAAAGCAGGGCGCGGCGGATGCGGACGGGATCGGACAAGGCGGCCTCCGGGTCAGATGGGAACGGGCTCGTCCCGGTCCAGATCGCGAATGGCCAGCGGAGTATCCTGTGCCTTGGCCAAGGTCCAGCCGATCCGTGTCTCATGGGTGCGGGCAACGCCGGAAAGAACGATCTGCCGCGTCGGCCGCGGCTTCAGCCGGCCCTCTTCCAGATAGGCCGAAGGCTCCAGCGCCAGTTGCGACAGGCTGGTGTGGCGAAAGACCCAGATCTCGCCGGATCGCAGTTGCATCGACACGGCATGCCCGCCCATGTCGAGCGAGGCATCGACATCCGGATGCAGGTGAAAGCGCAGCGAGAAGGCGGTACCATCAAGGCCCATGCGGTCGAACCGAGCCCGTTCGGCGGCGGTCTGGGCCGCCAGAACGTCGGTGCCGCCCAGCCGCCGGCCATCGGCAGACAGGTGCAACTCGCGGGTGGCGGTCAGGCCATGGCTGGCGGACCAGCCATCATGCGACAGGACGACCATCGCCCCGTCTCCGGCGGTGCTGCGCAGGCCGGAGACATGCGCACGCTCGGCCAAGCGGTCGTCGCGGGTGTCCCGGCCGAAGCGCGATGAGGAAAAGCCATCGATGCAGAGTGCCGAATGCGACTGGGTGGCACGACCGGCCAGTTGCCATTCCGTGCCGAAGCCGCGCCCCGAACCGCAGCTGACGATCAGCGGGCGACGGCCCGAGGTCAGTTCGAAGGCGGCGGTCGAGGCATGCGCGGTCGCAGCCGCCGCGCCGCCGGGCGGATCGGCCGCGTCGACGATCACCGAGGTACGCCCGCCCGACAGCCGGTTGTAACCCATGGCCCGCGCCAGATGGCCCGAGGGCCGCGGAATGGCCGAGGCGGTGAGCGCCTGGTCAAGCCGTCCCTCGCGCCCCGCGCCGCCGCCATGGAACCGCGCCAGACCGCCATCGGAATGGCGCAGCACCCGCAGGCAGGGCGCGATGCGGTCGACCGTCTGGGAAAGCTGCGGCGGGATCTGGCGGTCGGTCTCGGCCAGGGCGCGGATTGCCCAGGCCAGCAGCGTCAGGATGTCCAGCAGTTCCTCGGGGTTGCGGGTGGCAAGCCCGCCTTCCCCGTTTATCTCGGTCTCGCATTCGCGGCACAGCGCATCCAGCGCGGGGGCGGTGTGGCGCTCCATCCCCTCCAGCGACAGGCCGGCGTAGAGCAGGCCGATCAGCGCCTCGAACCGGGGCAGGCCGGGACGGGCGGCGCGGGCGCGACGGGCCAGATAGGCCGCCTGCCGCGTCAGGGCGGCCAGCAGCAGATCCTGCGCGGCGGCGTCCTGATGCGACAGCAGGAACAATGCGTGATGCGTCCAGCGTATGACGCGGCGGCCGGTCAGGCCGGGTGTCCAGCCCGGGCCGCGGCCGCGGCCGAATCGCCTGATCCAGTCGCGTGTCCAGTCCTGCGCCAATCGCCGCGCCTCGGGCGTACCAAGGGCGGCAAGATCGTCAAGCCAGGCAAAGCCCTGGGCCTCGGCGGCGAAGGCCGGATCGGGTGCGGCCAGATCCCAGAGCGAGACGCCGGGCTTGCTGGTGACAAGATGGCCGGCCAGCAGGATGTTGCCGGCCACGATCTGCTTGCCGCGGGCATAAAGTCCGATCGATCGCGGCTCTGGCTGCGACAGAAATCCGGTGGCAGCAGAGGTCCGCCGCACCGTCCATGCCGCATAGCGGTCTGCCAGCCTTGGCTGGCCGGTCTCTGATCCCTTTCGCCGCGCCACAGATTGCCCGTTCTCTGCCCGTCCGGAGTGGACCCCGGATTCTACTGCGCGGACCATAGCCCGAAGGGCAGGCGCTGTCATCCGGCCATGGGTGGGCGGCCCGTCAATCGGCAGCGGGACGCAGCGTTTCGCGCTCCCATCCCGGCAGAAAGGCCACGCGGTCGCAGCCGGCGAACCGCGCCAGCCGGTCCAGCTCGGCCTCGAGGCGCGCGCGCCGGCCGGTGCCGAGGCGGATACCTGCCTCGGGCCAGAAGCCGCGGACGCGCAGCACGCCTTCGTCGCGATGCGCCTTGGCATCCAGCCGTCCGACCAGCCGGTCGCCTTCCAGCACCGGGAAGACATAATAGCCATATTGCCGTCTGGGCTCGGGGACGTAGATCTCGATCCGGTAGAAGAAGCCGAACAGGAATTCCGCCCGCTTGCGGTCGCGCAGCGCGGGATCGAAGGGGGACAGGACGCGCAGCCGTCCGGTCGGCTCGGGCGGGATTTCCGCCGGCGTCCCGGGCCAGAGCACCACGCGCCGGCGGGCGCCGTTCCAGCCCTCGACCTCGGCCTCGATCACCTCGCCACGGTCCTGGGCGGCGCGGCACCATTCCCTGGCCTCTTCGGGGCGGATTGCGGCCCAGAAGGCGGCAAGCTCGCCGCTGGTGGCAAATCCGAGCCGGTCAAGCGCGCCGCGGCAGGCCCAGTCGACGGTTTCTGCCCGGTCCGGGCCGGGGCGGCGGTGCGCCGCCGGGATCACCCGCTCGGTCAGGTCGTAGATCTTGCGGAAGTTCTCGCGCCGGGTGACGGACAGTTCGCCCACCAGCCACAGATATTCCAGCGCGGCCTTCGAGGGGTGCCAGTCCCACCAGCCGCCCTTGCCGCGCTCCTCGCCTTCGCCGACCTCGGCAGCGCTGACCGGGCCGTGATCGGCCACCCGCCGCAGGACCTCGTCGAATTTCGTCTCGAACCCGGGGCGCTGCCAGCCGGTCCAGCGTTCGACCAGCCGGGCACGGTTATGGTCGAAGCGGTGGCGCCAGTGCGGAAACAGATCGACCGGCAGGATCGAGGCGTCATGCGTCCAGTGTTCCCACAGGTGCCGGTCCCGCTCCAGCAGCGGCGCCAGCGCGGCCGGGCGGTAGGAGGGCCGGCGGGCGCGAAGGATCATGTGATGTGCGCGTTCGACCGTGGCGATGCTGTCGACCTGGACGAATCCCAGCCGGTCGATCAGCGTGGCAAGGCGCGCGCCCTGGGCATCGCCTGCCGGCGGCTCGGCCAGGGCGTGACGGTCGAGAAACAGGCGGCGCGCCGCCTCGTTGCGGATCAGCGGAAGGTTCATGACCAGGGGCTAGCACCGCGGCGGCCGGGTTGAAACATCCTGTTGCAAATCCGGCGATATTGTGACCCGCCGGGATGTCGTTCATGCTTGAACCCGGCGCAGATCGCCATAACTCATTTTACAGGGCAGACGGTTGTAACCGCCGGCATTTTTGTCATGCCCGAAACCGCTGCCCCACCGCCGAGGACCGATGCATTACGACACGCCCCTGATTACGACGATGGCCGTGGGCCTGGTGCTCGCCTGCATCCTGGGAGTGGTCGCACATCGCATGAGGCTGCCACTGATCGCGGGTTATCTGGCCGCGGGCGTCATCATCGGCCCCTTCACCCCCGGTTTCGTCGCCAATCAGGAAATCGCCAGCCAACTGGCCGAAATGGGCGTGATCCTGCTGATGTTCGGCGTGGGGCTGCATTTTTCGCTGAAGGAACTGCTGGCGGTGAAGGCAATCGCCATCCCCGGCGCGATTGTCCAGATCGCCGTCGCAACCGCGGCGGGGGCCGGTCTGGGCTGGCTTCTGGGCTGGGGGCTTGGCGGCGGGCTGGTCTTCGGGCTGGCGCTGTCGGTCGCCTCGACCGTGGTGCTGCTGCGCGCGTTGCAGGAACACGATCTGGTCGCCACGCCGCAGGGGCGCATTGCTGTCGGCTGGCTGATCGTCGAGGATCTGGTGATGGTGCTGGCGCTGGTGATGATTCCGCCGCTGGCCGGCCTGCTGGGCGGCAATGCCCAGCCGCTGGAAGATGGCGCGGCCGAGGTCGCGCGGCTGGGCATCGGCACCGTCGGCGCCACGATCCTTGTCACTGCGGCGAAGGTGGCGGCCTTCGTGGCGGTGATGCTGATCGTCGGGCGGCGCGTCATCCCCTGGCTTCTGGAATTCGTGGCCAACACCGGCCAGCGGGAGCTGTTCCGGCTTTCGGTTCTGGCCATCGCGCTGGGCGTTGCCTTTGCCGCAGCGACCGTCTTCGGCGTTTCCTTCGCGCTGGGGGCCTTCTTTGCCGGCATGGTGATGGCCGGTTCCACCCTGTCGGCGCAGGCGCTGAAGGATACGCTGCCGTTCCGCGATGCCTTTGCCGTCCTGTTCTTCGTGGCCGTCGGCATGCTGTTCAACCCCGCCGTGCTGTGGCAGCAGCCGTTTTCGGTCATGGTGACGGTGCTGATCATCCTGGGGGTGAAGTCGGTCGCAGCCTTCGCCATCGTCCGCGCCTTCGGCCATGGCCGGCAGACCGCGCTGACGATTGCCGCCGCATTGGCGCAGATCGGCGAGTTTTCCTTCATCCTGGTGGTGATGGGCGTGGATCTGGCGATCCTGCCGACCGCGGCGCGCGATCTGGTGGTGTCCGGCGCCTTGGTGTCGATCCTGGTCAACCCGCTGCTGTTCCGCCTGCTGGAGGATCAGTCCCGCCAACCCGAGCCACGCCCCGAGGCCGCCGAGCCCGTTGCAGAGCCCGCCGGCGGGCCGGCCGCCGAAGATCTGCCGCAGCAGCAGGAGCGCGGGGCCGCGTGACCCTGCGGGATCAGATTCCGGCTTCGGCGGCGATCTCGGCCCGCGATTTTCGCGCCCGTTCGGTGGCCGACTTCAATTGGCCGCAGGCTGCCATGATGTCTTCGCCGCGCGGTGTGCGGATCGGGCTGGCATAGCCGGCCTTGTAGATGATGTCGGCAAAGGCCTCGATCCGGTCCCAGTCGCTGCGCTGGTAGGGGCTGCCGGGCCATTCGTTGAACGGGATCAGGTTGATCTTGGCCGGGATGCCGGCGATCAGCTTGACCAGCCGCTTGGCATCGGCATCGCTGTCGTTCACGCCCTTCAGCATGACATATTCAAAGGTGATCCGCTCGCTGTTCGACAGGCGCGGATAATCGCGCAGCGCGCCAAGCAGCATGTCGATGTTCCAGCGCTTGTTGATCGGCACCAGGCGATCGCGCACCTCGTCGGTGGTGGCATGGAAGGAAATCGCCAGCTGGCAGCCGATCTCCTCGGCGGTCCGGGCAATTTCCGGTACCACGCCCGAGGTCGACAGCGTGATCCGCCGGCGGCCAAGCGCGATGCCCTCGCCATCCATCACCACGCGCATGGCGTCGCGCACCGCGTCGAAGTTGTAGAGTGGCTCTCCCATCCCCATCAGGACGACGTTCGAGACCAGGCGCTCTGCGATCGAGCCTTCGCCGGGTTCCGGCCATTCGTCCAGATCGTCGCGCGCCAGCATGACCTGGCCGACGATTTCCCCCGCTGTCAGGTTGCGCACCAGTTTTTGCGTGCCGGTGTGGCAGAAGGAGCAGGTCAGCGTGCAGCCCACCTGCGACGAGATGCACAGCGTGCCGCGCCCCTCTTCGGGGATGTAGACGGTTTCCACCTCATGGCCGCCGGCGATACGCAGCAGATATTTGCGGGTGCCATCGGCCGAAATCTGCCGGGTGACGACCTCGGGCAGGGCAATTTCGAATCGCTCGGCCAGCAGGGCGCGGTAGTCCTTGGCCAGGTTGGTCATCGCGGCAAAATCGCGCACGCCCCAGTGATAGATCCACTGCCAGATCTGGCCGACCCGCATCTTTGCCTGCTTTTCGGGCGTGCCGGCCGCGATCAGGGCGGCGCGAAGCTGGTCGCGCGTCAGCCCGACAAGATTCGTGCGCTCGGTTTCGGGCAGCTTGCGGGGCAGGGTCAGAACATCCTGCGTGATGGGCGCAGCGGGGACAGCGGGTGCCGCCGGGGAAGTCCGGGAAGCCATGGGCAGATCCTTTCGTCGGGCCTTGTCACAGGCGATCTGGCGATTGCGCGGATATAGGCGATCCGCGATGAAAACGAAAGCGCCCCGGCAGGGCCGGGGCGCGGAATGTCGCGGGCGGGAACCTGCCTATTTGCAGCGGTTGCCCGCATCCTCCATCGCGGCGGTAAAGCCGCGCAGCGAGAAGGTGTCCCTGGTGTTGGTGCCCTTGCCGGAACGGGCGCTGAGGATCGCGGTCGTGCCGGCCTTCAGCGCGCCCATCAGCGCGGCGTCGTCGGTGGCGCTGCCCGGCCAGGCCCATTCACCATCGGTGAACATCTCATAATCCTTGCCATCGACGCTGACCTTCACGGTCGAGCCATCGGCGAAAGGATACCCCCCGGTGAACGAGATTTCCGGACTCTTGCCCGGCCGGAAGGTGACGAACAGCAGGATGTCGCCGCGGCGCACCGACACCGGCTTGCCGTCGCGGCTGTTCACCGTCTCCTTCGGTTTGGAGACGCCCCAGCATTCCTTGCTGGGTGTTTCCTCGACGAACACGTTCCAGTCGGTGATCGTATTGACGCGATTGCTCGATTCCTGCGCCATGGCGCCAAGCGGAATGATCAGGGCGATTGCGGCCGCCCCGAGGGCGCGGCGAAGGGCGGTAGTCATGTCTGACGCAGCCTCCAAGCTGTCTTGTGCCTCTTGTCGCCCCCGAGGCTGGCCTTCGGCCTTTTCTTCACTGGCGGGGGCGTTCTGAACCCGATACTGCAGAATTACGCAAAAACGCCATTGGGCGAAAGCCCCATGGGCAGAAAATCGCACAGCTGTGAGGGAGACGGATGGCGAGGGTCGATGACGGGGCGATCCCGATAGCGGAACTCTGGCGCGGCGGGGTGGTGGAAAGTACCCATCTCGGCCATGCCGTGATCTGCGATGCGAAGGGAATCGTGGCGGCCTGGGGCAACCCGGCGGCCGTGATCTTTCCGCGCTCGTCGTGCAAGATGATCCAGGCCCTGCCGCTGATCGAGACCGGCGCAGCTGCGGCACGCGGGTTGACGCCCGCGCATCTGGCGCTGGCCTGTGCCAGCCATCAGGGCGCGCATCTGCATGTGGAAATGGCCAGCCGCTGGATCGCCGACCTGGGGCTGACCGAGGCCGATCTGCGGTGTGGCGCCCACGAACCCCATGACCGCGAGGAGCGCGACCGACTGATCCGGGCCCGGGAAGCACCCTGCCAGCTGCATAACAACTGCTCGGGCAAGCATTCCGGCTTCCTGACCGTGGTGCAGCATCTGAAGGCCGGGCCGGAATATGTCGAGATCGATCATCCGCTGCAGCTGGCGATCCGTGCCGCAACCGAGGAGGTGACGGGCGAAACCGCTGCCGGCTGGGGCATCGACGGCTGCTCGGCCCCGAATTTCGCGATGACGCTCGAAGCTCTGGCGCGGGGGATGGCGCTGTTCGCCAATGCCCGCGAAGGGGCCGGCGCGCGCGAGAATGCGATGCATCGGCTGACCCGGGCGATGGCGGCCTTTCCCGAACTTGTCGCGGGCGAGGGGCGGGCCTGCACCGAGTTGATGCGTGCCATGGACGGGCGCGTCGCGATCAAGACCGGAGCCGAGGCGGTTTTCGTGGCCATCGTGCCGGAAAAGGGCATGGGGATCGCGCTGAAGGTGCTGGATGGCACGGCGCGCGCATCGGAGGCGGCGATCGCCGGCCTGCTGGTGAAACTGGGCGTATTGGCTGCGGATCATCCCGCGACGGTCCGGCGGCTCAACCCCGTGCAACGCAACTGGCGTGGGCTGGCCACCGGCGAGATCCGCCTGGCACCCGGCTTCGGCTGACCCGGCGCGCCGCAGGGATTCGGCCGGCCGGACAGGATGCGGCGGGCTTGATTTTGCCGCGGCCCGAGGGCAGATTTGGGCCATGAACCTGGAAGCGCCCGTCCCCTTTCCTGCGGGTGGCCGGCAATCGGAGCCGGTCGCCTTCGACCGGCGGGAGTTGTCGACGATCCTGCGGCTGTACGGCCAGATGGTGGCTGCCGGTGAATGGCGGGATTATGGCATCTCGCACGGCATCGAGGCGGCGGTCTTCGCGGTGTTTCGCCGGACCGCCGAGGTGCCGCTCTACCGCATCGAGAAACGGCCGAAGCTGCGCCAGAAGCAGGGCATGTTCGCGGTCGTGGCTGCAGACGGGCAGATCCTGCGCCGTGGCCACGATCTGGCGGCCGTGCTGAAGGTGCTGGAGCGCCGGCTGATCCGGCCAGTCGAGTGAGCCGGTCGAGAGAGCTGCGGAAACCGCTGATCCGTGGCACCAGCGGGCGCGAAAAGGTGCGCCGCGTACAAGGGCGCGCCGCGTACAAGGGCGCGCGCGGGCAAGGGGGCGCGCGGACAAGGGGGGCGCTGCCCCCATCCTCGCCCCCGAGGGCGAGGATTCCCCCGGGGTATTTCGATCAAGAGGAAGATCAGGGGCGGCGGCGGGCGAGGACCGGAGCGCCGTCCTGCGCCGCGATGCGGGCGATGGCTTCGGCAAGATCCTCGTAGGCGACGCTCATCGTATGGCCGTTGGCATGCAGGATCCGGCCGGGGCGGGCGACCAGCGCGACGTGGCCCCTCCAGAAGATCAGGTCGCCGCGCTGTTCGGTGCCGGCCGGGATCTCCGTGCCCGTGCTGCGCTGCAGGTCGCTGTCGCCGGGCATCGTGCGGCCGGCGGCGTGGAACGCAAGCTGCACCAGTCCCGAGCAGTCGACCCCCTGCGCCGAATTCCCGCCCCAGACATAGGGCGCGCCAAGCAGCAGTTCGGCCACCGCGACCGGATCCTCGGCGGGTTCGTCGAGGGGGGCGAGATGGGCGGCCGGCACGAAGCCTTCGGCGGTCTCGGCCCAGGATCCGGCCCGCCCGGTGACGTGCAGCCGGGCATTGAGCGGCAATGGCAGCAACGGTCCGGCCTGGACCTTCGGGCCGGAATAGAGATGGGTGCCGCGGGTGGCCACGCGGTGGGTGGCGGGATCGGGTGCGGCCAGTGCCCCCTCGGGGAGCCAGCCGCAATAGCCGTCGGCCGCGGCCATGACGAAGGCATGGCCCGACTGCCGGTCGATCACCGTGACTTCGGCGCCATGAAGCAGCTGCCGGTCGCGCGCGCCGGCGGGTGCCGCGCAGAGATCGACGAGCGCGGCGGCAATCCGTGCCGGCTCGCCCGGTGTCACCGTGACGCCGGGGAGGTTCTCCGCGAGCGAGACATGGGCGATGCGGCCGGAAAACGGCGTGAGGCGGCGGTCCATCCTAAAGGTCCAGCAGGGCGGGCAGCGCGCAGAGCACTGCGCGGGCGCCCTGGCCGACCCCGCCTTTCGGTCGCGCCGGCGCATCGGCCGGCGTATGGCCGTAGATGTCGAAATGCAGGTATCGCGGATGATCGGCGAAGCGGCGCAGGAACAGGGCCGCGGTGGTGGCGCCGGCGAAGCCGAAGCCCGGGGCATTGTCGAGATCGGCGATCCCCGGCTCGATCACGCTTTCATAGGCATCGTGGAAGGGCATGCGCCAGACCGGATCGAAACCCGCCTTGGCCCCCTGTTCGAGTGCCGTTGCCATGCCGTCGTCCTGCGCCCAGTAGGGCGCGAGATCGGGGCCGACCGCGACCCGTGCCGCGCCGGTCAGCGTGGCCATCGAGATCAGCGCATCGGTATCTTCCTCGGTTGCAAGGGCCAGCGCATCGGCAAGGATCAGGCGGCCTTCGGCATCGGTGTCGTTCACCTCGACCGTCAGGCCCTTGCGGCTGGTCAGGATGTCCCTGGGTTTCAGCGCATTGCCGGCGATCACGTTTTCCACCGCCGGGATCAGGACGCGCAGGCGCAGCGGCAGATCCAGCATCATGATCATCTGCGCAAGGCCGAGGACGGTGGCCGCGCCACCCATGTCCTTCTTCATCAGGTTCATTCCGGAAGAGGGCTTCAGGTTCAACCCGCCGGTGTCGAAGCAGACGCCCTTGCCGACCAGTGTCAGCCGGGGTCCCGCCGCACCCCAACGCAGGTCCAGCAGCCGCGGCGCGCGGGGGGAGGCGCGGCCGACCGCATGGATCATCGGCAAGTTCGCCGCGAGCAATTCGTCACCGCGGACAGCCGTGGCGGTGGCGCCGAAACGGCCGGCGAGGTCGAAGAGCGCGGCCTCGATCTCGGCCGGGCCCATGTCCTGTGCCGGCGTGTTGATCAGGTCGCGGGTCAGGAATTCACCGGCGACCATGGCTTCGATCCGCCTGGTGTCGATGCCATCGGGTGCCTGCAGCCCTGCGGATGCGGGCACCGGCCGGCCCGGGCGGTAGCGGTCGAAGCGGTAGGCCGACAGCAGCCATCCCAGCGCGGCTTCCTCGCGTTCCGCGGGCGAAAGCCGGCCTTCAAGCCGCCAGGTGCCGGCCGGCAGGGCTGCAGCCGCGCGCGCCAGGCCGAAACGCTGGCGGCGGCGGGCCTTGTCGGTGCCAAACCCTGCCACGGCGCCGGAAACTCCCGCAGGTCCGGGCAGGAGGCGCCATTCTCCGGCGCCGTGGCAGGGTTTGGCACCGACAAGGCCCGCCGC
>JACSRN010000130.1 GCA_014879735.1 Paracoccaceae bacterium
CCCGCATTCCCGGCGCTGGCGCCCCCCGCCGGCCCCCCGAAGGGGTGCCGCGCGCGCCGGCCGCGCAGCCGGCCGATGCCCAGCCGCGGCCGCTCTCCGATCGCCGGGTACGGCTGCGCCTTCTGGCCACGACAGACCTGCACGGCCAGTTACTGTCCTACGATTATTTCGCCAACCGTCCGCAATATGGCCAGGGACTGGCGCAGATCGCCACTCTTATCGCCGCCGCCCGGGCCGAGGTGCCCGGCAGCATCCTGCTCGACAACGGCGATTTCCTGCAGGGCTCGGCACTGACCGAGCCGGCCGCGCAGTCCGCCGGGCGCCGTCGGCCCAACCCGGCGATCGTCGCCTTCAACACGCTTGGCTACGATGCCGTGGCGCTGGGAAACCACGAATTCAACTTCGGCCTCGACCGCCTGCACGAGGCGGTCGCACAGGCCCGCTTTCCCGTGCTCGCGGCCAATGCGGTGCTGGTCCCCGGCCCCACGCCCCTTGCCGACCGCCTACTCTTTGCGCCCTATGCCCTGGTCCGCCGCAGCCTGACCGACCGCGACGGGCAGCGCCATGCCGTGACGGTGGGCATCCTGGGGCTGACGCCGCCGCAGATCCTCGACTGGGATCGCCGCCACCTCGAGGGCCGCCTGCAAATGCGCGGCATGATCGAGGCTGCCCGGGCCTGGGTTCCGGAAATTCGTCGCGCCGGGGCCGATCTGGTGGTCTGCCTTGCCCATACCGGGATGTTTCCCACCACCCCGCCGCAGGGCGACGAGGTCTGCGCCGCCGATCTGGCCGCGCTTCCCGGGATCGATGCGGTGATCGCGGGGCACAGCCACCTGGTCTGGCCACCCGATCCCCTGCCGGGCGAGCCGGCGCTGGCGCCCGAGCTGGCGCTGGTCGCCGGCAAGCCGGTGGTCCAGCCCGGGCACTCCGGCAGCCATCTCGGCATCATCGACCTCTGGCTCACGCCGGGGGCAAGGGGCTGGGAGGTCGCGGCCAGCCGCACCTGCGCCGCCAGCACCTCGGAAATCGTCGCCGGCCTCCCGCGCGAGGTGATCCGCGCCGCGGCGACGCCCCTTCGCCGCGAGTTGGCCCCCGATCATCGCGCCGTCCTCGGCCGCATGCGCCGCAGCCAGGGGGAAACGCCAGTCGCGCTGCACAGCTATTTCGCAACGCTGGCGCCCTCGGCCGCGACGCAGGTCCTGGCCGATGCCAAGATCGACCATGTGCGCCGCGCCCTTGCCGGCCGACCCGAGGCGGCGCTGCCGATCCTGGCCTCGGTCACGCCCTTCCGGATCGGCGGTCGGGGCGGGCCGCTCAACTATACCGATATCGCGCCCGGACCGATGACGCTGCGCAACGTGCTGGATCTTTATCCCTTTCCCAACACGCTTCTGGCGCAGGAGGTGACGGGCGCTGCCATCGCCGACCGGCTGGAAATCGCGGCCCGGATCTATGCGACACTGCGACCGGGAGAGACCGACCAGCCGTTGATCCACCCCGACCGGGCGATGACCCTGTCCGAGCAGATCCCCGGCCTGTCCTACCGGATCGACCTGTCGCGCCGCGAGGGACGTATCGTCGACCTGCGCTTCGGGGGGCTGCCGCTTGCCCCCGGGGCGCGGCTGGTTCTTGTCACCAACAGCTTTCGCGCCGCCACCTTTCCGGTGCCCGGGGCGCGGCTGCTGCTGGACGAGGACACCCCGAGCAATGCGGTCCTGGCGGCCTGGCTGCGCCGTGGCGGCAGGCCGCGCGCGCCGCTTGCACCGCGCTGGTCCTTCGTGCCGATGCCCGGCACCGGCGCCTATTACGACACCGGCCCCGGCGCGCTGCGCCATCTGGCCGAAATCGCGCAGTTCGCGCCCGTCTTCGCCGGCGTCACGCCGCAGGGCTTTCACCGCTTTCGCCTGCGGCTCTGATCGGTTAAGGACCGGGACGGTACGGCCTTCCCCGCCGTTCGCCGATAAGGAATCCGATGTTCGACGCGCTTTTCTTCGACCTCGACGGTACGCTCATCGACACCGAGAGCATCGCGCTGCAAAGCAACCTTGCCGTCTTCTCGGCACTTGGCCATCCGGTCGAGCCGGCCTTCCTGCACGGCCTTGTCGGCCGCGACGGGCCAAGCTCTGCGGCAATGATCCGCGCGCATCTGCCCGACATTGACCTCGGCCGGCTTGAGAGCGAACTCAACGACGCCTTCTACCGCGAGGTGGAACGGGGCCTGCAGCTGAAACCGGGCGCGGCCGATCTTCTCGCCGCGACCGAGGGTGCGCGCCGCGCGCTCGTGACCTCGACCGGCCGGGCCGGCGCGCTGCGCAAACTCGAGATTGCCGGTCTGGCCGGGCGTTTCGATACGGTGATCACGCGCGACGATGTTGCTGCGGCCAAGCCCGCCCCCGAACCCTATCTGCTGGCGGCCGAACGTCTGGGCATTGCCCCCGCCCGCGCCCTGGTGTTCGAGGACAGCGACACCGGCGCCGAATCGGGCCACCGCGCCGGCTGCACGGTGGTGCAGGTGCCCGACATGCTGGTGCCGACCGGCCGCTGGGCGCATCATGTGGCGCCTGACCTGCTGACCGGCGCGCGCATGGCGGGCCTTGTCGTCTGACCCCTTGCCCCCGCGCCGCCACCGGCCTATATGCACGGGCGAGAGGTTGGCGCGGGCAGGCGCCTTGCCAACCCGGTCAGGTCCGGAAGGAAGCAGCCGTAACGAGCCCCGCTTGGGTCGTTGTCCAGCCTCTCACCCAAAACGCCCCCAAACGTGTTGATCTTGGGCAAGAGCCTTGAAACACGGGGTTTTTCACGTTCTGTCGTTACAAGCTCTGTTACAAACGGCTCTGTGCTGGCTGATGAACAACGATAGCCGTTGACGGTTCTTCGCCCGGCTGGTGGCGCCGAAAGACCTTCGGCCGCTGTCGGGAAGTCTGAACTGCGGGCACCTCCCGGGCCGGATCGCAGACCTGCCCCGAGGCATCTGCCGGATGCGGCGGCGCAACGGGCGGAAGATGGTCGCGCAAGCCTGGCCCCGGCGTAAAAGGGCGAGTGCGACACCGGCGGAACGATGATCAGCGGCCAGCTTCGGATTGCGAACGCCGTGGATGACAACAGCACCGAAGGTTTAGGGCTTCCTTCCATTCTGAGAAAGAATCGCATCATCAAACCGTGGGAGCAAACAACCAGGGTCATCCTGGACGCTAGAAGCGGCGGCGCACCCGTCCCCGTTTCGCCGATCACGGCCACTGCTGCCGGAATCGCCGTCACGATCCGCGCGATGTCCGGAACCTCCCGCTGTCCGTCACGGGTCGTGCCGGATGTGCGGGCGACCCGCCGGTCCTGACGGGGTTGCCGCGGCGGTTCATATCGCCCGGGCCGGGGCCGGTCAGGCGACCGAGATATCCTCGATGCCGATCTCGTAGGTTTCCTGCGTGCGCCCGATGTGATCGCCCAGAATTCCCACCAGGGTTGCAACGTCGCGCGCCCGAACCGCGGCAACGATCCGGCCATGTTCGGCCAGCGACAACTGGGTATGCTGCGGCTTGTCCGCCAGATGGGTCCGCAATGCGGCGATCTTGCCGGCATAAAGCCCATAAGCGTTCTGCAGATACGAATTTCCGCAATTGGCAAAGAAGGCCATGTGGAAGTCAGTGTCGAAGCCCAGGTAGGCGCGCACGTCACCCTCTGCCAGAACCTGGCGCATCCGTGCCTCGATCCTTTCAAGATCGCGCAGCAGGCCCGCCGGATCCTCGGCCATCGACAGCTCCAGCGCCGCCCTTTCCAGCACCTGGCGGAAGGCGCAGATTTCGCGGACCTCGCGGGCGCTCAGCGTGAACACCCGCACGCCCGATTGCGGCACGATCGTCACCAGCCCCTCGTTCTTCAACTGCGCCAGCGCCTCGCGCACCGGCGTCTTGGACACCTTCAGATCCGCAGAGATGCTGCGCTCCGAGATGGCCGCGCCAAGGGAAACATCGCCGCGGACGATCATCGAGCGGATGTGATCGGTCACAACCGAAGACAGCGACGGCGGGCGTTCAAAGTCTGGCATGCGAAAAAACCTTTCAGGATCGTCGCGAGTATCGGATTTGGTGCACCAGATGTCAAAGTCCATCGGAACCGGGTTTTCACCTTGACTGGTATACCAGATGGCAGATAAAGTAAAACTGACTCGCACGGGCCTTGGGAGGGGTGATGTGACGGCCGATCTCGTTCTCGATTGCGCCAACCAGCACGGCGAAGGCATCCTGTGGTCCCCCCGGGACGGGCGGCTGTGGTGGACGGACATCCACGGACAACGCCTGTTCTGGCATGACCCCCGGTCCGCCCCCCCGTCCGGCGGCTCGGGCAGCCACGACCTGCCACGGCGGCTCTGCGCCTTCGCGCCAAGGGCGCGGGGTGGCTGGCTCATGGCTTTTGCCGACGGTATCGAATTGTGGACAGCCGGCCTGACCCCCGAGCGGACGCTCCTCGTCTTCGAGCCGGACAATGCCGCAACCCGGCTGAACGACGGGCGGACCGACCGCCTCGGGCGATTTGTCGTCGGCGGCATGAACGAAGGGACGGGTGCCGCGGATTCGACGGTGATCCGGGTGAACGCGGATCTGTCGGTCGACCGGCTGATCAGCGGCGTTGCCTGTGCCAACTCGACCTGTTTTTCCCCCGATGGCGGGACGATGTATTTCGCCGATACCCCGGACCGCTGCATCCGCGCCTATCCCTATGGCGACAGCCTCGATGCCGCGCGCATCTTCGTCGACATGGCGTCAGAGCCGGGATTGCCGGACGGATCCTGCGTCGATGCCGAGGGCGGGGTCTGGAATGCGGAATGGGACGGGGGTCAGGTGATCCGCATCGCCCCCGATGGCCGCATCAGCCACCGGATCGCCCTGCCGGTGCCCAAGCCAACCTGCTGTGCCTTTGGCGGGCCCGATCTGGCCACGCTCTACATCACCACCTCGCGCCTTGGCATGACCGAGGACGAGATTGCCCGGGCCCCCCTGTCAGGCGGGCTGTTCGCCGCAAGGCCGGGGTTCCGCGGGATCGAAGATATCCCGTTCGCCGGGTGACACGACCGTTTCCAAGGGAGGAAAGCCATGAAACGCATCACGAAGACCAGTGCCGCTCTTGCCGTCCTGGCAGTGTTCGGCACTGCAGCGCTGGCACAGGACTACCCCAGCCCCGTTCCCCTGCAGGAGGGCGCCCAGGCACCCATCGATGCCATCGCCAAGGCTGACGGGCCGCTGCGCATCGCCTACATGCCGCCGGCAACCGAGTTCAACTACTACATCGCCATTGGCGAAGGCATCAAATCCGTCGCTGCCGGGAAAGGGGTGGAGGTTTTCATGCTCGCCCCGCAATCCGGCGCCGACATCAATGGCCAGATGGGGATGATCCAGGACGTGCTGACGCAGGACGTCGATGCGATCATCTTCGGCACACATGACGAGGGCGCGGCCGCCCCCTTGCTGAAGCAGGCCGTCGACAAGGGCGTCGCCGTGGTCATGATCAATTCGGACATCCCGAACTTTCCCACGCCGATCCATGGCGTGGTGGGCTATGCCCAGCGGGCGGGAACCCACAAGATCGCCGACTGGGCCGTTGCAAAGATCGGCGATGCCGCGATCAAGGTCGGCGTGATCGAGGGCCAGCCGGGATACCACTCGACCGAGCGGGTCGGCGGCTTCCTCGACGGGATAAAGGGCCACCCGAATTTCGAGGTTGTCGCCTCGGTCGACGGCAAGTGGAACGTCGAGGGCGGAAACACGGCCGCCATGGATCTGCTGCAGGCACATCCCGAGATCGGGCTGATCTTCGCCGCAAACGACTACATGGCGATCGGGGCGGCGCTGGCGGCCAAGGCGCTTGGCCGGACCGACCTTATCATTCTGGGCAATGATGGCGACACCTCGGGTCTGGAAGAGATCGCCGCCGGCAACTTTACCGCAACGGTGAACACGGTCCCCTTCCTGATGGGCCAGGCCGCCATGCACGCAACGCTTGATGCGCTTGACCACAAGTTTGCCGGCGGTTGGGTGGAGATCCCGACCGAGATCGTCGATGCCGACAATGTGGTGTCGGTGCTGCAGCAGCCCGAGAAGCTCTATCCGCAGCCGTCGAAATCCTACTGAACCCATCCACGTTGCGCGCAAGGGCCTGCGCGCATGGTCCGCGGTCGCCTGCCGGACGGGCGGCCGCCCCTGCCAGGAACGCTCATGATGCATCCATCCGATGAACCGCTTTGGGACGTGGTCGAGGTCAGCAAGGCCTATCCCGGCGTCCTTGCCAACGACCGTGTCTCGATCCGGCTGATGCCGGGCCGCATCCATGGCCTTCTGGGAGAGAACGGCTGCGGCAAGTCCACGCTGATCCGCCTGCTCTCGGGCGTCGACCGCCCCGATTCCGGCGAGATCCGCCTGCGCGGCCAGCCGGTCGCCCTGACCAGCCCGACCGGCGCGCGCGAACTCGGCGTATCCACGGTGTTTCAGGAATTCTCGATCATCCCCAGCCTGACGGTCGCGGAAAATGTGTTCCTGGGCCGCTGGCCGCGCCGCGCCCTGGGCCTGATCGACTGGGAAACGATGCGCCGCCGCTCGAGCGAAGTGCTGGCCGAACTCGACATCGAACTTGATCCCGACGCGATAACCTCCACCCTTTCGGTTGCGCAGCAGCAGTTGATCGAGATCGCAAAGGCGGTTGCCGCCGATGCGCAGCTCATCATCCTGGACGAACCGACCACCGCGCTCGGCCTTGACGAAATCGCCCAGCTTCACGCGCTGCTCCGCCGGATGCGCGGCAAGGGTCATGCCATCCTCTATGTCTCCCATCGCCTTGACGAGGTGACTGCCCTTGTCGACGAGGTGACGATCATGCGCGGAGGCCGGGTCGTCAGCGCCGCCGGCAAGACCGCAGTCGAGGTCGACGCCATCGTCAGCGCCATGATCGGCGGCGACGTGAGGGAACATTACCCCAAGGAGCGCAATACAAGACCGGAAACCATGCTGCGCGTGACCGCGATCAGCAGCGCCCGCGGCGTCAGGAATGTATCCTTCACCCTGCAGGCCGGCGAGGTGCTGGGACTGGGCGGCGTCCTGGGGTCCGGCCGGACGGAAATCGCGCGGGCTTTGTTCGGGCTTGACCCGCTGACGGCGGGCAGCATCGAGATTGAGGACCGCCACCTCAGGATTTCCGGCCCCTCGGATGCGATCCGGGCCGGCCTTGCACTGGTGACGGAGAACCGCAAGACCGATGGTCTTTTCTTCAACTTCGACGGCCGTGCCAATATTTCCAGCGCCAGCCTGCCGCGGTATTCCACATTCGGCTTTCTTGGCCTGCACCGCGAGGATGCCGAGGCCGCGTCGCTTGCGCGCCAGCTCGAACTTTCCCGCGGGGCCGAGGACAAGTCCGTCCGGCACCTGTCGGGCGGGAACCAGCAAAAGATCGTCATCGCCCGCTGGCTCCTGTCGCGGGCGCGGGTGCTGATCCTCGACGAACCGACGCAGGGGATCGACATCGGTGCAAAGCTGGCCGTCTACCGCCTGATCAACCGGCTGACGGCCGAAGGCTGCGCGATACTGCTGATCAGTTCGGATCACGACGAGCTTCTGGCGATGAGCGACCGCATCGCGGTCGTGCGGCACGGCACCATCACCGACATCCGCGCGCCGAGGGATCTGACCCATGCAGATCTTGTCCGGGCGGCCACAACCGAGATCATGACCGAAGGAAGAACCGCCGCATGAAACGCATCTTCGATGCCCAGCTTCTGGGGCCCCTTGCCGCAATGGGGCTGGTCACGCTGGTGGTGGCCCTTACCACCAACCGCTTTCTTGATCCCGGAAACCTGTCGAACCTTGCCCTGCAGGTTTCCATCGTGTCGCTGATCGCCATAGGTGCGACCGTCGTGATCTTCACCGGCGGCATCGATCTGAGTTCGGGGTCGATGGTGGCGCTTCTGACCATGGTGTTGGCGACGCTGGTCAAGAACATGGGCGTGCCGCTCTGGCCCACCCTGGTCGGCGTTCTCCTGCTTGGGGCGCTCCTTGGCGCGCTGAACGGTGTCCTGACGGCCTTCCTGCGCATCCCGTCGTTCATCGTGACGCTGGCGGGCCTGATTGCCTATCGGGGGTTGGCGCTGATGTTCAACGCGGGCTCGCCGATCTTCTCACTTGATCCGAACCTGGAGCCGGTGTTCTACGGCCGCCTGCTGGGCATCCCGCTGCCGTTCTACTACCTGGTCCTGTTCTATGGCGCGGCCACGGTGATGATGAACAACACCCGGCTGGGGCGCGAGTTCTATGCGGTCGGCGGCAACCCGGCGGCGGCCAAGCTGTCCGGGATCAATGTCCGTCGTGTCCAGACCTGGGCCTTCGCCATCGCCGGCCTGATGACCGCGGTCGGGGCCATCCTGATGGCGGCACGGCTCAACTCGGGCTCGCCCAACTACGGCCAGACGCTTGAACTTCAGGCCATCGCCGCGGCGGTCGTCGGCGGGGCAAGCCTTGCAGGCGGGCGCGGGAACATCCTCTCGACGCTGGTCGGCGCGCTGACCATCGTCATTGTGCAGAACGGGCTCAATCTGAACGCCGCACCTTCCGCGGTGCAGAATGTGATCCTCGGCCTCATCATCCTTGTCGCCGTCGGCTTCGACATGTGGCGCTCCGAGATTGCGCGCGCCATCGGCCGCCGCTCGGCCGGCAAGGCGGAGGCAGGTCGTGGAGCTTGATCTGAAAGGAAAGCGTGTCCTGGTCACAGGCTCCGCCTCGGGCATAGGGCGCGCGACGGCCGCCGTTTTTCTGGCAGAGGGGGCCGAGGTCATCGTCAACGGCCTGACAGCGGCCGAGGTGGAGGCCACGCTTGCCGTCCTGTCGCCGCTTGGTCCGGTCAGCGGTCTTGCCGCCGATCTCGGCCGCGCCGAGGGTGCCGAGGCGCTCCTCGCCCATGCCGAGGCGAAAGGCCCTGTCGACGTTCTGGTGAACAACGTCGGCATCTTCTCGGTAAAGCCCTTTGCCGAGATCGACGATGCCGAATGGCTGCATTATTTCAACATCAACCTGCTGTCGGCCATTCGCGTGACGCGCCGCATCCTGCCCGCCATGCTTGCGCGCGGCACTGGCGCAATCGTCAATCTGGCCTCGGAAGCCGGGGTCAAGCCGCTACCGCAGATGATCCATTACTCCGTCACCAAGACGGCGATGATCGGGCTGACGCGCGGGCTTGCCGAACTGACGAAAGGCACGCGGGTCACGGTGAACGCCGTTCTGCCCGGGCCGACCTGGACCGAGGGGGTCGAGGCCTATTTCACCGGTCTGGCGACCGAAAAGGACCGTCCGGTCGGCAGCATCATCGACAGCTACTTCCGCGAGGATGAGCCGACCTCGCTCATCCAGCGCTTCACGAAACCGGAGGAAGTGGCGCGGATGATCGTCTTCGTCGCCTCCTCTCCGGCCTCCAACGGTGCGGCCTATCGCATCGAGGGCGGCATCATCCGCAGCATCCTCTGACCTGAAGGACCAAGACCATGGCAGCCGTCACATTTTCGCATATCGGCATCACTGTCCCCGATCTCGAACGCGCGGTGGAGTTCTACTCCAAATGCTTCGATTTCTACGTCATCATGCCGCCGACAACGATCCACCATGACGAAAGCGCCATCGGCCAGATGTGCGACGACGTGTTCGGCCCGGGCTGGGGATCGTTCCGGATTGCCCATCTTTCCACCGGCGACGGCACCGGGATCGAGCTTTTCGAGTTTCCGAAGACGATTCAGGAAGACCGCCCCTTCGAATACTGGCGCAAGGGTCTCTTTCACTTCTGCCTGCAGGACGAAAGGCTGGAGGAGCGGGTGAAGCTGATCGAAAGCATGGGCGGCAGGCAGCGGATGCAGCAGGTCCGCCATTACTATCCGGGGCAGAAACCCTACCGGATGGTCTATGTGGAAGATCCGTTCGGCAATGTCTTCGAGCTTTACAGCCATTCCTACGAGCTGACCTATTCAGCCGGCGCCTATGTGTGACGGGGTGGCGAAATGACCCCCAAACCCAAGGTGGTGATCACCGACTACGACTATGGCAATGTCGATATCGAGCGCGCCATCCTGGAGGCGGCCGGCGCCGAGGTGGTCGCACTTCAGGCCAAGAGCGAGGACGATCTTCTGGAGGCGGCGCGTGACTGCGCGGCGATCATGAACCAGTATGCCCGCGTCGGCGCCAGAACCATCGCGGCGATGGAACGCTGCAAGGTCATCGCGCGCTATGGCGTGGGCGTCGACATTGTCGATGTCCCGGCCGCGACGGCCAAGGGCATCCTTGTCACCAATGTCCGCGATTACTGCACCGAGGAGGTGGCCGATCACGCCGTCAGCCTGTGGCTGGCGCTTGCCCGGGGGCTCTTTCCCTATGACCGCGCCACGCATCAGGGCCTGTGGCGCTGGCAATCCGCCGCGCCGCTGCACCGGCTGCGCGGGCAGGTGGTGGGGATCGTGTCCTTCGGCAAGATCGGCCAGGCCATCGCCAGCCGCGCGCGCAGCTTCGGCGTCGAGATCGTGGTCTATGATCCCTATCTGTCGCCCGCCACAGCCGCCGCGCATGGCGTTCGGCAGGTGGACAAGGCCGAGCTTCTGGCCAGATCGGATGTGCTGATGATGCAGGTTCCGATGACGCCCGAAACCCGGCACTTCCTGTCGGAACCCGAGTTCCGCGCAATGAAGCCGACGGCCCTGGTCATCAACACCGGCCGCGGGCCGACCATCGACAACCAGGCGCTTTACCGGGCGCTGGCCGAGGGCTGGATCGCGGGGGCGGGCCTTGACGACCCCGAGGAGGAACCCGCCAAGCGCGCCGTCTGGTCGCCGGCCGACAACCCGATCTTCACCCTGCCAAATGTCATCGTCACCCCGCATGCGGCCTATTATTCCGAAGAATCCATTCGTTCCGCCCGCGAGACGGCGGCCAGCGAAGTCGCCCGCGTGCTGACCGGACAGCCGCCGAGAAACCCCGTCAATGCCGACGCGCTTGCCGTTCGCGCCTGAGGACATCCCATGCTGAAACAATTCCATGACTTCGAACGTCGCCCCGACCTGCTCGTGCAGTTCGACAAGGTGGTGGCGGCCTATTCGGCCGCCGCCATCTTTGCCGATGTGCAATACCGCACCGGCGTGATGGACAGCGGGATCAAGCCCGCCTTTCGCGCCAAGATCGCCGGCCAGGCGATGACGGTGCAGCTGTCCAAGGGCGATCTGGTCGATCCGCTGAAGGCGTTGGAGATGGGGCGGCCCGGCGACGTGATCGTCGTCGATGCCGGCGGCGATCCCAATACGTCGGTCTGCGGCGGCCTGATGGGGGGGCTGGCGCAGAACCGGGGCATCCGCGGCATGATCGTCGACGGCGCCGGCCGCGACACCGACGAGCTGGAGGACATCGGCTGGCCGATCTGGACCCGGGCCATCACCCCGCGCGGGACGCATACGATGTTCTCTGGCCGCAAGGAGGAATTGTCGATCAACGTGCCGATCGCTTGCGGCGGTGTCGTGGTGAACCCCGGCGACTTTGTCGTGGCCGACCTGATGGGTGTGGTGGTGATCCCGCTGGACCGCGCCGAAGAGATCGTCGGCCTTGCCGCCGAACAGGCCGAGCGCGAGGAAAGGACCCGGGTCTGGGTCAAGCAAGGCAAGACGGTCGAAGATCTTCTGGCGGAATTTGGCCGGATCTGAAAACCGGCCGAAAGCGCGTCGCCCGCCCGCTGCCGCCGCCGCCGGCGCGCCCCGCGCCGGTCGACATGGCGGATATCCAGCGTCAGAAAGGGGCGGTCACGGAAATCGCCTGCCGTTTCGGGATATCATGCGGCGAAAGACGGCCATCCGGCATGGTGAAGCTGCGCCGGGGCAGGCCGCC
>JACSRN010000131.1 GCA_014879735.1 Paracoccaceae bacterium
GGGGCGGCAGGCGGGGCAGCGTGCCGACGGATCCCCCGGCGCCGGATCTAGCCCATGCCGGCCCCCGCCTCAAGCACGGGCGATTGTCCGCGCGGGCGATTGACCTTGCGCCGGGGCAGGGCTAGCCATGCCGGACCCGACCGAGAGGAGATCCGCGATGAGCCTTGCGCATGGCCGCCCCTATCTGGCGATTCCCGGCCCCTCGGTCATTCCCGACCGGGTGCAGCGGGCCATGCATCGCGGCAGCCCCAACATCTATGAGGGACCGCTGGTCGAGATGGTGGCCGGCCTCTGGCCCGATCTGCGGCGGCTGGCGGGCACGGCGCATCGCGTCGCCTGCTACATCGGCAACGGTCACGCCGCCTGGGAGGCCGCCAATGCCAACCTGTTCTCGCGCGGCGAGCGGGCGCTGGTGCTGGCCTCCGGCGCCTTCGGGCATTCCTGGGCGAGCCATGCCCGGCAGATGGGGATCGAGGTCGAGTTCCTGGATTTCGGCCGTGCGGCACCGGCCGATCCCGGTCGCGTCGAGGCCGCGCTGCGCGCCGATCGCGCTGGCCGGATCAAGGCGGTGCTGGTGACGCAGGTCGACACGGCAAGCTCGGTCAAGTCCGACATCCCGGCCCTGCGCCGCGCCATCGACGCGGCCGGGCATTCCGCGCTGCTGGCGGTCGACTGCATCGCCTCGATGGGCTGCGACGAATACCGGATGGACGACTGGGGCGTCGATGTCACGGTCTCGGCCAGCCAGAAAGGGCTGATGACACCACCGGGCCTTGCCTTTGTCTGGTTCTCGCAAAAGGCGCAGGCGCGCTGCGGGCAGGGCGATCTGGCCAGCCCCTACTGGCGCTGGGGGCCGCGGGCCCAGGCCGAGGAATTCTGGCAGCTCTGGGGTGGCACTGCGCCGACGGTGCATCTGTTCGGCCTGCGCGAGGCGCTGGACATGATCGCCGAAGAGGGGCTGCCCGCGATCTGGCATCGCCATCGCGCGCTTGCGGCGGCCGTCTGGGCGGCGTTCGAGGCCTGGGGCGCCGGCAACCCGGCCATCGCGTTGAACGTGCCGCATCCGGACTGGCGGGCCCATGCCGTGACGGCGGCGCGCTTCGGGGCGCCCGATGCCACGCGGCTGCGGCACTGGTGCGAGACCAGGGCCGGCGTGACGCTGGGCATCGGCCTCGGCGCGGCGACGCCAGAGGATCCGGGGGCCGATGGTGCGCTGCGGGTGGCGCATATGGGCCATGTGAACGCGCATATGACGCTGGGCGCGCTGGCGGTGATCGAGGCGGGGCTGACCGCGCTCGGCCTGCCGCACGGGCCGGGTGCCGTCGAGGCGGCGGCGCGGGTGGTCGCCGGGGCTGCGGGCGGCTGAGCGTTGCCAGTCAGACCGGCGGCGCCAGAATGGCGCCGTTCAGACCGGCGGCGCTCAGACCGGTGCTGCCGGGTCGATCAGCCCGGCCTGCTTCAGCTCGGCCCAGAGCGCCGGCGGAACATCCGCCGCCGCGGCGCGCAGGTTGCTTTCCATCTCGCCCAGGCCCTGGCCGCCGGGAATGACACTGACGACCGCCGGGTGCAGCAGCGGAAACCGCAGCGCCGCGTCGATCAGGCGCAGACCATGCGCCGCCGCCGCCGCCTGCAGCCGCCGGGCCCGCTCCTGCACGGCGTCGGGTGCGGGGCCATAATTCCACATCGCCCCTGGTCCCGGCCCGCGTGCGAGAATCCCGGAATTGTAGGGCCCGCCGATCACCACCCCCAGGCCGCGGGCGGCGCAGGCGTTCAGGAACGGCAGGCTTTCCTGTTCCAGCAGCGTGTAGCGCCCGGCGAGAAGGAAAATGTCGAAATCGCCGCGCTCCAGCAGCCATTGCCCGGGTTGCCATTCGTTGATGCCCGCGCCGAAAGCCGCGATCACGCCTTCGTCGCGCAGGCGCAGCAACGCGCGGTAGCCGCCGGCCATGAATTCCTCCAGCCGCGCATCCAGCGCCGCCTGCGAGCCGTGGTTCGAGATATCGAGGTCATGGGCATAAAGGATGTCGATCCGGTCGAGCCCCAGCCGTTCCAGCGAAAATTCCACCGAGCGCAGCACCCCGTCATGGCCATAATCATAGCGTTCCCGCCGTGACGGCACCTCGAACCATTTTCCCGCGCCATCGCCCTGGCCCCGGGGCACGGCCTGCAGCAGCCGCCCCACCTTGGTCGACAGGGTGAAGGCGTCGCGGGCCTTGCCGCGCAGGACGGGGTTCAGCCGGGTTTCCGCAAGCCCGAGGCCGTAAAGCGGCGCGGTGTCGAAATGGCGGATGCCGGCCTCCCAGGCGCATTCGATCACGGCCCGGGCCTCGGCGTCGGGCACTGCCCGGTAGAGATTGCCCAGCGGCGCGGTTCCAAGGCCGATCTCGGTAAAACTCAGGCCGCCGCCACCATGGCGGCTCCAGTGGCGTCTGGCGATCATGTGCTCCTCCCCGATCCCTGACATGCTAGTATGGCGAGGCTTCCCGGCCAACGGCTTTCGCGCTAGCCTGTGGCGAAGGGAGGATCACATGTCGCGTTTCAGGACCGTCTTTGCTGCGGGAAAACCCGTCATTGCCATGGTGCATCTGGGTGCCATGCCCGGCACGCCGCTCTACGACGCCGCGCGTGGAATCGAGGGGATCGTCGAGGCCGCAAGCGCCGACCTGCAGGCGCTGCAGGCGGCCGGTGTCGATGCGGTGATGTTCGGCAACGAGAACGACCGGCCCTATGAGCTGAAGGTCGATACCGCCTCGACCGCAACCATGGCCCATGTGATCGGGCGCCTGCGCGATGCGATCGCCGTGCCCTTCGGGGTCAATGTCCTGTGGGATCCGATGGCGACCATGGCGCTGGCGGCGGCCACCGGCGCGGCCTTCGTGCGCGAGATCTTCACTGGCACCTATGCCAGCGACATGGGCGTCTGGGCACCCGATGCCGGGGCGGCCCGGCGCTATCAGGCGCGGCTGGGGATTTCCGGCGTGGCGACGCTGTACAATGTCTCGGCCGAATTTGCCGGCAGCCTCGACCCGCGCCCCCTGGCGGACCGGGCGCGTTCGGCGGTCTTCTCCTCGGTGCCCGATGCGGTTCTGGTCTCCGGCGCGATCACCGGCGAGGCAGCCGAGATGCGCGACCTCGAGGCGGTGAAGCGCGTGCTGCCCGACACCCCGGTGCTGGCCAATACCGGAGTGAAGCACGCCACCGTGGCCGATGTGCTGCGGGTGGCTGACGGCTGCATCGTCGGATCGGCGCTGAAGGTTGGCGGCGATACCTGGGCGGCGGTCGATCCGGATCGCGCGAGGGATTTCATGGACCGCGTGCGCGCTGTGCGGGGCGGGCGGTGATGCGGAATTTGCATGCAAATTCCGGTCCGGAGTTTTGCAAAACTCCGGAAAATTTTCTTCCAAGAAAATTTTGGGAACCGGCGAGAGGGATGCGAGGGCGGGATGATCCGTGATCTGTTGAAGGAACTGATGCTGATCCCGGGCCTTGCGGGGCATGAGGAGCGGGTGGCCGCCGCCATCGCGGCGCATCTCGACCGGCTGGGCCTGCCGCATCGGTCCGACCGGCTGGGCAATCTGGTCTGCACCCTGCCGGGCGATCCGGCGCTGCCCTCGGTCATGATCTTCACCCATATGGACCAACTGGGCTTCGTCATACGCAAGGTCGAGGACAGCGGCCTGCTGCGTCTGGAGAGATTGGGCGGCGTGCCCGAGCGGGCGCTGGCGGCGCAGGCGGTGGTGCTGTGCACGGATGCCGGCGACCTGCCGGCGGTGATTGCCAACAAGTCGCACCATGCCACCGGCCCCGAGGAGAAATACCGCGTGCTGCCCTATGCCGAGCTTTACGTCGACGCCGGCTTTTCCTGCCGGGAGGAGGCGTTGGCCGCCGGCGTGCGGGTGGGTACGCCGGTCTGCTATCTGCCGCGGGTGCTTGATCTTGCCGGCACGCGGATCGCTGGCACCTCGGCCGATGACCGGGCGGGCTGCGCGGCGCTGATCGCATTGGCGGCGGCACGCGCGGGGCGGGCCGGGCCGACGCTGCACCTCGTCTGGTCGGTGCAGGAGGAATACAACCTGCGCGGCGTCCTGCCGGCGGCGACGGCGCTGGCCCCCGACATCGCGCTGCAGATCGATCTTCTGCTGGCCTGCGACACCCCCGACATGGTGCAGCGTGGCGAAGTGACCCTGGGCGGGGGGCCGGGGATCAGCCTCTATTCCTTCCACGGCCGCGGCACGCTGAACGGGGTGATCCCGCATCCCGCGCTGGTGCGGCTGATGGAAGAGGCGGCGGGGATCGCCGGCCTGCCGCTGCAGCGTTCGGCGCAGACCGGGGTCCTGACCGATCTGTCCTATATCCAGTTCACCGGGCCGCAGGGCGTGGCCTGCCTCGATGTGGGCTTTCCGATGCGCTACACCCATTCCGCGCTGGAGGTGGTCGATTCGACCGATCTGGACGGGCTCGTCGCGCTGCTTGATGCGGCACTGTCGTGCCTGACCCCGGATTTCGACCTGATCCGCGCCCCGCGGGGGCGGCTGCCATGACCCATACGCTGGGAATCGACATCGGCACGTTCGAGACCAAGGGCGTCCTGGTCGATGCCCGGGGCCGGATCCTGGCCGAGGCGCGCCACCCGCACCGCATGCTGGTGCCGCGGCCGGGCTGGGCCGAGCATCGCGCCGAAGAGGACTGGTGGGGCGATTTCGTGCGTGTCGCGCGGGAGATCCTCGCAAGATCGGGCATTGACCCGCGCGAGATCACCGCGGTGGCCACCAGCGCCATCGGACCCTGCATGCTGCCGGTCGATGCCGTCGGTGCGCCGCTGATGAACGCTGTCCTCTATGGTGTCGATACCCGTGCCACCGCGCAGATCGCCGCGCTCGACCGGCAGATCGGTGCGGACCGTATTCTGGCCACCTGCGGCAATGCGCTGACCTCGCAATCCGTCGGGCCGAAAATCCTGTGGCTGAAGGAGGAACGGCCCGAGCTTTTCGCCCGGACGGCGATGGTGCTGACCTCGACCAGCTACCTGGTGTGGAAGCTGACCGGCGAATATGTCATCGACCATTACACCGCCGCGAATTTCAGCCCGCTCTACGATGTGAACCGGCTGGACTGGACGGTGGAACTTGCGGATTTCATCACCCTCGACCGGCTGCCGCGGCTGATGTGGTCGACCGAGATCGCCGGGCGGATCACCGCGGCCGCGGCAGCCGAGACCGGGCTGGCGCCGGGCACCCCCGTCACCTGCGGCACCATCGACGCCGCCGCCGAGGCGATCTCGGTCGGCGTGCAGGCGCCGGGGGATCTGATGATGATGTATGGCTCGACCATCTTCATGATCCAGGTCACGGCGGCGCCGGTGCGCGATCCGCGGTTGTGGTATGCGCCCTGGCTGTTTGCCGGCATGCATGCCTCGATGGCGGGGCTGGCGACAAGCGGCACCCTGACGCATTGGTTCCGCGACACGCTGGCGCCGGGGGTGGATTTCACGGTGCTGGCCGGGGAGGCGGCCGCCAGCCCGAAAGGCGCCAGGGGCGTGCTGTGCCTGCCGTATTTCTCGGGCGAGCGCACGCCGATCCACGATCCGCGGGCAAAGGGCGCCTTCTTCGGTCTCGACCTGACCCATGGCCGCGGCGATCTGTTCCGCGCGGTCTGCGAGGGGATCGCCAGCGGCACCGCGCATGTGATCGAGGTCCTGCGCGAGGTGGGCGCGGCGCCGGCCCGGGTTCTGGCGGTGGGCGGTGGCACGCAGAACGCGGTCTGGCTGCAGGCGACCAGCGACCTGGGCGGGGTGCCGCAGATCCTGTGCGAAAAGACCATCGGCGCCAGCTATGGCAATGCCTTCCTGGCCGCCGTGGCGGTGGGGGCGGCGGTGCCGCGGCAGATTGACGACTGGAACCCGGTGGCGCGCCAGGTCGATCCGGTGCCGGTCCCGGCCTATGCCCGGCAATATCCGCTGTGGAAGGAGCTTTACACCGCGACCCGGGGTATCGCGCAGGCGCTGGACGACGGCGATGCGGTTTGAGCGGATGCGGCCGGCGGAACTGCGCGCGGCGCAGGCGGCGGGGCTGCCCTTCGTCCTGCCGATCGGCGTGATGGAATACCATGGCGGCCATCTGCCCGCGGGGGTCGACCTTCTGGCGGTGACGGGCGTGGTCGAGCGGCTGGGCGATGCCGTGGTGGTCCTGCCACCCTTCGCCTATGGCGCGGCCAGCCATGCCGTCGCCGGCCCCGAAGGCACCGGGACGCTGCATGTCGGGACCGAAGCGATCCTGCCTCTGGCCGAAGCGCTGTTTCGCGGGCTGCTGCAGGGCGGGTTTCGCAATATCCACGGCGTGATCCACCACCAGACCGAGAATTTCGCGCAGGGCATGCCGACCGACCTTGCCTTCCGGCTGGCGGCGCGCAATGCGATCTTCCGCCATCTGGAGGAGACGCGCGGTCCGGGCTGGTGGGGCCGGGGCGAGATGGCGGATTACTACCAGCGCCATGCCGCGGGCGAGGATCCCTTTGCCTGGATACGCATCCATCCGCTGTTCCCGAAGGGCGCCGATTTTCCCTTTGACCACGCCGGCGAGGGCGAGACGGCGCTGATGCTGGCGCTGGCACCGGGGACGGTGGACATGGCCGAGGCCGGCGCGGGGGCGCCCTGGTACACCGCCAGTGCAACCCGCGCGACGACGGCCGAGGGCGCGCGCGGCGTGGCGATCGCGCTGGCGCATCTGCGCGATTGCCTGGGGCTTGCCGCAGCCTAGCCGGTGCTGGCCGCAGCCTGGCCGGATGTCGGCGCGGCGTCGATCACGCCCTTCTTCAGGATGAAGCAGCCGTAGGGTCCGGGATCCGAGGTGCGCAGGATCGCGAAGGCCTGTTTTGCCGCGGCATAGAAGGCAAAGCGCTCCAGCGCCTGCATCGCCACGGGCTTACCCTCGGCCCGGTCGATCACCGCCTGCATGCGGGCAAAGACCGGCATCTGTGCCGTGGGATCGCCCACCACCTCCATCCGGGTCACTGGCGCCGGCACGAAACTGTCCAGCGGCATCAGCGACAGGATCGCCGTGGCGGCGGCGGGCAGGTCGCAGCCCGGCATATCGACCAGCCGGCCATGCGCGGTTGCGCGCGCGATGCTGGCGGCGGGATGGTTCACGTCGCAGATCACCAGATCGTCGCCATGGCCCATCAGCATCAGCACATGGACGATTTCGGCCGAAAGCCGCGGGTCGATGCCCTTCAGCATGTCATTTCACCGCGCCGGCCGCCATGCCCTTGATGATATAGCGCTCCAGCCCGATGCCGATCACGATCAGCGGCAGGATCGCGGCAAAGGACAGCGCGGCCATCGACCACCAGCTGATGCCCTGGCTGCCGGTCTGGCTGGCCACCATCACCGGAATGGTGTTGGCATGGGTCGAGGTGAGGAGTGCCGCGAAGAAATATTCGTTCCAGGTCAGCACCAGCGACAGGATGAAGGCCGCCACCATGCCCGGCAGTGCGATGGGCAGGATGATGGTCAGGAAGGCGCCCCAGATCGACAGCCCGTCGACCAGGGCGGCCTCCTCCAGCTCGGTGGGGATGGTCGAGAACTGGTCCTTCATGATCCAGATGACGATGGGCAGCACCGTCAGCGTGTAGAGCAGGATCAGCCCGATCCGGGTGTCGAGCAGCGCAAGTTCCTTGTAGAGGACAAGGAACGGCAGCGCCAGAACCACCGGCGGCAGGATCAGCTGGCTGAGAAAGAAGAACAGGATGTCGTCATTCTTCAGCCATAGGAAACGGTAGCTGAACCGGGTCAGCCCATAGGCCGCCAGGCTGCCCAGCGCGACGGCAAGGGCCGAGGCCGAGAGCGCCACCGCTGCCGAATTCCAGAACCGCTTCAAGAACTCGGCCCGGACGGTGCTTTCCTGCCCGATGGTCGCGGGCGAAAGGCCGAGCGATTCCCAGCCCTTCCAGGCCGGAGTGTAATCGACCCATGGCACCATCGCGCCCTTCATCACATCAGCGGCCAGCTTGAAGCTGGTGGTCGCCGTCCAGTAGATCGGGAAGAGGCAGAGGAAGGCCCAGAGGATCAGCACCGCATAGATGGCGGTGCGCGAGACCCACCATTTCATCTGGTGGCTGCGGTCGGCGTCGCTGTCGTGAAAGATCTGCGTTGTCATGTCAGAGCCTTGGTTTCGTCCAGCGGGCCGAAACCTTCATCAGCACCGTCATCAGGATCACGATCACCACCAGATAGACCATGGCCAGCAGGGTGCCGTAGCCGACATTCGACCTTTCGCGATATTCCCGGAAGATGAAGCTTGTCACCGTGTCGGTGGCACCGCCCGGGCCGCCGGCGGTGATGTTGATCACGATGTCGGCAAGCTTCAACTTGAAGATGATGCGGATCATGATTGCGGTGATCGAAACCGGCAGCATCAGCGGAAAGGTGATTTCCCAGAACGACTTCCATCCCGTGGCGCCATCGACGCGGCTGGCTTCGGTCAGATCCTTCGGGATCGCCTGCAGCCCGGCCAGCAGCATGATCATCATGAAGGGGATGTAGGTCCAGGCATCCAGCACCATGATCGTGGTCTTGGCCATCCAGGGCGAGCCGAAGAACGAGGGATCGGACCAGCCGAGGTTTCGCGCCAGCCGGGCCAGCGGGCCGAAGCGGTTTTCGAGGATCGACTTGCCGATCATCCAGCTGACCGCGACAGGCGACAGCATCAGCGGCAGCAGGAAGGCGATGCGAAAGAACTTGCGCGCGCGGATCTGGCCGGCAAGGATCAGGGCCAGGCCGAAGGCGATGGCATATTCGACGGCGATCGCCAGCACATACCAGACCATATTGCCCAGTGCGTTCCAGAAGAACGGGTCGTGCCACATCTGCACGATATTCGCCACGCCGTTGAACTTGCGCCCGTCGGGGCTGGAAAGGTTCCAGTCGGACAAGGCGATGACAAGGCCGAACAGCAGCGGAAAGACCGTCAGCGACACGACGAACAGCGCAGCGGGCAGGACGAAGAGCGTGCGCTTGCCCTTCTCGCCCTCGCGCAGGATCTGGGCCAGGCAGAGGCAGACGGCCCAGAAGCAATAGGCATAAAGCGTCGGCCGCCAGGTGGCAAAGCCGAAATCGTGCCAGCCCCGCTGTTGCGTCCATTGCGCGACAAAGATGGCCAGCATCAGCGCGGCCGAACCCCAGATCAGCGCCGTGCCCAGCCGCCTGCGCCCGGGCGAGATGTTGTCGCTGGTGACGATGTGAATCTGGTCGCCGCTCACGCTTGCCCGCCTGCCGGAAATGAAGGGACGCGCGGGCACCGTCGCCCGCGCGTCCGATGAAGGTTACAACCCCAGGCTGGCCTTGTAGAGCGCGATCTGGCTGTCGCGGCCGATCTGGTCGGTGATCTTCTCCCAGGCGGCGGCGATGGCGTCGGCGGTTTCCTGGGCGCTGGCATATTGTCCGGCATAGCCCTTGGCCAGCTCGTCCTCGGCCACCGAGTAATACTGGAAGATGCCGGGGATCCGCGGCTCGATCGCGGCATTGGGGTGGTTGTAGCTGTCGAGGTTCGAGCCGAGATAGTTCTCGATGAAGGCCCGGTCGTAGCCCGCCGCCTCCCATTCGTCATAGTTGAACTGCGAGTTGCGATAGGGCTGGAACCCCGAGGGATAGGCCGCCATCCACAGCGAGATGTCCTTGCCGCCCAGATGCGCCGCCGCCGACCAGGCCGCCTTGCGCCTCTTTTCGTCGCCCGAGACGCCGCTGGTCACATAGACGCCCCAGCCGATATAGGCCATGTTGGGCGACTCGTTGTAGGTCTCCTCCCAGGCGCCGGCCGTGTGGTTGTAGACGCGCGACGAGCCGCGGTTGATGCCGAACGCCGCCACATCACCCACGACCGAAGTGTCGGAGGTGCGCGCCATCGAGCCCACGTCGCCCCACCAGGTCAGCATCGAGCCGGTGCCGGCCAGGAACTGGCTGAAGGCAGTGGTGCCGGGATCGGCGTTGATCTGGTCGGCCGGATAGGCATTGGCGGCGATCAGATCCATCACGTCCTGGATGGCCTGCACCCAGCCGGCGTTGTTGACCCGCGGCTTCATCGTGTCGGGGTCGAACAGCCAGGCCTTCTCGGAGGGATGCTTGACATAGGGCGTGGCGCGGTTTTCCAGGAAGTAGAAGCCGAAGCCGCCCCAGCCTTTCAGCGGATCCAGATAGCCGAAGGCCGGCAGTCCGGTCAGCGGGTCGGTCTGGCCAAGCACCGATGTCGAGATGGCGTTGATTTCCTGCCAGGTCTTCGGCACCTCGGCGCCGCCGATGGCGCCCTCGCCGAAATAATCCTTGCGATAGGCGAAGGTGTGGCAGTCGCCGTCGATCGATACGCGATAGATCTTGCCATCCCAGGTGCCGACAGGCGCCTTCAGATAGTCGACGTAATCGTCCATGTCGATCTGGGCCTTCACCCAGTCCGGCATCTCGTCCAGCAGGCCGCGGCCGGCGGTGTCGCCTTCGAACGGCGCGCCCATCTCCAGCACGTCGAAATCGACGGTGCCGGTGGCGATCGACTGCTGCAGCCGGGCGTTGTAGTCGGCCTGCGCCAGATCGATCCAGTTGATCTTGGCGCCGGTATAGGCCTCCCAGGGCTTCAGGAAGCCGCGGAACAGGAAGTTGTGCAGGTTCTGGTTGTTCAGGCCCATGAACGTCAGTTCGACGCCGGCAAATTCGCCCTCGGCCACGTTCGCCTTGGTGGCGGCGAGGCAAAGTTCGCCCACTTTCTGCCAGTCGGCATCGGTCGGGCTGCCCTTGCCCACGCCGGGGATGGCCAGAATCTGCGCACGCAGATCGTCCTGGGCGCGGGCGGCACGCGGGACAAACCCTGCCGGCAGCGCTGCCATGGCACCAAGCGCGGTGGCGCCCTTCAGAAACCGTCGGCGGTTGAGCGCGACGGCATAGTCGTAGAGACCGGTCTTCACCTTAGCTCCTCCCTGTTTCGGCCCCGTCTCCGGCGGGGCCGGGCAGGGCGCTTTCGTTGTGCGACCCCGTCCGCGGCCCGGGCGGGCTGGGCGTCGGGCCGGGTCCGGTGCGGGGCTCCTCTCCCCGTGGCGGACCGGATCAACCCGGCAGCAAAGGACGGATGCCCTTGGCTGCGCGATCCCCAGGGAAGCTTCGCAGCCGGGCAGGAACCTGTCAAGCTTCTAACATGTTAGTATGTTCAGCCGCACTGGACAGGGCTTCCGCCCTTCGCATAGTCTGGCGGATAGTGGGATGGGGAGGCGGGGGCATGGCCGAAGTCACGGTCCGCGATCTGCGCAAGGCTTATGGCGCGGTCGAGGTGATGTCGGGATTGAACCTCGATATCCGCGATGGCGAGTTCGTGGTGCTGGTCGGGCCTTCGGGCTGTGGCAAGTCCACGCTCCTGCGGATGATCGCAGGGCTGGAGGAGGTGACGGCCGGCGATATCCGGATCGGCGAGCGGCGGGTAAACAACCTGCCGCCCAGCGAGCGCGACATTGCCATGGTGTTCCAGAGCTATGCGCTCTACCCCCACAAGACTGTGGCCGCGAACATGGGCTTTCCGTTGAAGATGCGCGGCATGGACAAGGCAGAGATCGATGGCCGGGTGTCGCGCGCCGCCGAGATCCTGGGGCTGGTGCCCTATCTCGGCCGCTACCCCCGCGCCCTGTCGGGTGGCCAGCGCCAGCGCGTCGCCATGGGCCGCGCCATCGTGCGCGATCCCCAGGTGTTCCTGTTCGACGAGCCGCTGTCGAACCTTGATGCCAAGCTGCGCGTGCAGATGCGCAGCGAGATCCGCGAGCTGCACCAGCGGCTGAAGACCACCACGGTCTATGTCACCCACGACCAGATCGAGGCCATGACCATGGCCGACAAG
>JACSRN010000136.1 GCA_014879735.1 Paracoccaceae bacterium
TCGGTGCCGAAGAAATGCCGCCCGCCCAGCCAGTTGCCAAGCAGGGTCAGCGGCACCGCCACCAATGCCGCCCGCGCGGTATCCCATGTGACCAGGCCATAGGCCCAGTAGACCGGCGCCGAATAGAGGTCGAGCAGCGGGAAATAGGCGATCAGCGTGGCACGGAACACCGCCGGCGCCATCGGCTGCGCGGCAAAGAACGCCACGACCGGCAACCCCGCCATGCCAGGCGCATTGGCGATGCCGGAAATCACCCCCATCGCCCCGTTCACCGGGCCCTTCACCTCGGCCTGCAGCCGCCAGCCTGCCAGCAGCACGCCGCACATCACCAGCACATAGCCGGCGATCGCCGCCCGTGCCACATCCTCGGACACCGCCGTCAGCGCCCAAAGCCCCAGCGGCAGGCCGATCACCGCCCCGCCCACCAGCCAGCCCACCCGTCGCCAGTCGACGGCGGGCCAGGCCCCGCGCCAGGCCTGGGCCGACATCAGCATCTCCAGCACGACCACCACCGCGACCATGTCCAGCGGATCCATGACCAGGACCGAGGCCGAGATCACCATCGCCGAATAGCCGAAACCGGAATAACCACGGACGAAGGCGGCGACGAGAATCGCCGCCGCCATCCAGAGCGCCGCTCCGGGCCCGAGGTCGAAGGGCATCACACGGCCTGCGGCCGCATGTCTGCCGCGGAGATGCCCGCCACCTCGACCGGCTTCTTCATCGCATCGCGCCGGAAGGGTTCGCCCAGTTCCTGGTTGATCAGCGCCTCGATCAGCGTGGTCTTGCCGGCCTTCTGGTCGGCCAGCGCCTGGGTCAGCGCCGCCCGCAGGTCCTCCATGGTGCGGGCCTGCACGCCCTGCAGCCCGCAGGCGCGCGCGATGCCGGCATAGCTGACCTGGGTGTCCAGTTCCGTGCCGACGAAATTGTCGTCATACCACAGCGTCGAATTGCGCTTTTCCGCGCCCCACTGGTAGTTGCGGAAGACCACCATGGTGATCGCCGGCCATTCCGGCCGGCCGATGGCGGTCAGTTCCGTCACCGCAATGCCAAAGGCGCCATCGCCGGAAAAGCCCACGACCGGGGTATCCGGGCAGGCGATCTTGGCGCCGACGATCGAGGGCAGGCCATAGCCGCAGGGGCCGAACAGGCCCGGTGCCAGGTATTTCCGCCCGGCCTCGAAGCTGGGATAGGCATTGCCGATGGCGCAGTTGTTGCCGATGTCGGAGGAGATGATCGCCTCCTTCGGCAGCGCGGCCGAGATCGCGCGCCAGGCCATCCGCGGGCTCATCCAGTCCGGCTTGGCGGTCCGGGCGCGTTCGTTCCAGGTGGTGCCGGGATCGTCCTGCTCGTGATCCATCGAGGCCAGTTCCTGCGCCCAGCGCGACTTTGTCTGCCCGATCAGCGCCTTGCGCTCTTCGCGGCCGATATCGCCGGCCCCCGGCGCCAGCCGGGCAAGCAGGCTCTCTGCCACCATCCGCGCATCGCCCACGATCCCGACCGAAACCTTCTTGGTCAGCCCGATCCGCGCGGGGTTGATGTCGACCTGGATGATCGCGGCGTCTTTCGGCCAGTAGTCGATGCCATAGCCGGGCAGGGTCGAGAACGGGTTGAGCCGGGTGCCCAGCGCCAGCACCACATCGGCCTTCGAGATCAGTTCCATCCCCGCCTTGGATCCGTTGTAGCCCAGCGGCCCGGCAAACAGCGGATGGCTGCCGGGGAAGGCGTCGTTGTGCTGGTAGCCGACGCAGACCGGCGCATCCAGCCGCTCTGCCAGCGCCATCGCCGCGGGGATCGCCCCGCCGATCACCACCCCGGCACCGTTCAGAATCACCGGGAACTTCGCCTTCGACAACAGGGCCGCCGCCTCGTCCAGCGCCGCATCGCCGCCGCCGGGGCGTTCGAATTCCACGATCCGCGGCAGATCGACGTCAATCACCTGGGTGAAGAAGTCGCGCGGCACGTTGATCTGCGCCGGCGCCGAGGCCCGCCGGGCATTCAGGATCACCCGGTTCAGCACCTCGGGAATGCGCGAGGCGTCGCGCACCTCTTCCTGATAGGCCACCATGTCGCGAAACAGCGCCATCTGCTCGACTTCCTGGAACCCGCCCTGCCCGATGGTCTTGTTCGCCGCCTGCGGCGTGATCAGCAGCAGCGGCGTGTGGTTCCAGTAGGCGGTCTTCACTGCCGTCACGAAATTGGTGATGCCCGGGCCGTTCTGCGCGATCATCATCGACATCTTGCCCGAGGCGCGGGTGAAGCCGTCGGCCATCATGCCGCCCGATCCCTCATGCGCGCAATCCCAGAAGGTGATGCCCGCCTTGGGGAACAGGTCGGAAATCGGCATGAAGGCCGAGCCGATGATGCCGAAGGCATGTTCGATCCCGTGCATCTGCAGGACCTTGATGAAGGCTTCCTCGGTGGTCATTTTCATCGCAGCATCTCCCGGTGTGGCGCAGGGGCGGCCAGTGCCGCCCGTTCCCGGCGGTTCTATCCCGGCCCCAGCAGGGGCAATAGGGCCAGTCCGGTTGCCATGGTAGCGCCAGCGGCTCAGGCCCGCAGCGCCCGCGCCACCCTGTCGATGCCTTCGGGAATCCGCGCCGGCGCGATCGAGGAATAGGCCAGCCGGTAATAGTTCGCCGGTGCGCGTTCGGGTGCAAAGAACGACCGGCCGGGCTCGATCAGCACGCCCTCGGCCCGCAGCGCCCGCGCCACGACCTCGGTATCCACCCCCGCCGGCGCCACCATCCAAAACGACGACCCGCCAAAGCCGCCCTGCCCCGCCACGGTCAGCCCATGCTCGCGGATCGCATCCTCCATCGCCTGCCGGCGGCGGCGAAAGGCGGTGCGCATGCGGTTGATCAATGCGTCGTAATGGCCCTCGGCCAGGAAATAGGCCACGGTGCGCTGGATATGCCCGGGCGGATGCTTCAGCACCATCGACCGCAGCGCCCGCGCCTCGGCGATGAAACCGGGGGGGCCGACCAGATAACCAAGCCGCATGCCCGGAAAGATCGACTTGGAAAACGAGCCGGCGTAGATCACCCGCCCCGCCTTGTCGAGCGACTTGAGCGCGGGCGAAACCGGCTTCAGAAAGCTCATCTCGAATTCGTAATCGTCCTCGACGACGACGAAATCGTCGCGGCTCGCGGCATCGAGCAGCGCCAGCCGCCGGTCCAGCGGCATGGTCGCGTTGGTCGGGCACTGGTGACTCGGCGTGACGAAGACCACATCGCCCGGCCGGCCCGACAGCGGCGGCAATCCGCCCTCGTCGACATCGACCGGCACCACCGCCCCGCCCGAGACGCCAAGGATCCGGCGCAGCCCCGGGTAGCAGGGATTTTCGACCGCCGCCGCCCGCCCTTCGCCCAGCAGCACCTGCGCCGTGATCCACAGCGCATTCTGCGCCCCCATGGTCAGCAGCACTTCATCGGCACCGGCAGCGATGCCACGGCGGGGCAGGATCACCCGCAGGACCTGCTCGATCAGCGCCGGATCGTCGCGTTCGTAGAAATCCGAGGTCAGCGCCGAGAAGTCCCGCCGCCCCAGGGCGCGCAGCGCGCAGGCCCGCCAGTTCTGGTGATCGAAGAGCGAGGCGTCCGACTGGCCGTAGATGAAGGGCCAGGGATAGCGCTCCCAATCGTCCGGCCGCTCCACCCCCGCCAGCGCCGCCGTGAAGCGGCCACCGGCGAAGGCGTGGTAGTCCACCTCCTCGGCCGGCCGGGCAGAGGCGGGAAATTCCGGCGCCCGCGGCGCATTGTCCGAAACGTAATAGCCCGAGCGCCCCTTCGCGGCCAGGTAATCGGACGATACCAGATCGCCATAGGCCAGGGTCACGGTGATCCGGCTGACGCCAAGATGCGCGGCAAGCCCGCGCGACGACGGCATCCGCTGCCCCGGCCGGAAACGCCCGGTCAGGATGCCCTCCGTCACCATGGCGCGGATGCGGCTTTGCAGCGTGCCGGCGCCTTCGGCGGCAAGGAAGAAGGCCTCGACCGGGATCGCCATGCTCTGGAGCCATTCGCGCAGGGAACTGGCGCCATAAGGCGGGCCGGCGCGGAATTTGTCAACGCGCAGCCGACGCCTTTTCCGCGCCGCGCCGCGCGCCGCCGCAGCCCAGACCAGACCAGACCAGACCAGACCAGACCGGGCCAGACCAGGCCAGACGGCCACACATCGCCGCCGGGTCCTCCCCCCGCCCTTCTTCTCTGCCAAATATCCTGGGGGTCCGGGGGCAAAGCCCCCGGCCTTCAAGACCGCCAGCCTTCAAGACCGCCGGCCTGCAAGACCCCGGCCCTCGCGGCCCCTCCGGACAGGCCGGCAGATCAGCCGAAGACGCGGGTCAGCGCGGTATCGATCGCCCCGGTGATCTCGTCGATATCGTCGGGCGTGGCGATCAGCGCCGGCGACAGGCAGAGCGTGTTGTTCAACCCGGGCACCGAGCGGTTGGTCATGCCGATGATCACGCCCTGGGCGTTGCACTCGGCCACCACCTGGGCGACCTTCTTCTCGTCCATCGGCTCCTTGGTGGCCCGGTCCGCCACCAGTTCCGCGCCGCAGAACAGGCCCGCGCCGCGGATGTCGCCGATGACCCGGTGCCGTTCCATCAGCGCCGTCAGGTTTGCGATGGTCCGCGCGCCCATCGCCTTGGTGTTGTCGAGCAGGTTCTCGTCCTCGATGATGCGCATGTTTTCCAGCGCCGCCGCCGGCCCGCTGGTGCAGCCGCCAAAGGTCGAGATGTCGCGGAAATAGCTCATCGGATCGGCGGCATCGTCCTTGAACATCGAGAACACGGCCTCGGTGGTCACGGTGCAGGAGATCGCGGCATAGCCCGAGGCGACGCCCTTGGCCATGGTCACGAAATCGGGCTTGATGCCATAATTCTGGTAGCCGAACCATTCGCCGGTGCGGCCGACGCCACAGACCACCTCGTCGATGTGCAGGAGGATGTCGTATTTGCGGCAGATCTCCTGCACCCGCTCCCAATAGCCGCTGGGCGGCACGATCACGCCACCGCCGGCGGTCACGGGCTCCAGGACGATGGCGCCCACGGTCTCGGGGCCTTCGCGCAGGATCACCTCCTCGATGGCATCGGCCGCGCGCTCGCCATAGTTCGGCACGTCCCATTGCTTGCGGTATTCCAGGCAATGCGGAACCATCACGAAGCCATCGGGGTAGGGCCCGTACATCGCGGCGCGTTCGGCCTGGCCGCTGGTCGCCAGGGCGCCGATTGTGGTGCCGTGATAATCGCGTTCGCGGTAGAGGATCTTGTTCTTCTTGCCCTTGTGGTGGCGGTGCGAGATCTGGCGCACCATCTTGTAGACCTTCTCGTTCGCTTCCGAACCCGAGTTGGAATAATAGACCCGGCTCATCCCCGGCATCTTGGAGATCAGCCGTTCGGCAAACAGCGCCCCGGGGATCGAACCGCCGACGCCGGCGAAGTAGTTCATCTTGATCAACTGGTCACGGACCACATTGGCGATCGATTCGCGGCCGTAGCCGACGTTCACGGTCCAGACCGCGCCCGAGACGGCATCGAGGTATTCCTTGCCCTTCGCATCCCAGACGCGCATCCCCTTGCCCTCGACGATGACGCGGGGGTCGACCGTCTCGAACATCTTGTGCTGAATCAGATGGTGCCAGACATGGGCGCGGTCGGCCTCGACCACGCGGCCCATGTCGTTCATTCCGCTGATGCCTTCCATTGGCATATCCCTTCGTGCCGGAAATTCGCTGGCCGCAGTATCGTGGAAAATCCGTTGCGCGTTTAGGGCCAGACCGATCCCGACATTAGCACCAGATCAGGCGCGGTAATAGTCGCGATGCCATTCGGCGAAAGCCTGCACCCCCTGGCGCAGGGCGGTTTGCGGCCGATATCCGGTCAGCGCCTGCAGCAGCGTGGCATCGGCCCAGGTCGCGGGCACATCGCCCTTCTGCATCGGCATCATGTTGCGGATGGCCTTGCGGCCCAGCACCTCTTCCAGCACCTCGACGAAATCGAGCAGGCGGATCCGGTCGGAATTGCCGATGTTGACGATGCGGTAGGGGGCATCCTTCGACAGGTTGTCGCCGGGCACGACCGGCAGCGCGGCGCCCGGGCGCGGCGGCGGCGCATCGATCAGAAGCCGGATGGCTTCGACCAGATCGCCGACATAGGTGAAGTCGCGCCACATCTCGCCATGGTTGTAGATGTCGATCGGCCGCCCCTCGAGGATCGCATCGGTGAACTTGAACAACGCCATGTCCGGCCGGCCCCAGGGGCCATAGACGGTGAAGAAGCGGAACATCGTCGTGGGAAGGTTCCACAGATGGGCATAGGAATGGCCCATCGCCTCGCCCGCCTTCTTGGTCGCGGCATAGATCGTCAAGGGACCGTCGGCCTTGTCGGTCTCGCGGAAGGGCATCGCCTCGTTCGCGCCATAGACCGAACTGGTCGAGGCGATCATCAGATGGTCGACCCCCAGCCGGCGCGCCGCCTCGATCACGTTGAAGGTCCCGACCACGTTCGACTGCACGTAGGATCGCGGGTTTTCCAGGCTGTAGCGCACCCCGGCCTGGGCCGCGAGATGGATGACGACCTCGGGCCGGAAGGCATCCATCGCGGCATCCAGCGCCGGCACATCCTCCAGCATCGCCTCGGTGGCGGAAAAGCCGGACAGGCCGCGCAGGATCGCATGGCGGTCGCGCTTCAGCCGCACGTCGTAGTAATCGGTCATCCCGTCGTAGCCGGCGACCTGCCAGCCCTGCGACAGCAGCAGCCGGGCGAGGTGAAAGCCGATGAACCCCGCAGTTCCGGTGATGAAGACCCTGCGCATCGAAAGTGCCGCCCGCCGCTTGCAAAGACCGGCATCACCATGCCCGGCCCTTGCGCCAGCTTCAAGGACGACCGGGCGGTTGTGCGACAGGGCGCCGCCCCCAGAGCGCATGGCGCCAACCCAGCCCGCATGGCGCCACCCCCGGGGGGGCATGCGCCGGGCGACCCGCCGGCGGGCAAAACCCCGGGGCGGGTGGGGCCGCGGCGCAAAACCGCATCCGTCGCATCGGAAATCGCAGCCCGGCACCGCGCAAATCCGGCCGAAAACCGGGCAAAACTGATCTGAATCAGAGACGGCCGCGCAGTCGCCCGTCACAAGATCGGGAAAACCCACCCCTGAAACCCGGATTCGGCCCTTATCCATGCGCCTTCAGCTTCGCACCAATCTTGCCATCCGCGTCCTGATGGCCTGCGCCGTCAATGACGGGCGCACCGTGCGCACCGCCGAAATTGCCGGGCACTGCAATGCCTCGCTGAATCACATGCTGCAGGTGGTCAGCCTGTTGCAGGCGCGGGGTTTCGTCACCACGCTGCGCGGGCGCAGCGGCGGCCTGCGGCTGGCGCGGCCGATGGAGGAGATCTCGGTCGGCAAGGTCTTTCGCCTGTTCGAGGCGGGCGTGCCCTTCGCCGAATGCTTCGATCCCGCCACCAACACCTGCCCGCTGTCGCCCGAATGCCGCATGCGCGGCTATATCTCGCGGGCGGTCGAGGCGTTCTTCCATGAACTCGACATGGTGACACTGGCCGATCTGGTGAAGGGGAACTGCGGCCTCAGCGCGCTTCTCGATATCGGCGAGGGCCTGCGCGGCGCCTGTGGCGCGCCGCGGATGGCGGCGGCACCGGCGAAAGATCTGCCGTCGAGGGCTTGAGGCTGGCCAGGGCACGGACAACTGGTCAGGGCACGGACAACTGGTCAGGGCACGGACAAGCCGCGCGGGCAAGGCCCGATGCTGGCCGGCATGCCCGCGACCGATGCCGCGGAATTCGTCCCGCCCGGGCGGGGCGAACTGGCGGGATCAGTGGCCGAGGCCCGGCACCATCCCCGGCGCCAGCACCAGAACCAAGGCGGCAAGATAGATCAGCGCAAAGGCCAGTGCGGCCGGCCAGACCCGCTGGTTCAGCAGGCGCTGCAGGCGGGTGGGCGTCTGGCCGGTGGATCCGGCCTGTCGGTTGGGAAACGCGGTCATGGCAGCGACTCGGGTCCTCTCCTGTTATACCGTAATATCTATCATATTTGTCGATTATTTGAAAGCGCAAAACACGCCGGCTTGCCAATCGGCCGCGCCGCCGCGACACTTGCGGCTCATCCCGTTGCGGGGACCAGGAGCGGAGTGCACGATGCCCGAATTGCTGTCGATCGGCGAAGCCATGGTCGAACTGTCGCAGGCCGAGGGCGCACTCTGGCGGCTGGGCTTTGCCGGCGACACGCTGAATACCGCCTGGTACGCCCGCGCGCTGTTGCCCAGCGACTGGACCGTGGCCTACCTGACGCGGCTGGGCGCCGACCCGTTCTCGCCCCGGCTTCTGCGGTTTCTGGAAGACAACGGCCTTGCCACCCATCATATCACGCAGGATCCGACCCGCTCGGTCGGCCTCTATGCCATCGAGCTGCACGAGGGCGAGCGCAGTTTCGCCTATTGGCGCGGGCAATCGGCGGCGCGCGGGCTGGCTGGGGATACCGCGGCGCTGGAGCGCGCCTTCGCGGCGGCCGATGCCGGCTATCTGTCGGGCATCACGCTGGCGATCCTGCCCCCCGAGGGCCGCGCCGCACTGGCCGGGCGGATGGCGGCGCTGCGCGCGCGCGGCGGGTTGACCGCCTTCGATCCGAACATCCGCCCCACGCTCTGGGCTTCGGCCGACGAGATGCGGACGGCATTGATGGCCTGTCCCACAGCCATCGTCCTGCCGAGCTTCGACGACGAGGCGGCACTGTTCGGCGATGCCTCGCCGGATGCGACCGTCGCGCGCTGGCGCGCCGCGGGCGCCGACGAGGTGGTGGTGAAGAACGGCGGCGGGCCGGTCACGGTCTGGGCAAAGGGGCTGAACGGCGACGAGCCACTGACGATTGCGGTCGCGCGGATGCGCCCGTTCGATTCCACCGGGGCGGGCGATGCCTTCAACGGCGGCTATCTGGCGGCACGGCTGACCGGCCATGCCCCCGATGCCGCGGCCCGGGCGGCGCATGACGTGTCGCTGCAGGTGATCGCGCGGCCCGGGGCGCTGATGCCGATGGCCGATGTCGCCCCCCTTCCAGTTTCCGACGGACAGCGATAGCCAAGAGAACCCGGCAAAGGAGGCAGACATGCGCCACGGTGGACAGATTCTGGTCGATCATCTGAAGGCTTTCGGCGTCGGCCGGGTGTTCTCGGTCCCGGGGGAAAGCTTTCTGGCGGTGCTGGACGGGCTTTACGGCTCGGGCATCGAAAATGTGGTCTGCCGCCACGAAGGCGGCGCCGCGATGATGGCCGAGGCGCATGGCAAGCTGACCGGCCGGCCGGGCATCGCCTTTGTCACCCGCGGCCCCGGCGCAACCAATGCCTCGGCCGGCGTGCATGTGGCGCGGCAGGATTCGACGCCGATGATCCTGTTCGTCGGCCAGATCGACACCGGCCATCGCGACCGCGAGGCGTTTCAGGAGGTGAATTACCGCGCGGTCTTCGGCACCCTTGCGAAATGGGCGGCCGAGGTCGACGACATCGCCCGCCTGCCGGAATATCTGAGCCGCGCCTTCCATGTGGCGACCTCGGGCCGGCCGGGGCCGGTGGTGCTGGCCCTGCCGGAAAACATGCTCTCGGCGCGCGCCGAAGTCGCCGACCTGCCGCCGCCCGCCCCGGTCCCGCCGGCGGTTTCCCCCGCCCAGGTGACGGCGGTGACGGAGGCGCTGGCCCGGGCGCAGCGCCCGCTGGTCGTGGTGGGCGGCTCGCAATGGTCGGGCGAAGCCGCGGCCGACCTGGCGCGCTTTGCCGAAAGCTGGGGCGTGCCGGTCGCGGCCTCGTTCCGGCGGCAGGGATATTTCGACAACCGCCACCCCGCCTATGCCGGCGATCTGGGCGTGGGGATGAACCCGGCGCTCGGCCGGCGGCTGCAGGAGGCCGATCTGCTGCTGGTCCTTGGGGCGCGGATATCCGACAGCATGACCCGCAGCTACGAGCTGATGTCGCCCGCCGCGCCGGGCAAGACCATCCTGCATGTCTACCCCGACCCCGACGAGCTTGGCCGGGTCTGGCGCCCCGATCTGGGCGTGGCGGTTCCGGCGCCGCAGATGGTGGCGGCACTGGCCGGCGTGGCCGCGCCGAACGACCGGCCGGACTGGTCTGGCTGGACCGCTGCGGCACGGGCCGATTACGAGGCCTGGCAGCGGCCCAAGGAAACCCCGGGCGACGTGAAGATGGAACAGGTGATCGGCTGGCTGTCGGCGAATCTGCCGGAGGATGCCGTCCTGACCAATGGCGCGGGCAATTACGCGGCCTTCCTGCACCGCTACTTCCGCTACAAGGCGCATGGCACGCAATTGGCGCCGACCTCGGGCAGCATGGGCTACGGCTTTCCCGCCGCCATTGCCGCCGCCCTTGAGACCCCCTCGCGTGCGGTGGTGTGTCTGGCCGGCGACGGCTGTTTCCAGATGACGCTGAACGAAATGTCGACCGCGCTGCAATATGGTGCCGCCCCGGTGGTGGTCGTGGCGAACAACGGCCATTACGGCACGATCCGCATGCATCAGGAGCGGAGCTATCCCGCCCGCACCTCGGGCACGATCCTGAAGAATCCGGATTTCGCCGCCCTCGCCCGCGCCTATGGCGGCCATGGCGAGACGGTGCGCCAGACCGCCGATTTCCCCGCAGCCTTTGCCCGGGCACGGGCCTCGGGGACGGTTGCCGTCATTGAACTGCTGCTCGACCCCGAGGCGCTGACCGCCGGCGCCACGCTGTCGGAGGTCCGCGCGCAGGGCATGGCGGCCGCGGCAGGAAGTTGAGCCACGGCCACCGCCGCGGCTGCGCGCCCGGCTCCAAGGATTGCCGCCCTGGCCGCGTCCAAGTAGCGTCATGCTGATGGATACGCCCGACGAAACCCTGGTTTCCGCCGCCCGCGACGGCGACCGCACCGCCTTTGCAACATTGGTGGCGCGGCATTACGACCGGATCTTCGGGCTTGCCTTCCGGCTGACCGGCCGGCGGGCCGAAGCCGAGGATCTGGCGCAAGACATCTGCGCGGCGCTGCCGGTGAAGCTGAGCCACTGGCGCGGCGAGGCCCGGTTCACCACCTGGCTCTACCGCGTCGTGGTGAATGCCGCCCATGACCTGCGCCGGCGTCAGGCCACGCGGGCAAAGGCGGCCGAGGGCTGGGGCGACTGGGAAATCGCCCGCCAGGACGAGATCGCCGAGACCCGCGAAAGGCTCGACTGGCTGACAGAGACGATGCAACGCCTGTCGCCGGAACTGCGCGACACGGTGGCGCTGGTGCTGGGCGAAGAGATGACCCAGGCCGAGGCCGGCGCAATCCTTGGCGTCAGCGAAGGCACCATCGCCTGGCGCATGTCCGAGGTGAAAAAGCGGCTGCGCGCCCTTGCCGCCGAGGAGGGGAGATGACCGACGAGTTCGACACCCTGCGCGCCGCGCTGAAATCCGCGCCCGCCGCCGACCCCGAGGCCCGCGCCCGCGCGCTGGCGCTGGCAATGGCGAATTTCGACCGGCTGCAGAGGGCCGGCCAAGGAACGGCCGATGGGCCGCGTCCGACAGAGGACCGTCCCCCGCGGACGGGCTTTCTGAACGGAGTGCGTTCCATGCTGAAATCCCTTGGTACCAGACCGGCCCTCGCGGCCACCACCTCGATTGCCGCGCTGGCGGTGGGGCTGGCGTTCCTGCTGCCGCTGGACGGCCCGGGCCTGGTCCCGTGGCCCGATGCGCCGGCAGAGAAGGCGCCTGAAGCGCCGGTTGCCAAGGCCGAAGCCCCGGCGACGGCCAGCCCGCCCGCAGCGACGGCCCCGGCAGCGGATGCGGC
>JACSRN010000109.1 GCA_014879735.1 Paracoccaceae bacterium
CCGCCGCCTCGCCCGCATCCATGCCCCTGCAGTCCCAGATCCAGGCCGATCCGCCGCCGCGCCTGTTCCGCCGGTTCTGGGCCGATTTCCTGCGCCAGCGCATCGGGTTGCTGGCGCTGGCGCTGGCGCTGTCAGCGGTCGAGGGCTCGACGCTGGGCCTGCTGTCCTGGATGCTGGAGCCGCTGTTCGACGAGGTTTTCGCCGCCCGCTCGACCGCTGCGCTGGTCTGGGTCGGCTTCGGCATTCTCGGCCTGTTCCTGTTGCGCGCCGTGACCTCGATCTTCGGCCGGTCGCTGATCGCGCGGGTCAACCAGGAAACGGCGGCGGCGATGCAGATTTCGCTGGTCGACCATCTGCTGACGCTGGACGGCGATTTCTTCACCCGCAATCCGCCCGGCACGCTGATCGAGCGGGTGCAGGGCGATACCGTGGCCGCGCAGGGCGCCACGCAACTGGTGCTGGTGGGCCTCGGGCGCGATACGGTCTCGCTGATCGGGCTGATGATCGTGGCCCTTGGCATCGATTGGCGCTGGACGCTGGCGGCGCTGGTGGGCGCGCCGCTGCTGCTGTTGCCGGCCATGGCGCTGCAGCGCTACATCCGCCGCAAGAGCCGGCAGAGCCGGCTGCAATCGGGACTGCGCGCCACCCGGCTGGACGAGATCTTCCACGGCATCCAGCAGGTGAAGCTGAACCGGATGGAGGCCTACCAGTCCGGCCGCTTTGCCGAGATCGTCCGCCGCATCACCCGGGCCGAGGTGAAATCCGCCGCCGGCCGCGCCACCATGCCGGCGCTGGTCGACATCGTGACCGGGCTCGGCTTCTTTGCCGTGCTGATGCTCGGCGGGCGCGAGGTCGTTGCCGGAGAGCGCACGACCGGCGAATTCATGTCGTTCTTCACCGCCATGGCGCTGACCTTCCAGCCGATCCGCCGGCTGTCGGATCTGGCCGGCTACCGGCAGATCGCGCTGACATCGCTGGAGCGCATCTACGGGCTGTTCGACATCCGCCCGACCAGCCACCGGCCGGCGCAAAGCCGCGCCCTGCCCCGGGTGCTGCCGCCGGCCATCGCCTTCGACGCGGTGCATTTCGGCTACGGCGACCAGCCGGTGCTGCGCGGGCTGAGCTTTGCGGCCGAGGCCGGCAAGGTCACGGCGCTGGTCGGCGCCTCGGGGGCGGGCAAGTCGACGGTCTTCCACCTGCTGACCGGGCTTGCCGACCCGCAATCCGGCCACATCCTGATCGGCGATGCCGATGCCGCGGGGATGACCCTGTCCGACCAGCGCCGTCTGTTCGCCGCCGTCAGCCAGGAGACCGGGCTTTTCGACGACACGCTGGCCGAAAACCTGACGCTCGGCCGCACCGGCATCGGCGAGGACCGGCTGCAGGCGGCATTGCGCGATGCCAATGTGGCCGAATTCCTGTCGCGCCTGCCCGCAGGGCTGCAAAGCCAGGTCGGCCCGCGCGGCTCTGCCCTGTCGGGCGGCCAGCGCCAGCGCGTCGCCATCGCCCGCGCCCTGCTGGCCGAGGCGCCGGTGCTGCTGCTCGACGAGGCCACCTCGGCGCTGGACGCAGCCTCGGAGCGCGCCGTGACCGAAGCGCTGGCCCGCGCGCAGCACGGCCGCACCACGCTGGTCATCGCGCATCGGCTGGCCACCGTCCGCGATGCCGACCGGATCGTCGTCATGGACCAGGGGCGCGTCGTCGAACAGGGCCGCCATGAGGAGCTACTTGCGCAGGACGGGCTTTATGCCCGGCTGCATGCCCTTCAATTCCGCGATCCCCCGGCGTAGGATCGTTGCACGACACAGAACCGGATAAGGGTGGGGCACCATGACCGAGGACCGGGTGATCTGGCGGCTTTCCGGCCGCGACGTGACGAGTTTCCTGCAGGGCGTGGTCAGCAACGATGTCCTGCCGCTGGACCGGGCGCCCGGCATCGTCTGGGCTGCGCTGCTGACGCCACAGGGCAAGTATCTTGCCGATTTCTTCGTGGTCAACCGCCCGCAGGATGCGGCCGGGGCGCTGCTGATCGACATTCCCGCGGATCTTGCCGCCGATACGCAGCGGCGGCTGCTGATGTACCGGCTGCGGGCGGATGTGCAGATCCATGACGCCGGCCTCTATCTTGAACGGGGCATCGGGGCACCGCCCGAGGGGGCGCAGCCCGATCCGCGCCACCCCGCCCTGCCCTGGCGACGCTATGTCGACCTGCCCGCCGCGGCCTTCGACGACCGGGCGCTGCGGGTGGAGCATCTGGTACCCGCCTATCCCGAGGATCTGCGCCCCGACGAGAGCTATATCCTTGAAGCCGGGTTCGAGCGGCTGCATGGCGTCGATTTCCGCAAGGGCTGCTATGTCGGGCAGGAGGTCACGGCGCGGATGAAGCACAAGACGGAACTGCGCAAGGGGCTGGTGCGTCTGGCCATCGCGGGCGAGGCCGCGCCCGGAACGCCCATTACCCTGGCCGACGGGCGCGAGGCCGGCGTTCTGGGCACCGTCTGGGACGGGCGGGCCCTGGCCCATATGCGCTTTGATCGGATGGCAGAGCCGCTTCTGGCCGGCGGCGCGCAGCTTGCCGCCGAGTGAGCCGCCCGCCCGCCGGATAACACCATGGATCAGCCACAAAAAATAATGTGGCGAGACTCCGGCGAATCCTTGAATTCGCGAAGGCCGCGTCTACATTTCGTTTTCGGCGCGCAGATGTTCTCACGAAATATGGTAGCGTCCGGCCCTGAGTCATGCGCCAGACGCATGGCTGTCATTCCAAACCGGAAAACCAGAATCGTGAACAAACCGTTACAAGCGCAGGGCGGACAAGAAAACCAAGAAACGACCTAAGGATTATCAGTGATGCTCGACACCATCGACAGCACCGCCTTCAACTTCGAACAGGGCCAGCGGGCCCGCAAGCTGTTCGCGGCCGTGGTGCTTGCGGCGCTGGATGATGCCATCGCCGATGACAAGAAATATGGCAACGGGCCAGAGCAGATCGCGCGTTGGGCGCGTTCGCGCGACGGGCGCGAAGTGCTGTCCTGTGCCGGAATCGACCCGAACGAGCGGGTGGTCAAGGGGCTGATGGAATTCGTCTCCAAGGGCGTGCGGACCTCTGTCGCGCTCAGCCGCGAGGAATCCGAGCGCCGTGCCGCGCTGGAAGCCGATCACGCCGAAGCGGCCTGATACCCGATCCGGCGCCCACCGGATCGGACCAGACGAAAAAGCGCGCCCCGGGGCGCGCTTTTTCGTCTGGTCCCGCGGGACGTGCCGTGCTCCTGGCCGGGGTCCTGCCGGCGGTCTTGCCATATGCCAGATCCATGCCAGGCCAGCCCCGGATCCGAGGCTGAATCGGCCCGTCGGTCGTGGATCAGTCGAATTCGCGCGCCGCACGGCTGCGGTTGATCTCGATCCGCACGAGTTTCCGGACATTGCGGGTGATGCGCTCGCCCAGCGATCCGGCCAGTTCCTCACGGATGATTTCGCGCACGATGTCGCGCAGCGCCTCTTCGTCGATCACCGCAGCCTCCCCGCCGAAACTTCCGGTTTCCGTCAAATCGCCGTCCTCCGCCGCGCCATCGCGCGCAAGGGGCGGGGATATCCCGTCCAGTTCCTGGCGCAGCTCGGCCTCCGCCCGATCGGCCCAGGCCCGGGCCAGCGGATCCGAGGCCGTCCCGGCGCGGGACGGAAATGGCGTCACCCGTACCGAAGCCGCCGCATCCGTCGCCTCGCCATCCTGCCAGGGCTCGGGCTCCTCTGCCCAGGCCGCCTCGACCTCCGGCTCGCCGGGGGCGGCCCAGACCAGATCGTCGGCGCCCTCGATCAAGGGACCACCGGCCCGGAAGACCGGCGCCGGCCCGGCTGTTGCAGGTTCGATGGGCGCAGGTTCGATGGCTGCAGGCTCAGCGATCGCCGACAGCCCTTCGTGCAGCAGGACCGGGTCCACGGCCGCCTCGACCAGCGTTTCGACCGGCGCCTCTGCCGCGCCATCCTCCGCACGGGCCTCAGGCGCCGCCTGGCTGTCGCCCACCACACGCAGTGACGGCGTCAGGATCAGCTTCTCCGGCTCCGCCGCCGATTGATCCGGCGCGGCCGCCGTCCGGGCACGCGGCGCCGGACGCAACTCCTCGGACACAAGGCGACGGATGGAGGACAGCACATCCTCGATCTCATGAGAGCTGAGCGGTTCCGACATCAGACCTGCCCGATTGTTCTTTATGGTTGTTGACGAAGCCTAACCCGATCACGCCTGCAGCACAAGGATATGGCGCAATCCCGGCCGCAGCACCAGGATCTGCCACGATTGTGCAACGCAGGCGCGAGCGGCCGGCCGGCACTCAGTTGCCGGTCTTCTTCAGGATCCGGTCCAGCTTCTTGCCCTGCACCGAGGTGGACGGCGCATTCTTCACCGCGTCGTAATAGGCCTCGGGATCATAGGTCGGGATGCCCAGCTTCAGATGTTCGGCGGTCAGAAGGCCCATTGCCGCCAGCACCTGATAGACCGCGACATAGCGCCCGGCCTCGGCCTGCAGGCGCGAGTTGCGGGCGTCGAGCAGATCCTGTTCGGCATTCAGCACGTCAAGCGTCGTGCGGGCGCCGAGCGAGGCCTCCTCGCGCACGCCGTCGAACGCCTCCTGCGCCGCGCGGATCTGCTGGCGCGAGGCTTCGATCGAGGCGATGTAGACGGAGAGCTGTGCCCAGACATTGCCGAGGTTCTGCTCGATCTGCACCACGGTCTGCTTCAGCCCGGCGCGGGCCGATTCCTTCTGCGCCAAGGCCTTGCGGTAGAGCGCCGACAGCCTGCCCCCGGCATAGAGCGTCTGCGACAACTGGATGCCCACCTCGCCCGACAGCGTGGCGGTGTCGCTGCCGAAGACCGAGGAATTGATGTCGGTGTTGCCGATCGAGGCACCCAGGCCGATGGTCGGCTTCATATTGGCCTCGGCCAGCGCAACCTGGGCCTCTGCCACCAGCACCTGATGCTGGGCCTGCAGGATGGTGGGATGGGTCTTCACCGCCACCGACCGCGCGGCATCGAGCGATTTCGGAATGGCGGGCGACGCCGGCGGAATCGCGAGCGCGCCCGGATAATGGCCGACTGCCGCCTTGAAAGCCTCGCGCGCGACCATCAGATCGCCCTCGGCCGCCGCCATTGCCGAGCGGGCAGCGCCAAGCGCCGCCTCGGCGATGGCGACATCGGTCTTGGTGATCTCGCCCACGTCGAAACGGTCCTGCGCGGCCTTCAGCTCCTGGCCGATCAGCCGCACGTTCGACTGGCGCAGCGCAACGATTTCCTGCCGCAACCGCACCTCGACATAGGCGGCCACCGCGGAAAGCAGCACCTGCTGCTCGACCTGCACCAGCGCCTGGCGGGTCGCCAGCACCGATTGCCGGGCCAGTTCGATTCCGGCCTGGGCGCGGCCGAAGTCGAACAGCATCAGATCGACCGACAGCGTGGCCGACAGTGCAAGGGTGTTGAAGCTTGAATTGCTGAAATCGGTGGTGCGCCGGCTCCAGGTCTTGCCGGCATTGACGACGAAGGACACGACCGGACGCAGCCCCGACACCGCCTCGGCCACGCCTTCATCGGCGGCCCGCAGCACCGCCTGATTCTGGTTGAGCAGATTCGAGTTTTGATAGGCCGAGATCAACGCATCGGTAAGCGTCTCTGCCCGGGCCGGCGCCATTGCCGACACCGCCAGCGCACCCACCGCCATCGCCTTCAACCACATCCGCATCTGCGCATTCCTTTCCCAACCGGGCCATCGGCACGAAGAGGCCCGCGGGCCCCCGTCACGCTCCGCCGTCCTTACAGCACGAAGCTGCGGTCTTTTCCAAAGCCCGGCAACACCGGCGCCGTCGCGTTGAAGACATCGCGCCAGTCGACGCCGCCCGTCTCCCTGTAGCCGATCCGCACGGTGCCGAGGCCGCCATCCATGAAGATCGCGGCGATCCGCCCGCCGTCGCGCAACTGTTCCAGGATCGCGGCCGGAACCGCCTCGACCCCGCCCTCGATCACGATGGCATCATAGGGGCCGTGCTTGGCTGCGCCGCCGGTCAGCGGGCCGCGCACGACGACCGCATTGTCGACGCCTTCCTGCGACAGGACGCGCTGCGCCTCGTCGGCCATGGCCTCGTCCTCCTCGACGGCAACCACGGTCTGCGCCAGCCGCGCCAGCACCGCCGCCGAATAGCCAAGCGCCGGGCCGAGATCGAGCACCAGTTCCGTCGGCTGCACATCCAGCGCGTCCAGCATCTTGGCCAGCGTGCGCGGCTCAAGGATCACCCGGTTGTCGCCGAGATCGAGATTGACGCCGGCATAGGCCACCTCGCGCCTGGGATCGGGCACGTAGGATTCCCGCGGAACCTGAAGCATCGCCTCGATGATCGGAAACTTGGTGACATCCGAAGGCCGGACCTGGGTGTCGACCATCATCACGCGGCGCGAGGCAAATTCGCTCATTCTGAACCCTGCGGTATAGATCGTGGCTCTTGAATACACTGCACCGGGTCCGGGGCTGCCGGCAACGGGCAGTGACCCCCCTCTTTTGCCCGATCCCCGTGCAAGATGCCAGAGGCCTTTGGCCCTGTGACCGATCTGCCTCAGCCTGCGACGTCCAGCGCCGCGGCGATGGCCGACCACAGCGTCTCGGCCGGCTCGATCCCCACCGAAAGCCGCAGGAATCCGGGGGCCACCCGGTCGCCCCAGCGGGCGCGCCGCTCTGCCGCCGAATGGACACCGCCAAAGCTGGTGGCCTGGTCGATCAGCGGGCAGGCCGCAAGAAAGGCTTCGGCTGCAGCTTCATCGGCCAGTTCGAACCCGATGAGAAAGCCGAAATCCGCCATCTGCCGCCGAGCAATGCCATGGGCGGGATCGTCGGCAAGACCGGGATAACGCAGGCCGCGAATGCGGGAATGCCCGGCCAGACGCCCGGCAATCAGCCCGGCCGTGGCGCACATCCGCGACAGCCGCAGTTCCAGCGTCTCCAGCCCGCGATGGACGAGAAAGGCCTCGAACGGCCCGGGAACCGCGCCGGACTGGCGGCGAAATTCGCGAATCCGGTCCATCAGCGCCGAATCGCGCCCGGAAACATGGCCGAACAGCGCATCGGAATGTCCCGCCGGCGCCTTGGTGTCGGCCGCCACCACCAGGTCGCACCCCAGATCCAGCGGGCGTTGCAGCAGGGGCGTCATCGTGGTGTTGTCGGCAATGATCCGCGCGCCCGCCGCCCTGGCCCGCGACGCCACCGCGCGAATGTCGGCGACATCGAGCCCAGGGTTCGACGGCGTTTCAAGATAGACCACGTCGACGCCCGCGAAATCCGCCCCCGCCAGTTCGACCGTCGGCACCTCGCGCACGGTCACGCCATAGGCCGCCAGCACGTCGCGGCCAAACAGCCGGGTGACGTAATAGCCATCCGAGGGAATCACCACTGTCGCGCCGGCGCGCAGCGTCACCAGAAGCGCGGCCGAAATCGCCGCCATGCCCGAGGGGAAGATCACCGTCTCGGCATCCTCCAGCAGCGACAGCTGCGCCTCGACCGAATCCCAGGTCGGCGTGCCGCTGCGGGCATAGTAATGCGACGCACCCTGCGCCGCGGGAAGGTGAAAGGTGGTCGACAGCACGACCGGCGGCACGATGGGATCGCCCAGCACCAGCCCGGCCTTGCGGTGGTGCAGCAGTCGGGCCACGCGGGCCGGGATGTCATCGCTCATCGGTTGCATCCTCTTGTTTGCGGCAGGCCGCCCCACTCGGGGTCTGGCGGGCGGGCGGGAGGCAGGGCTCGCCGGCGGCCGGCCGCGCCGCGGTCAGCCCAGCCGCGCCGGAAAACCCGCGGCCCGCAGCGGCGTCGACAGCGCGTCCTCCAGCAGCTTCACGATCTGCGTCGACTGGGCGGCCCCGCCATAGACCGCCCGCCCGCGCAGGAAGGTCTGGTTCACCATGGCGGCAAGGTCCAGCGGCACGCCGAATTCGCGGCCGAAACCCAGGGCAAACCCCAGATCCTTCAGCGCCAGATCCATGGTGAAGGCGATGTCATAGCTGCCGTTCAGGACAAGCTGACCCTCGGTTTCATGCACGAAACTGGTGCCGGACGAGGCGGCGATCGCCTCCCAGGCCGTCTTCAGATCCAGCCCGCCCCGCGCGGCCAGCATCAGCGCCTCGCCATCGGCGACAAGGTGGATGAAGGCCAGCATGTTGGTGATGACCTTGATCACCGCAGCCGACCCCAGCGGCCCCATGTGGAAGATCTGGCCGCCGATCGCCTGCAGGGCCGGGCGGTGCTGCTCGACCAGATCGGCATCGCCGCCGACAAGCACGGTGATCTCGCCCCGCACCGCCAGATGCACGCCGCCCGTCACCGGCGCCTCCAGCATCCGCAGGCCGCCCTTCCGCGCCAGCCCCGCCAGCCGCAGCACATCGTCGCGACCCAGGGTCGAACATTCGATCCAGGTCGCGCCCTCGGGCAGGCCGGTCAGCAGTTCGGCCAGCACGACCTCGGATGCGGCCGGGCTGGGCAGGCAGGTGAAGACATGGTCTACCCCCGCCGCCAGTTCCGCGACCGAGCCCGCGACCCCGGCCCCCAGCGCGGCCAGAGGCGCGGCCAGCGCCGGGTCGCGGTCATAGACGACCAGATCGAACCCCGCGCGCCGCAGGCTGCCCGCCAGATTGCCGCCCAGATTGCCCAGGCCGACAAAGCCGTATCTCAGCCCCCCCATCCCACGATGCCTTTCACTTCGCAGAAGTCGTGAATGCCCCAGTCTGCATATTCGCGGCCGTTGCCAGACTGCTTGTAGCCGCCGAAGGGGGCGAATGTGTCCCAATCGGGGTAATTCAGGTTCACCGTGCCGGCACGCAGGCGGCGGGCGACGGGCTTTGCCTCCTCGACCGGGCCGGCGATATAGGCGGCAAGGCCATAGGGCGTGTCATTGGCCATGGCCACCGCCTGGTCGATGTCGTCATAGGGCAGGATCGACAGCACCGGGCCGAAGATCTCCTCGCGCGAGATGGTCATGTCGTTGGTGACATTTCCGAAGATCGTCGGCTGCACGAACCAGCCGCGGTTCAGGCCGGCCGGCCGGCCCACCCCGCCGCAGACCAGCGTCGCGCCCTCGTCGATGCCGGCCTGGATCAGGCGCTGCACCTTGTCCCATTGCAGCTTCGACACCAGCGGCCCCATGGTCGTGGCGCTGTCGGCCGGGTCGCCCACCACCACCGCCGCCGCAGCCTGCGCCGCGATCTTCAGCGCCGCATCGTGCTGGCTGCGATGCACGAACATCCGCGTCGGTGCATCGCAACTTTGCCCGGTATTGCCGAAACAGCCCTCGACGCCGCCCGTCACCGCCGCCTGCAGATCGGCCGTCGGCAGCAGGATGTTCGGCGACTTGCCGCCCAGTTCCTGCGCCACCCGCTTCACCGTCGGCGCCGCCGAGGCCGCAATCGCCGTGCCCGCCCGGGTCGAGCCGGTGAAGGACACCATGTCCACCTCGGGATGGCTGGACATCCGGGCGCCGACAACCGGACCCATGCCGTTCACCAGGTTGAAGACCCCCGCCGGCACACCGGCCGCATCGCAGACCTCGGCAAAGAGCAGACCCGACAGCGGCGCGATCTCCGAAGGTTTCAGCACCATGGTGCAACCGGCAATCAGCGCCGGCGCCACCTTGCAGGCGATCTGGTTCATCGGCCAGTTCCAGGGCGTGATCAGCGCGCAGACGCCGATCCCCTCATGCACGATGCGGGTGTCGCCGCGCATGTATTCCCAGACCATTTCCTTCGCCGCCGCGATGGTCGATTCGATATGCACCTGCCCCGCCCAGGCCTGCGCACCGCGGGCCCATTCGATGGGGGCGCCCATCTCGGTGCTCATCGCCTGGGCGAATTCCTCGTAGCGCGCATTATAGACCTCGAGGATGCGCTCGACGAGGGCGATGCGCGCGGCAAGCGGCGTCACCGTCCAGGCGTCGAAGGCGGCGCGGGCGGCGGCAATGGCGCGGTCGGCATCGGCCGCGGTCCCCAGTGCCACCTGCCCCACGATCTCTTCGCTGGCCGGATTCTCGACCCCCAAAGCCGTGGCGCCGGGCAGGGGATCGACCCATGCCCCGCCGATGTAGAACTGCCCCAGATGCGACGAGACGGTCATGCTGCTGTTCTCCTGTCGGTTTCCGCGGCTCTCCCGGCCGCCCCTGTCGAGCCCGAGCCTACCCCCGCGCCGGCCCCCGGCGCAACCGTGCGCCGCTCAGCGGAAATACATGTTGAACCGCGCGCGAACCGCGGCATCGACCGCGGGGTCGATCTGGCAGCCGGCCCGGGCGAGAATCTCCTCCTTGCGCGCAGTGGCGCGGTCCAGAAGCTGCGGCTTGCCGGCCTCGTTCCATTCCTTCGGGCTCATCCGGTTGCCGACAGCGGGATAGATATATTCCGTCTGCATCAACCGCAGCGTCTGGTCCGAGCCGAGGTAATGGCCCGGCCCGCCCAGACAGACCTCCTTCATCACCTCGATGCTGGTCGTGTCCTCGGTCACGTCGATGCCGCGGACAAGGCGCATCACCTGGCCCAGGATGTCGTCGCCCAGCACCATGCTTTCCAGGCAGAACCCCAGAAGCGAGGCATGCATCCCCACCGCCTCGTAGCACATGTTCAGCCCCGACAGGCCGGCCAGCGTGTTGGTGATCGCCTGCTCCCAGCCCGCCTGCATGTCGGGCAGTTTCGAATCGGAAATGCCGCTCGCCGCGCCGCCGGGCAGGTCGTAGAAGCGGTGCATCTGGGCGCAGCCGGCCGTCAGCAGCGCCTGTTCGGCCGATCCGCCCGACATCGCGCCGGTGCGCAGATCCGAGACGAAGGGCCAGGTGCCGAAGATCGCCGGCGCGCCGGGCTTGATGGCATTGACATAGACCACGCCGGCCAGACATTCCGCCACCGCCTGCACGATGGCCATCGCGATCGGCGCCGGTGCCGTCGCCCCGGCCTGCCCGGCCGACAACAGCAGCATGGGCATGCCGCGCCGGATGCAATCCTCCATCACCTTGCAGCTTTCCTCGGCGAATTTCATCGGCGGCACGACGAAGCAATTGCTGTTGGAAACGAAGGGCCGCGCCCGCCACTCCTCCTCGCTCCCCGCAACCATATGCAGGATCTCGAAGCAATCGGCGACATGGGCGGGATCGAAGATGCTGGTGCCCACATGCTTTTTCGTGCCCGCGAGGCTGGCGTACAGCGTGTTGAGATCCATCTCCCTGTTGTCCGGCACGTCGCGGCAGACCATGGTGCGCTGGTAGAAATGGATATTGTCCAGATTCTGGGCCAGCCGGGCCGCATCATACAGATCCTGTGTCGTCGAATCGCGATAGTCCAGCGTCACCGGATCGACGACATGCACCGCCGCGCCGGCCGTGCCGAAATGGACGTTGGTCCCCTGCAGATGCAGGTCGTGTTTCGGATCGCGGCCGTGCAGCGTGATCCCCCGCGCCGCCTTGGCCAGCATGTCCTCGACCAGCGCCCGGGGAAAGCGGATGCGGCCGTCCTCGCCCTGCACCGCCCCGGCGCCCGTCAGGATTTCCACGCCCGAGGGCGGGGCATTGGCAAAACCGATCACCTCCAGCGCCTCCAGCGCCGCGCGGTGAATCTTCTCCACCCCCTCGTCGCTCAACGGCTTGTAGCGCCCGCCGGGCAGCCCCGGCCGCACCGGCCGCAACTCATCGGCCAGGGGCGCCGCCCGCGCCGCCACCCGTGCCGCCC
>JACSRN010000181.1 GCA_014879735.1 Paracoccaceae bacterium
CCCCGGGGCGGGCGGGGCAGGGCGGGCCGCGTCAGCGCGGCTGCGCCAGATCAAGCACCCAGGCAGGGCGGGCTTCGCCGCTCAGGCCGAGGCCGGCCTCGGTGATCGCGGGGTTCAGCAGATTTTCGCGATGCGCAGGCGATGCCATCCAGAAGGCAACCAGGCGGTCGGGAGATCCGGCAAAGCCGAGGCCGGTATTTTCGGCCGCGGTCCACCAGCGATAGCCGTTGCGGTTCAGCCGCTCGCCCAGGGTGGCGCCATCGCCTCCGACATGTCCGATGCCGCCGCGCCGGGCATTGTCGCAGGCAAGGCCCTGTGCGACCGAGGCCAGCCGGGGCGAGGCCCGCAGCGCGCCAAGCCCGGCCGCGCGCCGCTGCGCATTGACCAGCGCAAGGACGCGCGCCTCGGCCAGATCCGCGCCGGGCGCGCGGGTGCAGCCCGTGGGCAGGATGGCCGGGCCAAGGTCAGTGGTGTCGCCGCCGATCCGTGGGGCGGCCACAGGGATCGGCACCGGCAGCAGGATGCAGGCCGACAATGCCGCGGGAAGAAGTGCGGCGAGCAGGCGGCGGAGGCGGGCGGCGCGGTGCCGGTCCGGCCCGGCCTGCTGCTGGCCGCGGTGCCGCGGCCGCGGCGGAAGGGCGCCCTGCGGTGCTGGCCAGCCTTGCGCTGGTGTCCTGTCCCGGGCGGCTGCCAAGGTGCGGAGAACGGCGGCAAGGGGCGCGGGAAGAATGGCGGGCATCGGTCTTTCCGGGGCTTTGGGGTCGGGGTTGGAACTGCCACAGTCAAGCAGGCCGCGGTCGCCTTGAACAGCTACCCCGAACAGCCGTCCCGAACAGCCAAAGCGAATGGCCCAAGCGAACGGCCGCCCGGAACAGTCGCTCCGAACCAGTGCCCGGAACGATCGCGCCGGGCAACCGCGCCGGGCAACCGCCGGGCGCCGGTGCGCAGAACGCCCGCCATGACGCCCGCCTTCCGGTGGCCGGCCTCCGTCCTGCGGGGCCTGGTACCTGCGAGTTTGCGCCCCTGCCCTTGCAGCCCCCGGTCCGCAACACTAAGATTCGGGAAACCTTCCGGCGATATCCCTAGATAACAGAACAGAGGCAGGCCCCAGATGCGCGATCCGATCGACCTTTACATGAACACGCTGGTCCCGATGGTGGTCGAGCAGACCTCGCGCGGCGAACGTGCCTATGACATCTACTCGCGCCTTCTGAAGGAGCGGATCATCTTCCTGGCCGGCCCGGTGCATGACGGCATGTCCTCGCTGATCTGCGCACAGCTGCTGTTTCTTGAGGCGGAAAATCCGTCGAAGGAAATCTCTATGTATATCAACAGCCCCGGCGGCGTGGTGACGAGCGGCCTGTCGATCTACGACACGATGCAATACATCCGGCCCAAGGTTTCCACGCTGGTGATCGGGCAGGCGGCCTCGATGGGCTCGCTTCTGCTGGCTGCGGGAACCAAGGGGCTGCGCTATTCGCTGCCCAACAGTTCGATCATGGTCCACCAGCCCTCAGGCGGCTATCAGGGCCAGGCGACCGACATCATGATCCATGCCCGCAACACCGAACGGCTGAAGCGCCGCCTGAACGAGATCTATGTGCGCCACACCGGCAAGAACTATGACGAGATCGAGGCCGCGCTCGAGCGCGACAACTTCATGACGGCCGAGGAAGCCAGGGACTTTGGCCTGATCGACGAGATCGTCGCCGACCGCGGCAAGCTTGAGGAAACGAAGTAGGAAACTGCCCTCGGGCCGGCGGGCCGGCCGGCGGCGATTTGGCGTTGTGGACGCCGGGGCCTTGGCCTAGACTTTCGACTGCGAACGGCGCCTCGGCGCAAATGGCAAGGAACAATGGATGGCTACCAACTCGGGCGACAGCAAGAACACGCTCTATTGCTCGTTCTGTGGCAAGAGCCAGCACGAGGTGCGCAAGCTGATCGCGGGGCCCACGGTCTTCATCTGCGACGAATGTGTCGAACTCTGCATGGACATCATCCGTGAGGAGACCAAGTCGACAGGGCTGAAGGCCACCGATGGCGTGCCCACCCCGCGCGAGATCTGCAAGGTCCTGGACGATTATGTCATCGGCCAGGACCGCGCCAAGCGCGTCCTCTCGGTGGCGGTGCACAACCATTACAAGCGGCTGAACCATTCCTCCAAGCAGGATGTGGAACTGTCGAAATCGAACATCCTGCTGATCGGGCCGACCGGCACCGGCAAGACGCTGCTGGCGCAGACGCTGGCACGCATCCTCGACGTGCCCTTCACCATGGCCGATGCCACGACGCTGACCGAGGCGGGCTATGTCGGCGAGGATGTCGAGAACATCATCCTCAAGCTGCTGCAGGCCAGCGAATACAATGTCGAGCGGGCGCAGCGCGGCATCGTCTATATCGACGAGGTCGACAAGATCACCCGCAAGTCCGACAACCCCTCGATCACCCGCGACGTTTCGGGCGAGGGCGTGCAGCAGGCGCTGCTGAAGATCATGGAGGGCACGATCGCCAGTGTCCCGCCGCAGGGCGGCCGCAAGCATCCCCAGCAGGAATTCCTGCAGGTCGACACGACGAACATCCTGTTCATCTGCGGCGGTGCATTTGCCGGGCTGGAACGGATCATCGCGCTGCGCGGCAAGGGGTCGGGCATCGGCTTCGGAGCCGAGGTGAAGGATCCCGATGCCCGCGGCGCGGGGGAACTTTTCCGCGAGCTGGAGCCCGAGGATCTGCTGAAATTCGGCCTGATCCCGGAATTCGTCGGCCGCCTGCCGGTGATCGCCACGCTGGAGGATCTGGACGAAGGCGCGCTGGTCACGATCCTGACCGAACCGAAGAATGCGCTGGTCAAGCAATATCAGCGGCTGTTCGAGATCGAGGGCGTGAAGCTGACCTTCACGCCGGATGCGCTGGTGGCGATCGCCAAGCGCGCGATCAAGCGCAAGACCGGCGCGCGGGGCCTGCGGTCGATCATGGAGGACATCCTCCTCGACACGATGTTCGAACTGCCCGGGATGGAGGGCGTGTCCGAGGTCGTGGTGAAGGAAGAGGCGGTGAACAACGGTGCGAAGCCGCTGCTTGTCCATGCCGAGGCGAAGAAGAAAGAATCCGCGGCAGCGGGCTGATCCGCGGCAGAGCCTGCGAGACTGGCGCCGTCCCCCAGGGGGCGGCGTTTTCGTTCCGGCAAAAGGGGGAATCATGGCGATCCGACGTATCCGGACAGGATCGACCTGGGAGCCGAAGATCGGCTATGCCCGCGCGGTCGTGGCCGATGGCTGGATCTTCGTTTCGGGCACCACCGGAACAGACCATGCGACGGGAGAGATCCCCGAGGGCGTGACGGCGCAATGCGCGCTGGCGCTGCGGATCATCGGCGCGGCACTGGAGGCGGCGGGGGCGGGTTTTGCCGATGTCGTGCGGGTGCATTACATCCTGCCGGACCGGACCGAATTTCCGGCCTGCTGGCCGCTGCTGGCGGCAACCTTCGGGGCCGATCCGCCGGCGGCGACGATGATCGAGGCCGGGCTGATCGACCCGCGCCACCGCATCGAGATCGAGGTGACGGCGCGTCTTCCGGGGTGAGGGCGGGATCGGGGTGGCGGCGCATTCCGGGCGGCGGCGGGGCCTCCGGGCCGAAGGGGCGCGGGCCTGGCGGAGCAAAGCGGCGCGGCTGCGCCGCAAGCGCCCGTCTCGCCTCTGGCCGTTCCGGCCAACCGGCTCGGGCCGCCCCGCCGGAGCCGGCGCCCCGAGGACCGCACGCCCGGGGACCGCACGCCCGGGGACCACACGCTGAGGGTCGCCCCCTGGGGATCGCCCCCCCCCGAGGGTCGGTCCCTGAGGGCTGCGCCCCCGAGGGTCGCCCCGTTGCGGGAGGGTGGCGGCACGGGGCGCGCGCGCAGCGGAAGCCCGCGCGCACCGCTGTCGAGGCTGGACCTTCAGCGCGCAATCGGCCATATCAGGGGCATGACGGAAGCCCGGAGGGTTCGGATGAAGAAGTTCCTGCTCAGCCTCTTGACCTGGTGGAACAGCGAGACGCTGAACACCCGGTTCTTCACCTGGCGCAAGGGGGTGAAGGTGGGCGAGGACGACCAGGGCAACATCTATTACCGTTCGAAGGACGGGGTACGGCGCTGGGTCATCTACAATGGCGAGATGGAGGCGAGCCGGGTACCGCCCGACTGGCACGGCTGGTTGCATCACACCTATGACAAGCCGCCGACCGAGGCGCCCCTGGCCCACAAGTCCTGGGAAAAGCCGCATCGCGAGAATCTCTCGGGGTCCGACCTGGCCTATGCCCCGCCGGGATCGATCCGCCGCGGCGTGCCGGATGAGCGGCGCGATTACGAGGCGTGGCAGCCGGAATGAGCCATTCTGCCGCAGAAGTCCTGGCCGGGGCCGCGGTTCTGGCCGTGGCCGCGGGATTTGCAATCTATGCCGCCGGGGCCTCTGGGCTGGGCGGCGGTGCTGCGACCTATCCGCTCGTCGCCTCGTTCCGGTCGATCGAGGGCATCTCGGAGGGCGCCGACGTGCGGCTGGCGGGGGTGAAGGTCGGCACGCTGCGCGACATCCGCCTCAACCCGCAGACCTATTTTGCCGACACCACGATCGACATGACGCAAGGCGTCGAACTGCCGGCCGACAGTGCGATCCTGATTTCGCAGGACGGGTTGCTGGGCGGCAGCTATGTCGAGATTCTGCCGGGTGGCGCGATCGAGATGCTGGCCCCGGGCGACGAGATCGAAGATACGCAGGGCGCGGTCAGCCTCATCTCGCTGCTGATGAAATTTGTCGGCGGCTCGGGCGACGCCTCCGACACCCCGGCCGCGGAGGGCGGGGGATGAGGACGGCGGCGCTGATCCTGGCGCTGGCTGGCGGCCCGGCCGCCGCCGAGGGCGGCTTTGCCGATGCGCAGGGCGGGGTGATCCGCTGGCTGGACAAGCTGACCGGCCAGACCGGCAATGTCGAATTGCAGCGCGGCCAGTCCGCCACCAACGGCCGGCTGACGATCCAGCTCGATACCTGCCGCTATCCCGCCGACAACCCGGCGGCCGAGGCCGAGGCGCATCTGACCATCCTCGATTCCAGCAAGGCCGAGCCGGTGTTCGCCGGCTGGATGCTGGCTTCGTCGCCCGCGCTTTCGGCGCTGGAGCATCCGCGCTACGACGTCTGGGTGCTGCGCTGCGTGGTGCCGGGCTATACGCCGCCCGAGGCCGCCGAAGACCCACCCGAAAGCGACGAGACCACCGCCCCGGCCGAAGGGGAATAGCCCGGCGGATCGAAACGGGCGGGCCGGTCCAGCGCTGCGGCAAGCCGGCGGCGATACTCGGCCCGCGGGATTTCGATGCCGCCGAGGCTGGCCAGATGCGGCGTCAGGAACTGGGTGTCGAACAGCGTGAACCCGCCCGCCCGCAGCCGGTGGACCAGCCAGGCCAGCGCGGCCTTCGAGGCATCGGTGCGGCGCGAGAACATCGATTCGCCGAAGAAGGCTGCGCCCAGGCTGACACCGTAGACGCCACCGATCAGCGTTTCACCATCGCGGATTTCCACGGAATGGGCAAAGCCCGTGTCGAAGAGCGTGAGATACAATGCGCGGATCGGGGCGTTGATCCAGGTCTCCGGCCGGTCGGCGCAACCGTCCAGCACGCCGGCGAAATCGCGGTCGGCGGTGACGTGCCAGCCAGAGCGGCGGATCCGGCGGGCCAGGCTGCGCGAGAGATGAAAGCCATCGAGCGGCAGGATGCCGCGATGGCGCGGGTCGATCCAGTGGATCGTGGGGTCGGCGCGGCCCTCGGCCATGGGAAAGATGCCCATGGCATAGGCGCGCAGCAGCAACTCGGCGGTGATCGCTCCGGTCACGGTCAAAATCCCTCGAAGGATTTTGTTGGCCTCTTGCAGGACATTTGCGGCGGCGCGGGCAGGACCGCACCGCCCCGGGTCAGCCGAACTGCGCGGCGAGCCACTTTTCCAGCCAGTGGATGTTGTACTCTCCCGCCTGGATGTCGGGTTCGTTCAGCAGGGCGTGGAACAGCGGCACCGTGGTGTCGACACCATCGACGACCAGCTCGCTCAGCGCGCGGCGCAGGCGGGCCAGCGCTTCGGGCCGGTCGCGGCCATGCACGATCAGCTTGCCGATCAGGCTGTCGTAATAGGGCGGGATGGAATAGCCGCCATAGAGCGCCGAATCCATCCGCACGCCCAGGCCGCCCGGCGCATGGAAGGTCTTCACCTTGCCGGGGCAGGGCGCGAAATTCGGCAGGCGTTCGGCATTGATCCGCACCTCGATGGCATGGCCGTCGATTTCCAGATCATCCTGGGTGAAGGACATCGGCAGGCCCGAGGCCACGCGGATCTGTTCGCGCACCAGATCGACGCCAAAGATGAATTCGGTGACAGGGTGTTCCACCTGCAGCCGGGTGTTCATCTCGATGAAGTAGAACTCGCCGTCTTCGTAGAGGAACTCGACGGTACCGGCGCCGATATAGGCGATCTTGGCCATGGCCTCGGCGCAGATCGCGCCGATTTCGGCGCGCATCCTGGGCGTGATCGCCGGGCCGGGCGCTTCCTCGAACACCTTCTGGTGCCGGCGCTGCAGCGAGCAGTCGCGTTCGCCCAGATGAACGGCATTGCCGCGGCCGTCGCCAAAGACCTGGATTTCGATATGGCGCGGCTTCTGCAGGTATTTCTCGATATAGACCTCGTCATTGCCGAAGGCCGCCTTGGCCTCGCTGCGCGCGGTGCGGAAGGCGATGTCGAGATCTTCGGCATTGCGTGCCACCTTCATGCCGCGCCCGCCGCCGCCCGCGGTGGCCTTGATGATGACAGGGTAGCCGATCTCTGCCGCCACGATCAGCGCCGTCTCGACATCGGGCACGCCGCCGTCCGAGCCCGGCACGACCGGGATCCCCAGTGCCCGCGCCGTCTCCTTGGCGGTGATCTTGTCGCCCATGATGCGGATATGCTCGGCCGAGGGGCCGATGAAGGTGATCCCGTGGTCTTCCAGCGCCTGGGCGAAGGCGGCGTTCTCGCTGAGAAAGCCATAGCCCGGATGCACCGCCTGCGCGCCGGTGATCTCGCAGGCGGAGATGACGGCAGCCTTGTTGAGATAGCTTTGCGACGAGGGCGCGGGGCCGATGCAGACGGATTCGTCGGCCATGCGGACATGCATCGCATCGGAATCGGCGGTGGAATGGACCGCGACCGACTTGATCCCCATTTCCTGGCAGGCACGGATCACCCGCAGGGCGATTTCGCCACGATTCGCGATCAGGATCTTGTCGAACATGGCCGGACTCATTCGATGATCATCAGGGGGGCGCCGTATTCGACCGGGGTGCCGTCCTCGACGAACAGCCGCTTCACCGTGCCGGCGCGCGGGGCCGGGATGTGGTTCATCGTCTTCATCGCCTCGATGATCAGCACGGTCTGGCCCTCGGCGACCTGGGTGCCGATCGAGACGAAGGGCGCGGCGCCGGGTTCGGGCGCAAGATAGGTGGTGCCGACCATGGGCGAGGTCACGGCGCCCGGGTGCTGGCTCGGATCCTCTGGCAGCGGCGCCGCGGCGGCGACAACCGCTGCGCCGGCCGCCACGGCGGCGGGCTGTGGGGCATAGGCCGGCGCGGGCGCGGCGGCGATCACCGTCGCCTGCTTGACCACGCGCACCTCCAGGCTGTCATCCTCGCCATATTCGCGCTTTACCGCGATTTCGGTCAGCTGGTTGCGGTTCAAAAGCTCTGCAAGCGCCGAAATGAAGGTCACGTCCGCGTCGGGGGAATGTTTGCTCATGCCGTCCTCTGTTGGCGTATCGGTTGCCAGATCCGCGCGCCCTTCGGCCCTGTCCTGCCTGCTGGCGGGGCGTGCGCTGTCGTTGCCTGCTTATAGGACCAAGCGTGCGGGGTGAAAAGCGCCCTTCGATCCGCCGCCGTTGCAGGGGTTCCGCACAGGGTTTTGCTGCGGTGCGGCGGCAATGGTGCAGAAAATTTTCCATTTGGTAAAAAAATCGACCTGTGCCAAGCTGACCGCAAGCAGCGCCAAAGCCAGGGAGGCCCGACCCCAGATGACCAACAGCCCGCTGACGCCCGGCATCGTTCCGGGCCGTTTGCCAGCCCAAAGCTATCGCGACAACTTTGCCGATCACACGCCGGCGCTTGACCGGCACGAGGCGCAGGTGGCCGCGGACCGCTGCTATTTCTGCCACGATGCGCCCTGCGTCACGGCCTGCCCGACGGCGATCGATATCCCGCTGTTCATCCGCCAGATCGCCACCGGCACGCCCGAGGCGGCCGCACGGACGATCTGGACGCAGAACATCCTTGGCGGCATGTGCGCCCGGGTCTGCCCGACCGAGACGCTGTGCGAGGAAAAATGCGTGCGCGAGACCGCCGAGGGCCAGCCGGTCGAGATCGGCCGCCTGCAACGCTTTGCCACCGACACCGCCATGGCGCGGGATCTGCAGCCCTTTGCCCGCGGGGCATCCACCGGCAAGCGGGTCGCCGTGGTGGGGGCGGGGCCGGCGGGTCTGGCCTGCGCGCATCGCCTGGCGATGAAGGGCCATGAGGTGACGATCTTCGAAAAGCGTGCCAAGGCCGGCGGGCTGAACGAATATGGCATCGCCAGCTACAAGGTCCCGGGCGGTTTCGCGCAGCGCGAGGTGGACTGGCTGCTGCAGATCGGCGGCATCACGGTGAAGACCGGGGTAGAGCTTGGCCGCGACGTGACGCTGGACCAGCTTCGCGCCGGGCATGACGCGGTCTTCCTCGGCATCGGGTTGCAGGGCGTGAACGCGCTGCGGGCCGAGGGCGAGGAGAAGGCCGGCGTCCGCAACGCCGTCGATTTCATCGCCGAACTGCGGCAGGCCGCGGATCTGGCAACGCTGCCCGTCGGCCGCGACGTGGTGGTGATCGGCGGCGGCATGACCGCAGTCGATGCCGCGGTGCAGTCGAAGCTGCTTGGAGCCGAGACCGTGACCATCGTCTACCGCCGGGGCCGCGACAAGATGTCGGCCTCGGTCTGGGAGCAGGAACATGCGCTGAATGCCGGGGTGCGGGTGCTGCACAATGCCGCCCCGGTGCGGGTGACGGGGAACGGCGCTGTCGAGACGGTGGAATTCGCCTATACCGAAGACGGCCCGGCCGGGCTGAAGCTGTCGGGAGAGGGTTTCACGCTGAAGGCGGACCAGCTGTTCAAGGCCATCGGCCAGACCCTGGCCGGCCAGCCCGAGGGCCTGCCCGTCGAAGGCGGCAAGATTGCCGCGGCCGGCCCCTTGGCCGGGGTCTGGGCGGGCGGCGATTGCGCGGCGGGGGGCGAGGATCTGACCGTCACCGCCGTGGCCGAGGGTCGCGATGCCGCCGAGGCCATCCACCGCGCCCTGACGGCCGCGTGATGGCTGCGGATTCGCCTTGCCTTATGACGGCGGCTCGTCCACTGCGTGGCCGCGAAAGGGGCGGTCATGCAGGCTTGGGTCGACGCGATCATCGGCTTCGTCGAACAGCATCAGGCGCTGGCGCCCTGGCTGATGCTGGTCTTTGCCATGGCCGAAACCACGGCGGTGATATCGATCGTCGTGCCCTCGACGGCGATCATGGTGGCCGTGGGCGCGCTGGCCGCCACCGGGGCGATCAACTTCCTGCCGCTGTGGCTCGGGGCTACGGTCGGGGCCGTTCTGGGCTCGACCCTGTCCTTCTGGCTGGGCCGGCGCTATGGCGCGGCCATTCTTGCGACGCCGCTGCTGCGCAAGCATCCGGACTGGGTGGAAAAGACCGACCGGGCCTTTGTGCGCTGGGGGCCGGCCACCATCCTGATCGGGCATTTCACCACGTTCCTGCGCCCCGTCGTCTTTCTGATGGCCGGGATGAGCGGGATGGCCTTCGTGAGGTTCACCTTCTGGAACCTGCTCGGCTGCATTGCCTGGGCCTGGATCGTGCCCAAGTTCGGCGAGGTCGGCGGCCATCTGATCGGCTGGATCTGGTCTCTGTTCTCCTGACGGGCGGCGTATCCGCCCGCCGCGATCCGCATCCCCAAGACACCAGACGCCGCCCCGCGGCGCATCTCCAGGGAGATATCCATGGCTGACCTGTCGTCGAATTTCATCGGCATCAAATCGCCCAATCCGTTCTGGCTGGCCTCGGCCCCGCCCACCGACAAGGAATACAACGTCCGTCGCGCCTTTCAGGCCGGCTGGGGCGGCGTGGTGTGGAAGACGCTCGGTTCCGAAGGCCCGCCGGTCGTCAATGTCAACGGTCCGCGCTATGGTGCGATCTGGGGCGCCGACCGCCGGCTTCTGGGCCTGAACAACATCGAACTGATCACCGACCGGCCGCTGGAGGTGAACCTGCGCGAGATCAAGCAGGTCAAGCGCGACTATCCCGACCGGGCGCTGGTCATCAGCCTGATGGTGCCCTGCGACGAGGACAGCTGGCGCGAGATCCTGAAACAGATCGAGGACACCGGCGCGGATGGGGTGGAGCTGAACTTCGGCTGCCCGCATGGCATGGCCGAGCGGGGCATGGGGTCGGCCGTGGGTCAGGTGCCGGAATATATCGAGATGGTCACGCGCTGGGTGAAGAAATATTCGCGCATGCCCTGCATCGTGAAGCTGACGCCCAACATCACCGACGTCCGCCGCCCGGCCGAGGCGGCCCGGCGCGGCGGCGCCGATGCGGTCAGCCTGATCAACACCATCAACTCGATCACCAGCGTCGATCTCGACGGCTTTGCCCCCGAGCCGACGATCGACGGCAAGGGCAGCCATGGCGGCTATTGCGGCCCGGCGGTCAAGCCCATCGCGCTGAACATGGTGGCCGAGATCGCCCGCTCGCCCGAAACCCGCGGCCTGCCGATTTCGGGCATCGGCGGCATCACCACCTGGCGCGACGCGGCCGAGTTCATGGCCCTGGGCGCGGGCAATGTGCAGGTCTGCACCGCGGCGATGACCTATGGCTTCAAGGTCGTGCAGGAGATGATCTCCGGCCTGTCGCAATATCTCGACGACAAGGGCATGGCGCTTGACGATCTGGTCGGGCGGGCGGTGCCGAACGTGACGGATTGGCAGTTCCTGAACCTGAACTACGTGGCCAAGGCGCATATCGACCAGGATCTCTGCATCAAATGCGGCCGCTGCTTTGCCGCCTGCGAGGATACCAGCCACCAGGCCATCGCCATGTCGGCCGACCGGGTGTTCTCGGTCAAGGACGAGGAATGCGTGGCCTGCAATCTCTGCGTCAATGTCTGCCCGGTGGAAAGCTGCATCACCATGGTGCAGATGCCGAAGGGCCGGACCGACCCCCGCACCGGCCGCGAAGTGGGCGATTACGCCAACTGGACAACGCATCCCAACAACCCCGCCGTCGGCCGGGCGGCCGAGTGACGGCGCGGTCCCGCGGCACCTCCCGCCGCGGGACCCGGCCGGGGTTGCAGGGGGGCTGGCGCCCCGGGGGATGGCGGCCCGCGCCTGTGCCCGCGCGCCTGCCGGTGCCGGTGCAGGCCGTGACCCACGCATCCGTGAGGGCCGGGCGGCTTGGCGCCGACCAGGGTTACGCCTAGTCTGGCGTTCGGATCCGGTTGTGCCGGGCAGGTCGGGCAGGCAGATTCAAGGGGAGAGGCAGATGCGCAGAACTTCGGCTCTTGCGGCGGTCCTGAGCGGGACCCTGGTCCTGGCCTCGGTCCTGACCGCGGCGATCGCGCCCGGCTTGCGGGCCG